>JANYLR010000013.1 GCA_025363715.1 Holophagaceae bacterium | reverse complement strand
GGAGGGGGCGGCGGATTGAGTTTTTCGTGCACGACGGCGCGCTCCAGCACGGCGCGGATGTGGTCGGGCTCCAGGGCCTTCAAGTCGAAGAGTTGGCAGCGGCTACGCAACGCGGGATTCAAATAGAAGGCCGGGTTCTCGGTGGTGGCGCCGATGAGGATGGCTTCGCCCCGCTCCAAAAAGGGCAGCAGGATGTCCTGCTGCGCGCGGTTGAAGCGATGGATCTCATCCAGAAAAAGCACCGGTGGCGCGGCTTTGAAGAGCGGCATGGATTTCTGGTCCAACAGGAATTTCTTCAGCTCCGCCGCGCTGCCGCTGGCCCCTGAGAACTCCATGAAGCCGTGGCCCGTGGCCTCCGCCAGGATGCGCGCCAACGTCGTCTTGCCCGTGCCCGGCGGTCCCCACATCACCATGGAGGGCAACCGTCCGCCCGCCGTGAGTCGCGTCAGCGCGCCCTTGGGGCCCAGCAGATGGGCCTGTCCCACCACCTCATCGAGGGTGGTCGGGCGGAGGCGTTCGGGGAGGGGGATATGGGACATGGCGACCCCTCCAGCCTATCAGCGCCGCTGTGCTAGGCTCGCCGGATGAGCTCCTTTCCCGCCTACGAACGCAATCCTTTTGCCGCCTCCCTGGAGACCCGCATCCTGCGCATGGGTGAGGAGAATGGGCGGCCCTTCGCCATCCTCGAAGACACGGTCTTCTACCCCGAGGGTGGGGGCCAGCCCTGCGACCTGGGCGCGGTGAACGGCATGGCCGTGGTGGATGTGCAGAAGCGGGAGGGCGAGATCCGCCACTACCTGGAGGCCACCATTCCGGTAGGTCCGGCCTCACTCAAACTGGACTGGTTCCGCCGCTTCGATCACATGCAGCAGCACACGGGCCAGCACCTGCTCACGGCGGTGGCCCAGGACCAGTTCAAGTGGGAGACCACCGCCTTCCATCTGGGCGCGACGGTCTGTGACATCGAGCTGAACGCGCCGTCCATCGGGCCCGGCGAGATGCTCCGGCTGGAGGAGGCCGTGGCGGCGGAGATCCGCGCCTGCCGCGAGGTCTCGGCCCGCTGGGTGAGCCCCGAGGCATACGGGCAGGAGCCCGTGCGTTCCCGGGGCCTGCCCGAGGGCCACAGCGGGGACATCCGCCTGGTGCAGATCGCCGGCGTGGACCTGAACACCTGCGGCGGCACCCACCTGCGCCACACCGGCGAGATCGAGGCCCTCAAGCTCCTAGGCACCGAAGGCATCCGTGGGGGTACGCGCCTTTTCTATGTGGCCGGAAGGCGCGCCAGGCTGCGCCTGGGCGCGCATGAAAACCGAAATGCGGGGCTACGCGCCCGGCTGGGCGCACCGGACGAGGAACTCGTCGCCGCCCTGCAGATCAAGCTGGACCAGCTGCTGATCCTGGAGCGCCGCGGCCGGAAGCTGGAGGAAGAGCTGGCCGAGTACCAGGCCGCGGCCCTATCGGTCCGGCCCGGTAGTCTGGTGGAGGCCCACCTCGAAGGCCGGGACATGACCTACCTGCAGAAGCTGGCCCGGGCCATCCTCACGGCGGCTCCCGACAAGGCCGTGTTCCTCACTGCCGATATTGGCGGACAGGGGATCTTCCTGCTGAGCGCAGGGGAGGCATCAGCTCTGGACGTGCCTTCGGCCGGAAAGGCCGTGATGGCGACCCTGGGTGCCAAGGGTGGCGGCGCGGGCAAGAGCTTCCAGGGCAAGGCGTCCGATCTGAAAGCGCGGACCGAGGCCCTGGCCCACCTTCAGATAGTTCGAGACTGATTCATGCTCAAAACCATGAATCCATGGCTGGCGGGGCTCCTCAGGCTGCTGATCGGGTGTTTCCTGGCCTATGGGGGGCTGTGTCTGGCGGCCTTCCTGGCCCAGCGTCGACTGCTGTACTTCCCGGAGCGCACCTCTGAAGAGGAAGCCCTGCGGCGGGCCACCCGCCTGGGTCTCACACCCTGGCGGGACGAGGCCGGGCGGGTGGTGGGCTGGCGGCGTGCCCTGGTTTCTGACCACCGTCCCCGGGTGCTGCTCATGCATGGCAACGCCGGAGAGGCCCAAGTTCGAGCGGCTTACCTGCCCCTGCTGGAGGCCGCGGGCTTCGAGGGTGTGCTGCTGGAGTACCCAGGCTATGGCTGTCGTTCCGGGGAACCCTCCGAGGCGGTGCTCGTGGCGGATGCCAGGGCCGCCCTTGCCCTGCTGGGCAAGGAGGGCGCGCCCACCTACCTTCTGGGCGAAAGCCTGGGCTCCGGGGTGGCGGTGCAGGTGGCCGCGGCGGACCCCGGAGCGGTGGCAGGGCTCCTGCTGGTGACACCCTTCGCCCGCATGACCGAGGTGGCCGCCTGGCACTACCCCATCTTCCCCATGGGACTGCTCCTGCGAGACCGCTGGAACAGTCTCGACGCCATCCGGAGCTATCCAGGCCCCGTGGCACTTCTGATCGCGGGCCGGGACGAGGTGGTGGGCGTCCACCAGGGGCGCCGCCTGGCGGAGGCCTGTCCTGGCCCATGGAAGGTATGGGAGGTTCCCTTGGCCGGCCACAATGAGCTCCCCCTGCGTCCGGGGCCACCCTGGTCCGAGGCCCTCGCCTTCCTCCGCCCAAAGGCGATGGGACAATGACCCCATGATCTACCTCGACCACAACGCCACCACCCCCATGGACCCGGACGTATTCGAGGCCATGCGGCCCTGGTTCATGGAGCGCTTCGGCAATGCCAGCTCGGCCTACGCGCTGGGACACCTGTCGGACGGCGCGGTGGTGGCGGCCCGGGAACAGGTGGCGGCCCTGGTGGGCTGCACGCCGGCGGAGGTCGTCTTCACCAGTGGCGGCACCGAAAGCCTGAACCACGCCTTCAGGGGAGCATGGGAAGCCTTCCCGACCAGGCGCCACCTGGTCGCCACCGCAGTTGAACATCCTGCCGTGCGGGCACTGGTGCTGTGGTGGAAGGGGCAGGGGGGCGAGGTCTCGGAGGTGGGCGTAGACAGCGAAGGACGGCTGGACCTGGCTGCCCTGGAAGCAGCGGTCCGCCAAGACACGGCCCTGGTGGCGGTCATGGCGGCCAATAACGAATCCGGCGTGCTCTTTCCGGTGGCCGAGGCCGCCCGCATCGCGAAGCTCAAGGGCGCCCTCTTTCTGGTGGACGCCACGCAGGCGGCGGGCAAGATCCCCGTGGATGCGGTGACCTGGGGGGCGGATCTGCTCTGTCTGAGCGGCCACAAGTTTCACGGGCCCAAGGGCACTGGCCTGCTCATGATCCGCCGGGGGGTACGGCTGAAACCCCTGATGCTGGGGGGCTCCCAGGAGCGGGGTCGACGGGGGGGCACGGAGAACGTGCCGGGAATCGTCGGGTTGGGCAGGGCGACGGAACTGGCAGTATCGCGCCTACCGGAAATGGACCGGGTACGGCGCCTGCGGGACCAGTTGGAGGCCCACATCCTTTCAGAGATTCCCCGGGTCCACGTGTACGGGGCCGGAACGGATCGCCTGCCCAACACCTGTCTCGTGGGCTTCGCGGACATCGAGGGCGAGGCGCTGCAATTGCGGCTGGCGGAGCAGGGTATCTGCGTTTCCACCGGCAGCGCCTGCAGCACGGGCATGCGGGAACCCAGCCACGTGGTGCGCGCCATGCAGGTGGCAGACACCTTCGCCCGAGGCACAGTGCGCTTCAGCCTGGGTCGGGGCACCTCGTTAGAGGAACTGGAAAAGGTGCAGGCTCTCCTCCCGGGCCTCGTGACTGAGCTGAAGCAAAGGCTCAAAAAATAGGGACAGTGACGGAAATCGACCAAAAAAAACCTGCACAGCTTGGGTTGCAATCAATGGATTCGAGTATCCTTAGATTGATCAAGCCCTCCTGCTGGCGCACTCTGATATGGTTGATGTAACGAGGCTTGCATGGTTTTTGGACGCCTGAAGGACTTGGCCCAAAGGCTTCGAACGGACAAGGCTCCACCAGCGTCCCCCTGGCGTGGGCAGAAGACCATGGACCGGGGCCTCCTTGGGGAGGCCGATCTGGCCCTGGACGGGAAAGGCCAGGGTTTGGCCCTCTGGGAGAACGACGGCAAGCTCTGGACCATGCCCATCGGTCCCCATTCGGCACCAGCCATGATGCGGCTGCCCCTTGGGGAGGGCTCTCAGCCCCGCATCGTCATGAATGCAGCGGGCCGGGGCATGGCCCTGTGGCAGTGCGATGCTGGGGGGGAACGGCAGATCCTGGGGAAGCTCCTGGGTGGATCGGAAGAGCACGGTCGCGTGGTCTTCAGGACCCAGGGTCGGATCCATCACCTCCAGATGGCCGTCGACCGGCGGGGCAACGCCCTGGTGGTCTGGCTGTTGGAGAAGGATGGTGGAATCGAGGTGATGACCCAGTCCTTCGATTTCCGTGATCTGGCCTGGGAGCAAGCCCCTACCACCCTCGGCAGTCCCTCCGTCCGGTCCGTGGAACCCCGCATCGCGGGCAACCACCGGGAACACGCCATGGTCCTGTGGGAGGACGAAGGCACCTCTGCTGGACTCGTGGCCAGCCACTACTGGCCCACGGACCGCATCTGGTCGGATCGACCCATGCCTGTGGTCAAACAACCCACCCACGATCATCGAGTGGTCATGGATGACCAGGGGAATGCCCTGGCGCTTTGGATCGAGTCCCCCCATGGTCAACGAAGTACCCTCCAGGCCAGTTTCTACGATGGTCTTCGCAGCGACTGGGGGGAACCCGAGGTACTCAGCCAGGCCCAGACCTTTTCATCACCACACCTGGTCATGTCCGGCGATGGCGAAGCCCTGGCCGCGTGGTGTCAGGCCGAGGGCCACGGAGCCTCCCGCCTGATCACCAAGGCCTTCAGGAAGGGACAATGGGAGGGCGGAGTGGACTGCCTCGAACTGGGGCATGGCTCGGTTCGGGACTTCGCCATCGATCTGGGGCCAGAGGGCGAGGCCGGCCTGCTGGCGGTGCATCAGGGTCCTGAAGGTGACTGGGTTTCAGCCCGGCTGCGCAAGCGGGACTGGTCGCCGTCTTTTCCCCTGGTGCAGGCTTCGCAGAAGCCCTGTTCCTGCCCCCGGCTTCGGCTTTGCCCCCAGGGGGCATCGGCGCTTTGGATCCAGGGTGCCGGAAAAGAGAAGGCCCTGCTCCTGGTGGAGACCTGGTGAGTCGGATCCCCGGCCGATGGTCAGCCCTGTGCCAGCAATTGCCGGGCATAGTGATCCACCGCGTAGGGCAGCCAGCGGTGTCCAGGCAGATCGCGGCTCAGGTAGCCCATGTGGCCCCCCTGGGCCTCCAAGTGAAGGTGGACCGCTGATGAAGGGGCTGCTTCGACGGCGTGCCGCCAGGGGATGAAGGGATCGTCCTGGGCCATGAGGAGGACCGTGGGCAGGGTGATCTTCGCTAGGTGGTGCCGGGCGGAACAGCGGTCGTAGTAGTCTTCGGCGTCGCGGAAGCCCCCCGCCTGGGCGGTGTAGGCCTCGTCGAATTCCCGCAGGCTCATGGTGGGCCAGGTCCGGTAGAGGGCTGGGATCAGGCCATCCTCCATGCGCTGCTGGATCGCCTTGCGGCAGCGCCGGATGAAGCGCAGCTCGTAGAGCCGGCTCAGCCCGCCATGGATGGCGTCGGCGCAGGCACCCAGATCGATGGGTGGGTTCACGGCGATGGCTGCGTCAGGCTGGGCGGCAGTTTCAGGAAGTCCACCACCCAGGTTCAGCAGCAGGGCATTGGCGGAGAGGGAGTAGGCCACCGCCAGCTGGCGTAAGCCAGGGTGGCGGGCCCGGGCCGTGGCGAAGGCAGCGCCCAGATCATCGCCGGAGCCGCTGTGGTAGGGCTGCTTGGCCAGGCCACGGCCCTCGCCGCAGCCGCGATGATTCACGGTCCAGACGTGGTGGCCGAGCTTTCGAGCCAGGGCCACGGTGCGGCGCACATAGTGGGCCTGATCGTCCCCGCCGAGGCCATGGAACACCAGGGTCAGGACGTCCGCTTCGCCGGGGTAGTGCCGCCCCGCCAGCTGATCCCCGCCGGGTAGCGGAATCCGGAACGGTTCGGAAGGGTAGGCCGGAATTTCCCCCGGCAGGTAGTTGCCCAGGATGGTCTGCAGGTGGCCCGAGGCTGCCCACCAGGGGGCTTGGCAGGGAATGGGCGGCGGATCGAGCTTGCGCATCCGCTCAGTGTGCCCGAGTGGTGATCAGTCGTTCCGCTTGAAGACGAGCTTGTAGCTGAAGGGGTTGTCCAGCTTCGGATGGGCGTAGGTGACCTGGAGGGCCAGGGAAGTCCCATCCTTGCGCATGGAGTAGACGTGCTTCAGGGTAAAGCCATCGCCCGTGAGGGTCTGGATCATGGTTGGCCCATTCTTGGTGAGCGTGGCCTTGAACTTCTCATCGTCGCTGCGCTTCCAGTCGGATTCGGTGCCATCGGCGGGGGTGTCGATGGGACGCTCCTTGCCCATGGTCACGGAAAAACTGTCACCGGCCAGGATGTCCAGCTTGCTGAAGCTGCGACAGGCGGTCTGGAGCTTCTTCTTCCAGTAAAGCTTCATGGCAAAGTTCTGGTCCTTGAGGTGGGCCTCGATCTGCTCGTCAATCTTGTCACTTTGTGACGCGTGAAGGCTCCATTCTCCGTCCCATTCGATCTTGGCCTCCTGGACGGGTTCGACGGCCTTCGGGGCGGGCTTGGCTTTCTGGGCATAGACCGGAAGGGCAAGGACACATGAAAGAACCAGGATCGTGGCGCGCACGGTGCCTCCAAGTCGGATGCCTGGAGCCTACCCCCACCGGCCCCTTTCCGGAAAGATGCTCTTGTGATCCGGATTACAAAACTTACAAAACCCACAAACAGGGTTTGATTGGACGTCAGGACGGAACAGGAGGAGTAACCTGGGATAAATTCAGCCCAAAAAAACCAGGGCACTCAATCCAAGGAGTGTGGCAATGAAGAAGCAAGAAGCCCTCGACTATCATTCGCAGGGACGGAAGGGGAAGATCGAGGTCATCGCCACGAAGCCCTGTTCCACCGCGCGAGACCTTTCCCTGGCCTACTCCCCGGGCGTGGCGGAACCCTGCCTCGCCATCGAGAAAGATCCCGAGCTGGCCTACGAGTACACCGCCAAGGGCAATCTGGTGGCCGTGATCTCCAATGGCACCGCGGTGCTGGGCCTCGGCAACATCGGTGCCCTGGCCGGCAAGCCCGTCATGGAAGGCAAGGGCGTGCTCTTCAAGCGCTTCGCTGACATCGACGTGTTCGACATCGAGGTGAATGAGCTGGACATCGACAAGTTCTGCCAGGTCGTCAAGGCGCTGGAGCCCACCTTCGGCGGCGTGAACCTTGAAGACATCAAGGCCCCCGAGTGCTTCGAGATCGAGACCCGCCTGAAGAAGGAAATGAACATCCCCGTCTTCCATGACGATCAGCACGGCACGGCCATCATCAGCACGGCCGCCCTGATGAATGCCTCCGAGATCGTGAAGAAGAAGATCAGTGACATGAAGGTGGTGTTCAGCGGCGCGGGCGCCTCCGCCATCGCCTGCGCGAACATGATGATCAACGCCGGCGTGAAGCTGGAGAACCTCTGGCTCTGCGACACCAAGGGCCTGGTCTACACCGGCCGCACGGAGGGCATGAACGTCTACAAGGAGCGGTTCGCCAAGCCGAGCGCATGGCGCACCCTGGCCGACACTCTCCCGGGCGCCGATGTCTTCGTGGGCTGCTCCAGCAAGGGCGCCTTGACGCCTGAGATGCTCCTGACCATGGCGAAGAACCCCATCGTCTTCGCCCTGGCCAACCCCGATCCCGAGATCGACTACCCCACGGCCAAGGCCACCCGAAATGACATCATCCTGGCCACGGGTCGCAGCGATTATCCCAACCAGGTGAACAACGTCCTGGGCTTCCCCTTCATCTTCCGCGGCGCCCTGGATGTGCGGGCTTCCGAGATCAACGAGCCCATGAAGCTGGCGGCCTCCCAGGCCCTGGCCGCCCTGGCCAAGGAGGAAGTTCCGGATTCCGTGGTGAAGGCCTACTCGGGCCAGAAGTTCAGCTTCGGGCCTGACTACATCATTCCCAAGCCCTTCGATCCCCGCGTCCTGCTGTGGGTGGCCCCGGCGGTCGCGAAGGCGGCCATGGACTCCGGTGTGGCCAGGCGGCCCATCGCCGACATGAAGGCCTACATCGAACGGCTCGAGGGCCTCCAGGGGCGCAGCAAGGACGTGATCCGCAGCGTCGTCAACCGCGCCAAGGCCGATCCCAAGCGCGTGGTCTTCCCCGAAGGCGATCATCCACTGATCCTGCAGGCCGTGTCCCAGATGGTGGACGAGGGCATCTGCATCCCGATCCTGCTTGGCGATCCCGCCAAGATCAAGGCCGTGGCCGCCGACCATGGCATTGACCTGGGCAACATCGAGATCCTGGATCCGAGCACCGTCTCCTGGCGGGACGAGATGGAGGACGCCTTCTACGAGCTGAGGAAGCGCCGCGGCGTCACCCATTTCGAGGCCAAGCGGATGATCCGGCGCCGTACCTACTTCGGCGCCATGATGTGCCGGATGGGCAAGGCCGATGGACTCATTTCCGGCCTCACCCAGTACTACCCCGACACCATCCGGCCCTGCCTCGAGGTGATTGGTACCCGCAAGGGCGTGAAGAAGGTCTGCGGCGTCTATACGATGGTCCTCAAGAACCGGGTCCTGTTTTTCGCGGACACCACCATGAACATCGAACCCGATGCTGAGAATCTGGCGGAGATCGCGCTCCTCACCGCGGATCTGGTGAAGGACACCTTCAACATGGAACCCCAGGTGGCCATGCTCTCCTTCTCCAGCTTCGGCAGCGTGGAGCATCCCCTGGTCCGCAAGGTCCAGAAGGCCGTATCAATCGTGAAGGCCACGCGGCCCGACCTGAAGTGCGATGGCGAGATGCAGGCCGATACCGCGCTTGGAGAGGGCATCCTGGCGGAGAACTACCCCTGGGTGGATCTGCCCGGCGGACCCAACGTGCTCATCTTCCCCGACCTCACCAGTGGCAACATCGCCTACAAGCTGGTGCAGCGGCTGGCGGGCGCGGAGGTCATCGGCCCCATCGTCTGCGGCATGGCGGCGCCGGTCCATGTGCTGCAGCGCCACAGCGACCTCCACGACATCATCCACCTCACGGCGCTCACTGTCGTCGAGGCACAGAAGAAGTAGGCTTCGGGCCCCAGGCCTAAGGCTTCAGTCTTACGAAAGGCGGGGCCACTTGGCCCCGCTTTTCGTTCAGGTCTGCTGCAGCTGCGCGAGCCAGGCCTGGATTTCGGGATCCGGGTCGGGGTTGAGTCGCAGGGCCTCCCGGAGATCCGCCAGGGCCGGTCCAGGTTCGTCGCGCTGGAGGTGGATGAAGGCCCGCTCTTTGTGGACCCTGGGGTTCTGCGGGTCCAGCAGGATGAGGTGGGTGCCGGTCCAGAGGGACTCCTCCCAGTCCTCCGCGTGCATGAAGCGCAGGTGCAGGTTGCGCACCAGGCGGATGAGGATGTCCCGATCCGAGCTGGGATGGAGCATGTTCCGGTGGAAAGCCACACGTCCGGCGGTGGCGGATTTCACCAGTTCGGCGCCGCCCTCCTCTCCGACCGGGCGCCCCTTATGGAAAGGATCAAAGCAGAGCAGGCCAACGTCGGTACGCAGGGCCGTGATGAAGTGGCCGGGCAGCCCCACGCCCACGGCATCGAAACCCATGCGGCGGGCCAGATCGATCCAGAGGATGCTCAGCGAGATGGGCAGGCCCTTCCGCCTGACCAGCACCTCCGGCAGGAGGGCGTTGATCGGGTCATCGAAGGTCTCCCTGTCGCCATCAAAGCCGAGGTCTTCGAAGAGCAGGTGGTTCAGGGCGTCAATGGCCTGGTGCGTGTTCCAGGGGAGGGGCATCCGCCCGGCCAGGGTGAAGGCCCACTCATTCAACTGCATGGAGACGTGGATCGGGTCGGGGTCATCCAGGGCCGGGGCCACGGCATGGACCGCTCCCTCGGCCAGGTTCCGGCAGTCGGGGTTCTCCCGGAGGAACTCGAGGAGGGACATCAGGCCCTCCTTTGGATCACGGATCGGACGATGAGGGCCAGGGCCACCAGGGCTAGGGCGCCCCAGACCCAGCCCTGCCAGGCGGTGGTGGCAGACTGGATTTTCTTGGTCTCGTCAGCCTTCCGGATGTTCTCTTCGATGGAGATCTTGGACCGGGCCTCGCGAGCCTCCTGGACGGCCTTCTGGCCCGACTCCCGCACGGCCTTGAGCTCCTTGGCGGCGGGATCCTGATCCTCCTCCACGCCCAGCACCGCCACCTTCTGCAGGGTGCCGCCCTGGGAGTGGCGACTGGCGGGCACCGCAGGGCCATTGTCCTCCTGCGAGACCGACGACTGGCCATTGGCGATGGATTCGGTCAGGGCCTGGACATCTTCCCGGAGGCCCTGCAGCACCTGGTTCTGGCGGTGGAGCTGGGCGCCCTGGATCCAGAGCAGCCCCAGTTGCAGGGCCAGAAAGGTGGGAATGATCCAGCGAAGCGAGGATCTGCGCACTAAGCCTCCCTTCCAAGGATAAACAAGGTTCGGTCATCGCGGTTCTGGGTATCGAAGGCCGCCACGTCATGGAAGACGGCTTCACAGGCGGCCCGGGGGCTGCCGGTGCCCCAGAGACGGCGCAGCTGGGTGCTAAGACGCGCCAGTCCATAGAGTTCGCCATCCCGGTTCATGGCCTCTGACAGCCCATCGCTGTAGAGCACCATCCAGCCCTTGGGGGGAAGGATGCCTTCGATCACTTTCCAATCACCCATCCCCGCTGGGCGAAGCCCCAGGCCCCGCCCATGGGGGATGACTTCGTGAGAGCCCTCCTCGTCAAGCCCATGCAGCATCAGGGCGCCGGGGTGGCCGGCCCGGGCCAGCCGGTAGTTTCCGGCATCATCCCATTCCAGGAGGATGAGGGTGAGGAAGCCCCGGTGGCCCAGCAGCTGCCGCAGGGTCTGATCCAGGGAACAGAGGATCTCCTCCAGACGCTGGTCCTCCCGCTGGGCGGCCTGTTCGAGCAGGGCCGTGGCCTGGGCCATGTAGAGGGCCGCGGCGAGCCCCTTGCCGCAGACATCGCCCACCGCCGCGATCCAGGTGCCACTGGGGCGGCGCTTCACGAAGAGGAGATCACCGCCGGTCTCTTCCGCAGGTTCGAGGCGCAGGGCCACCTGGAATCCCGGAATGGGCGGCACAAAGGAGGTGACCAGGCCTTCCTGGATGCGCCGGGCGGTCTCCAGCTCCTGGCTCAGCCGTTCCTGGGCCACCAGGCGCAGGTGCATGACGGCCGTCTCCAGCACCTGGCCCGCGGCCAGGGCCACTTCCCGCAGCAGTTCGCGATCCTCGCGGCCATAGTTCAATTCGGCGTACTTGCCTCCCAGCAGCACGGCACTGTGGGGGGCGTCGCCGGCGAGGATGAGCAGCATCAGCTGGGCTTCCAGTGCGTCCACATGGGCCCTTACGGTCCCACCTTGTTCCCGGATCCAGTCGGCCTCCTCGCTGCCCAGGCCCAGCACCAGCTCCCGGTTCTCCCGGGCCAGTCGCAACAGGCCCGGCGGGATCCTCAGGGGCTGGGGTGGGAAATGGACCCGGTGTTCGTCGCGATTCGAGGACTCTGCCGCGGGCAGCATCACCTGTCGCTCCTGAATGGGCAGGATCTCCAGGAGCTGGGGCTGGAAAGCCTCACCGAGAGCCCGGCGCACCGACTTGACCAGGGACTCCTCACTGAACCGCTTGCGGGGCTCGCGCACGGCGCCAAGGGCGATTTCGCGGGTGCTGGAGAAGTCCCGCCGGAAGCGGCGCCGGATGCCCAGCAGCAGGCGCCGGAGGGCCCACCCCAGGGGCAGGGCCAGGAGGCCGATGAGGGCCCCGGCCCAGCCGGGAGGGATGGCCGACAGATGGGAGAAGGCCCAGGCCAGGCCCCCCAGGTAGGCGGCCACCGTGAGGGCCAGGATGGCCATGTAGGCGACCCAGCGCAGCAGCACCTTCTGCACGTCGAAGAGCCCATGGCGGATGATGGCAAAGGCGAAGCTGAGGGGCAGCAGGGGCGCCGGCAACATGAAAATGAAGATCTGCCGGCGGAAGAGCAGGCTTTCGCCAAACTTGGCCTGGAGCAGGGTCCAGGCCAACAAGTCGAGGCAGAGTGCTGCGGTCACGATGAGGGAGGGGAGCAGGGCTTTGCGGAGCCGCTCCGAAGCCTTGAAGGTGCCGCCGACGAAGAAACCCAGGCCCGTAAGGGCGGCGGCGACATAGAGTGAGATGGGCAGGATGCTGAAGGTTCGCAACAGGACCCGGACCAGCCCATCCGGTGGGGCCCCCGAAGGCAGCTTGGGCACGCCGCCATTGACGAAGAGCCAAAGTCGGATCAGAAAGAGCACCAGGGACAAGAGGGCAAAGGTGGCGTACAGGGCCTGGAGGAAGCGGCGGTTTTTCCGCCATTCCTGCGGATGGGGGAAACGCAGGAAGAAGTGGACCCAGAGCGGGGGGAGGAGGGCGGTGGCCACGCACGCCATGAGCCCGATGACGATGGCCACGGCCAGGGGTGGATCGCCGGAGAGGGTGGCGCCTGACATCAGCAGGGCCGTGGCGGCCAAGTAGAAGAAGTGCCGGGAGGATTTCCGCTCCGGCGCCGAGATCACCACCAGAAGGCCGGTGATCCAGGCGATGATGCCGTTGGCCAGCAGGGCGATCTGGAACCAGTCCAGCGGCTTCACCAGGCGGACCGGCACGAGGATCTGCTGGTTCTGGCGCTTGACCATATAGATCAAGATGGTGCCTTCGGCCTTCCCGTTGATGAAGCGTTGGGCCTTGAGCGTGCCTTCCATGGTGGGCTCGTAGGCGCGCCCCTGGATCTTCACCAGCTCGTCACCCTCCAGCAGGCCCGCCTCTTCGGCCACGCCATCGGGCAGAATCTCCCGGATGACGATCTTCCCCTTCTCCACCTTCCAGGAGCACTGGTCATCCGAGCCTGCATACATCCACTGGTTGAGCGCGAAGGAGCCCAGGGCCAGGGTCAGACAGATGAGGCTGATCCACAGCAGGCGCCCACGGATGCGTTTCAGGTAGGGGTTCATGAAGCCTTTGTGGAAGAATGCCCGGATGGAGCGAATCTCACGAAACGAGAGAGAGTGCTGGCTGCTGGTGGGTGGGCGGCAGCGGCTAGGCCGGGCCCTGGCGGAAGATCTGGCCGAGGATCACGATCTGGTCCTGACCAGCTCGCGGCCCTGGGACGGGGAACCCTGGGTGGATGGCTTGTCGAAGAAGGCGTGGGTCCGGACGCTCCACTGGGATGCCGAAAGTCCAGGGCTGGTTTCCCGCATGATGGCAGATCTGGACACGTTGAAGGCCGAGGGCCGGGTTATTTCCGGAGCGGTTTTACTAGCTGGAAACTTTCCGATGCAGCCCCTTGGAACCTGGACAGCCGCCTCCCTCGAGGCCACCTGGCGGCTGAACCTGGGCTTTCCCTTCCTCTGTGCCCAGGCCCTCGCGCCCGTCCTCCCGGAAGGAGCCTGCCTGCAGATCATTCTGGATACCTCGATCCACCATCCCTGGCTGAGGCGCCTGCCCTACAGCGCCGCCAAGGCCGGGCTGGCGGCCCTCGTTCCGGGATTGGCCCAATTGCTCGCGCCGAAACTGAGGGTGGTGGGCCATGCCTTGGGCACCGTGCTGCCGGCCGAAGGGAGCGATGAGGGCTTCTTGGCGGAGCGCACCCTGCTGAAGCGCATCGGTGAGCCCGCCGACCTCTGCCGGGCGGTCCGCTTCGCCGCCGACAGCCCCTTCCTCACGGGCGAGATCCTCACTCAGGATGGCGGACGGCGGTGGGTGGATCGTTGACGTGGTCTATCCGCGGGTACAGGCATGGCGCTCACGCTGCGCGTGAGCGAGAGATCAAGGCATAGGGTCGGTGGCAGATGAGGTTCAAGGTCAATGAGGTGTTCCACTCCATCCAAGGTGAAGGCGCCCGCATCGGGCGCCCCTGCCTCTTCATTCGCCTCACCGGTTGTCCGCTGCGCTGCGTCTACTGCGACACCGAGTACGCCTTCTACGACGGAACCATGCGGGAACTGGATGACCTCCTCACCGAGGCGCGGCAGCGCCTCGGTCCGCCGCGGCATGGCCCCAACGCTCCCTTTGTGGAGCTCACGGGGGGCGAGCCCCTAGCCCATCCCCAGGCGCCCGAGCTGCTACAGGCTCTGCTGGAGCTAGGTTACGAGGTGGCCCTGGAAACTGCGGGCAGCCATGACCTGGCCCCGGTGCCCCGGGAGGTCATCAAGATCGTCGACCGCAAGACTCCTGGCAGCGGTGAGGTCCACCGCTGGCTGGAATCCAACCTGGGACACATGGTGCCCGGCCAGGATGAGCTGAAGTTCGTGCTCAGCGACAAGACCGACTACGCCTGGGCCAGGGCCTGGTGCGCCGAGCGAAGCGTCTGGGACCGCCTGGAGGTGTTGTTCAGTCCCGTCTGGGGCGGCCTTGATCCCGCCTGGCTGGCCGAGCAGGTCGTGGCCGATGGTCTGCCCGTGCGCGTGCAGGTGCAACTGCACAAGGTCCTCTGGGGCGTGGAGCGCAAGGGCGTATAGGGCGGGCCAGCCCTAGTGCCTGGACCAGAGATCGAAGGGCCGCGCCCCGATCAGCACATTGAACTGGCTCTCCCGGCGCATGGGGCCGGGGAAGGAGGGGCGCACCTGGATGAGGCCCCAGCCCGTTTCGATGTAGAGCTTGCCCACGGCGCCCCGTACCACCACCCCTTGGCCGAGCACCAGTGCCGTTGTTTCGCTCCGGTGGCCGTAATCGGCTGCCTTTGGAGGTCGGGGGAGACGCTACACCGGAGCCTTCCAGGCAGCCAGTTCCTTCTCCAGGTTCTCCGTGTATTCCTTCGGCGCCCCGCCCGGCTTCGACAGATCGATGGCCTTCTGCAGCTGAACCTGGGCCTCGGGCATGCGCTTGGCATCTCTGTAGATCCGGGCGGCGGTTTCATGATTCCAGAAGCTGTCGCCGATCTTCAGGCTCTTCTCGATCCAGGCCAGGGCCTTCTGGGGCTCGATGCCCTGTTCCTGGCAGTACTTGGCGGCCTGGTACCATGGCACCCAGTCGGTCTCGGGGGCCTGCTTCAGCTTGTCCTCCAGCTGGGTCCAGTAGATGGCCTTGGTGTCGAACACAATGGGGAAGCTCACGCGCAGCTTCTCCCAGCCCAGCTC
Source organism: Holophagaceae bacterium (assembly GCA_025363715.1). Classification (GTDB taxonomy): domain Bacteria; phylum Acidobacteriota; class Holophagae; order Holophagales; family Holophagaceae; genus Geothrix. Next base: position 10,874 of record JANYLR010000013.1, on the reverse strand, counting down.
TACGGTGGCCTGGCTGGTGTCCGTTGGCAGGACGCGGTAATCCAGGTACTCAAGGAAAGGTCCGCTTTGGGGCGTGGCTTCCCAGCGCAGGAGGTCCTCCTCCTGCTTGTAGGCATAAGCGCCCCACTGCTTGGCCTTCTTGTTTAGGATGAGCGTCCAGGTCTTCTCGCCGGGGATGATGAAGAAGCCGTAACTGCCGGCAGGCACATCCTTGCCAGCGACCTTGGCGGCATGGCTGAGGGTGAGGGTCGTGGCGTTGTTTGCGCCGGTGCGCCAAACCTGGCCGAAGGGCACGACGTCGCCCCAGATCTTGCGGCCCTTGACGGCGGGCCGCGCAAAGGCCAGGTCGATCTTGCTGATGCCGATCTCCTGGGAAACCGCGCTGGCTGGGCTCACCCGCAGGGGCGTCAGGCGCACCGGGGCGGGCTTGTCCTGGGCTGGGAGGGGGAGGACGAGAAGGGTTGAGAGGATCAGGCTACGCATGGGGATCTCCAGGCTGGGCGGAATCGAGGGTAGCACCGGTCTTCGGTGCAAAGAGAAAGCGTCCGGGCTGGCGATTGAAGGTCTTGAGGATGCCCCACCAGAGGCGCCGGCGGCTGCGGCCGCTGAGGTCGCGGGCGCGCAGGGCGGTCCAGAGGGCCAAGGCGAACGATACTGCGAAATTCATGACGCCGATGAGGGCCACCCCCAGCAGGCCCCAGCCCACATCCAGCCAGGAAAGGGATCCCTGGACCCATAGGCTCGCGGAGGCCAGGGCCAGGGCGGCCGCCTGCAGCGTCACATGGCGCACTTCCAGGTGGATGCCTGCGAAGGCGAAGGCCATGGGCACGAAGACGAGCAGGAGGCCCAAGGCCAGGTAGCCCATGAAGCCCGAGATGTGGCGGTGGACGAAGCGACCCAGGTTGGCGGCGCGAGCGGCTCCAACCAGGGCCTGGATCCGGCGGCTCTGGGCCAGGGCCTCGGGGAGGCGGCGGTAGGCGCTCCAGTTGGCGGCCCAGCCAGCGGCCAGGCTGGACAGCCACAGCAGCACACCGGTGGCCGCCGCGAAGACCAGGGTCCAGCCCGAGAAGGGGTGATTGCCGTGCAGGCTGTGGAGGGCGGTTTCTGGCCCAAGTGGGCCGTGACCGCTGAGCCGGATCCACAGGACCGATACGAGCAGGGCCGTCGGGATGGCGGCGAAGACATTGCCCAGGGTGGCGATGACCTGGGTGCGGGTGATGGCTGCCACCAGCTCGATCTCCCGGGCCTGGCCATCGCCCGATTCCAGGGCCCGGGCCAGGGCCGCGGCAGTCATGGCCGGCTGCTTGGAGGCCAGGCTGAAGCCCAGCAACTGCAGGAGGAAGAAACTGGCGGTGTAGTTGAAGGCCAGAGACAGCCCCAGCAGCAGGGGCGCCAGGGGCAGGGCGGCGAGGCCGTACTTCAGGAGGGCGGTGCCCGCCGTGAGCACGCCACCTCCCGCCGCCGACCAGCCCATGGCCCGCCACTCCTGGCGATCCCGGGCGATGTAGTGCTCGCCGGTGTCGCCGGTGTGCTCGACCATCCGTCGGGCCAGCCGCTTCACGGCGGTACGCAGCAGCGACAGGACACCATGCTGGGAGGCGCTGCCCCGCACCAATTTGGCGGTGAAAGCTGCACCATCGCCATCTCCCGAGGCGAAAAGCAGCAGCTGAGCGATGCGGTCGAGCATGGCCTCCAGCAGCTCGAGCCGGAACACCAGATCCGTGGATACGCCCCGATCCTCGATTCGGTCCTGGGCCTGGTCCAGGGCCCTGGAACATTCGGTCCGGCAGTGTTCCCAGGCCAGGCGCGCTTCGGGGTCCCTGGGCCGCTCGCCCCGTTCCCTGACGAAGCGGGAGAGGTTGAAGAAAGGGGAATCCGCGTCACTGCCCTGCGCATCGAGGGAGAGCAAATCCCGGGATAGACCCACAGCCGCAGCCCGGTGAGCTAACAGCCGGGCGGCATGCACCCAGGTCTCTAGGGATGGGGATAACAGTTCGCCCCAGGCTGACCGCAGGTCCTCAGGCAGCCCCTCGATCCAGCAGGCATCTGCCTCGCACAGGTCCAGGCGATCCAAGAGCCCGTAGAGATCGCCCTCGGAATCCAGGCGAGGGATGATCCGGTCCACGATCCGCTGGAAGCCTTCACCCACCAGGGTGGTGCGGTCCGGCAAGCCCGTCTCCGCCAGCAACCGGATGGCGGAAGTGTGGTTCCATTCCTCGGCCACCCGATCCGTGAGCCCGCGTTCGTGCAGGGCTTCCAGGAGCCTTCGCAGTCGGCTCGTGCGGCGGGCCTCGCCATCCACGGAAGCTGACGGCGAGGCTTCCAGCAGCCAGCGCAGCAGGGGCTCCAGCCGTGGGGCATCGTTGCCCAGCAATTGCTCCAGCCTGGGGTCAGACAAAGGCATCAGGACTCCAGTGGGGAGCCTTCAATGTGGCACGATCCTAGGCATTCGGCTTCTTCCGATAGGTGGAGTTGCGCCTAGTCCGATCGAGGAAATCCTTCACGGCGACAGGATCCACGGTGGCGGGGGTGCCGGACCAGCCTTCGGAGGGCTTCAGCATGGCGAGCATGTCCTCGGGGCAGCCCACCTGCTCGTACAGGCGTTCCACGGCGCGGGCCAGCTGGGCGGAGGTGGTCTCCGTGGCCAGGGCCTCCTTCAGCAGGGCATCCCGCCAGCGATCCTGGGCCTGGGACCAGCGGATGCTGCCGGGCCGGGGGGTCTTGCCCACGGCCTCCACGCAGGCTGCCCAGAGATGTGCCTCAAAGTTCTTCAATGCCGAGCCCTCCAGGGCCCGTAGCCGCTGGACGGCGGGGCCGTCCCCGAGGGCGGTGATCTGGATCTCCAGGGAGGTGAGGAAACCGAAATCGTAGCCGGCCACGAGGTCGTCCCAGGTGAGGGTGCCCAGGTGGGTTTCGAAGGCTTCGAGGGGGGTGCTGGCGGGCGACATGGGAACCTCTCAGGCAAGCAGGTGGAGGGCGAGGTGAACGGCGACGAGGGCGCTCGTTTCGGCGCCCTCGAGCGTGGGGGCGAGTTCCATGAGATCGGCGCCCAGCCAGGGCTCGGGCCACTGCCTGGCGGCGTGGATGAGGCGCAGGGTCTCGGCCAGGCTCAGACCGCCGGGCACGGGTTCAGCCACGGCGGGCACCAGAATGGGGTCCAGGGCGTCCAGATCCAGGCTCAGGTAGGCCGGCCCCTGTCCGACCGAGGCGAGGTCCTCCTTCAGCCTCAGGGCCAGCAGGGGATCCCGCAGATCCGCCGGCGTCCACATGCGCACGCCGGCCTCCTGAAGGAAGGACAACTCCTCGTCATCGAAGCGGGGCGCCCGCAGGCCGGCCTGCACGACGCGCTCCGGGTCCACCAGCTCCTCCTCGATGGCCTGCCGCAGCCAGGTGCCGTGATGAATAGCCGTGCCCCAGGCGGCGCCATCGGCGGCGTCGGGGTGGGCATCCACGTGCAGGAGGCCCAGGGGCCCGTGCTGTCTGGCCAGGGCCCGCAGGGCGCCCAGAGTGAAGGAGTGATCGCCGCCGAGCAGCAGGGTTCGGCAGCCGTTCATGGCCCAGGCGCCCACGGTGGCCTGTACCGCCTCCAGGGCCTCGGCCAGGGAAATTGGCAGGGTGGGGATGTTGCCACCATCCAGCCAGCCAACGGTAGCCGCGGGGCCCAGGACGGGCCGCCCCTCCCGGAGCCGCTCCGGCATGGGATGGGTACCGAGGCCCATGGAGGCGGCCCGCAGGGCCCAGGGGCCCAGCCGGGCGCCGGGCCGGTTGATGACGCCCGCGTCGCAGGGTACGCCCAGCACCACGCCGGTGGCGGGCCGGGGGTCGAGGCAGAGGGGCAGTCCCAGAAAGGGCGTGAGCCCCGTGCGGAGGCCGCGCATGAGGACTTCAGCGGACATCGGAACTCCGGGGCGATAGGGCGTTCCTGAAGGCAGCGATCCAGTCGGAAGGTTCGCTGAAATCGGCGGGGTGCAGCGGTACTTCTGCGGTCACGGTGACGCGGGAGGGGGAGGCGAGAAGGGTCCTGAGGTGGGGCAAGAGGGTTTCATTGCCAGTCCAGGGATAATGCGATGCGGGACTGGCGATCCGTAAAGGCTGGGTGGGCAGGCCCAGTTCGAAGGCGGCGCGAAGGCCGCCCTCATAGAAGGCCGCCAGCTGCTCGCCCCGGGTGGTGGTGCCCTCCGGGAACAGCAACATGTCGCGGCCACTCTGCAAGGAGGCGGTGAAGCTGGCCAGGGCCGCGGCCCGGCTGGTGGCATCCCCCCGGTTCACGAAATGGATCCCAGACCGCTTCGCCCAGCGCCCGATGATCGGGTAGCCGGCCACCTCGCCCTTGGCGATGGTGCCCATGGGGCGGAGGCTCATGAACACCAGGGGATCGACCCAGCTGAGGTGATTGGCCACCCAGAGGGGGATGTCTGGCCTCGGATGCCCCTGCACGAACAGTTCCACGCCCAGGGCCGGCAACAGGCGCTTGGCCCAGCGGTGCAGGCCCGGCTGTGGTTCCGCGCCCGAGGCCAGCCGTGGCAGGAGGGCGGCGGTGGGCCAGAGGACCCCGGGCCAAGACACTAGGACACCAGCTTCAACCGGGTGTACCTGGCCCGGACGCGCTCGAGGTCATCCTTGGTGATGGCCGACCAGAGCCGGGTGTCGCCGGGGGCGTAGAAATCCTGTACCTCTTCCACCACCCGGGCGCCGAGGGCGTTGTGGATGCTGCGGGCATCGTCATTGCCGGGCTCCACCAGGAAGCGGCACTCGTCCACGTTCTCGTTGAGGAGCTTGGCCACCATGGCCCGGATCAGCAGGTAGTTCACCCGGCCCTTCTGGTACTCGGGATGGACCGCGAGGGTGGCGCAGTAGGCCGTGGTCCCCTGCACGAAGTTCAGCACGTAACCCACGGGCCGGTCGCCATCCAGGGCCAGGAAGCACCAGTCCCGGTAGAGCTCGGTGCAGAGCCGCAGGTAGTGGGGGCAGAGCTCGCCGGCGCCATCAACAGACCAGATCTCGGCCTCGAGGCGGCGGAGGTGGGCGTAGTCCGAGCTGGTCAGCGGCCGGACGGTGTACCGGGCGCCTTCCGGGTGCCGGGTCACGGTGTCGATCGACATGGGGTGCCTCCCTGGGTTCCCAACCAGGATCGGCCTCGGTCATGACGGTGGCGCGGCGGTGCTGCCAACTTCGCGAAAAAAGGGTGAGACCAAGCGGTGACGGGCATCCGCGAAGCAGGGACAGCAAGTTTCGGTTCTGTTTGTGACGGAGGAAGGTTCTTCCGGTCACATCGCCGGAACATTCAATCTAGTGGTGCCCGCGCGAAATAGCTGGATCATCCGCCATGTCTGTGGGCACCACGCGGCGGGGGTCTGGGGGCACGGCAGTGCCCCCAGCGGGGTGACAGCCCTGGCGCGTCTGCGTGCCAGGGCGCCAGAGGGGCCATGCCCCGATGACCATAGATCCTGGCCAACGCATGCGTTGGCTGGGGGAAGTGCACCTCGCCGTCACTCCCTTGATCCAGGCATTTCAAGCGAGGTGCACTAGAAATAGGGTGTTACCAGCTTGAGGAAGGCTGCCGCCAGCAGGGCGCAGATGGGAATGGTCAGGACCCAGGCCACCAGGATATTGCCGGCTACACCCCACCGCACGGCAGAAACATTCATGCTGGCCCCAACGCCCATGATGGCGCCGGAGATCACATGGGTGGTGCTCACGGGAATGCCCAGATGGGCCGTGGTGAACAGCACGATGGCGGCTGATGTCTCGGCTGCGAAGCCATGGATGGGCCTGAGTTTCACGATCTTGGTCCCCATGGTCCGGATGATCTTCCACCCTCCGGACATGGTGCCGAGTCCCATGGCCGTGGCACAGGCCAGCTTTACCCAAACTGGAACATCCACCTTCGGCCCATGAGCCTCGAGTTTTCCGTACGTGATGAGGGCCAGGGCGATGATGCCCATGGCCTTCTGCGCGTCATTGGTGCCGTGGGTGAAGGCCATGGCCCCCGCGGAGACGAGCTGGAGCTTCCGGAAGGCAACGTTGACCCGGTGCCCGGCCATGCGCCGGCAGGTCCAGAGCAGGAGGATGATGATGAGCATGGCGATGAAGAAGCCGACCACAGGTGAGACGACGAGGAACGTGGCCACTTCTTTCAGCTTGGTGGTGTGCAAGGCCCCAAGGCCGGCCTGGGCCACGACAGCACCGGCGAGCCCGCCCACCAGAGCGTGACTGGAACTCGAAGGGATCCCAAACCACCAGGTGATGAGGTTCCACACGATGGCCGCGAGGAGGGCCGCGACGATCACGGCAGGCACCACGAACTGGCTGTCGGCGATGCCCTTGGCGATGGTCGTGGCCACCTGGGTACCCAGGAGTGCCCCGACAAAATTCAGGACGGCGGCCATCAGGATCGCTTTACGCGCGGAGAGGACGCCCGTGGATACCACCGTGGCGATGGCATTGGCCGTGTCATGGAATCCGTTGATGTAGTCGAAGACCAGGGCCAGCAGGACGATCAGTGCAAGTGCGAGGATCATGGGAATCCTCAGGCGTTGCGCATGACGGTGGAGCCCACGACCTTTGCCACGAGCTCGATCCTGTCGGTGGCGTCCTCGATCCGGTTGAGGAGCTCCTTCCACTTGATGAGCTCAATGGCATCCTTGGGCTCCTCAAAAATCTGGGCCAGGGCGGCGTGGTAGATCGAATCCGCCTTGTTCTCCAGGGTGTGCACCCGCCGGATCCGGTCCCGGATCTCCTTCTGGTTGGACATGTTGCGGAGGGAGCGGATGAGGTGGAGCAGCTCGCCGGCGCCTTCCACCATGAGGGAGCTGATTTCCGTGACGGCGGGCATCACGTGGGTGATGCGGTAGAGGATGAGCCGCTCGCACACCGCATGGATCGAGTCGACCACGTCGTCGAGGGCGTGGGCCAGCTGCATGATGTCTTCGCGTTCGATGGGCGTGACGAAGGTCAGGTTCAGCCGGTCCATGATTTCGCGGGTGAGGTCGTCGCCGATGTGCTCCAGGTCCTTCATCTGCCGCCGCAGTTCCGCGAACCGGGCAGGGTCCCCAGAGCGGATCTCGAGGTCGAAGAGCTGGGAGGCCTGGTACGCATTGCTGGCCGCAGATTCCAGGAGGTCGAAGAAGACCATCTCCCGGGGTTTAAGCCAGCGCATGAGGGCATTCAAGGACATTGGGGTCTCCCGCGTTCAACCTTCAACTGTACCGGGTCGGAGGGGGTTACCGCAGTGTAAATTCGTCCGCGTGCGCTGGGCGAAGGACTTCTGGCGGTGTATGGTCGATGCACATGGACCAGACTGAATCCCAGCGCGGCGATGGATCGGGGTTGCCGGTCTTCCTGGGCCGTGCGCTGGTCTGCCTGGTGTCCATGCTCTTCCTGGGGTTTGGCCTGGGGATGACCATCCACAAAGGGACCTCTCTTTTCTGGACCATGGGATCGCTAGGCACGCTGGCCATGGTGGTGGTGCTCATGGCCCGCTGGCAGCTGCGTCCCCTGGCTGAGCCCCTGGGTCTTCTGCTGGGAGGAACCCGTCCCCGGAGCATTGAGGACTTGCCTCGGGCCTGGTCGGCCATGGAGCAGGAGAACGAGGACCTCCGGGTGAAGGCTGCCCGGGAGAATCGGCTGCTGCCGGGCATCATGGCCCGCCTGGAAGAGGGGGTCCTGCTCTTCGGCCCAGAGGGCCAGCTTGAGCAGTTCAACCCGGCGGCCCAGCGCCATCTGGGGCTGGGCGCTCCGCTTTCCAAGGGGATGCTCGTCGGCGAGGTGTTCCAGGACCCGGAGGGCCCCGAGGCCATCCGGAAGGCCTTCCGAGGGAATTCCTGCGTGTGGCGCCTGGCGCGGGCGGCCAGGACCCTGCGGGTCAGGGCCATTCCCTTCGCCCCCCTGGGCCCGGTCAGCGGCGTCCTCCTGACCCTGGACGACGTCACCAGCCAGGAGGCCCTGGAGACCACCCGGCAGAAATTCATATCCAACGTAAGTCATGAGCTGAAGACCCCGGTGACGGCCATCCGCATCGCCGCGGAGAACCTGCAGGATGAAAACCTGGAGGAGGCTGCCCGTTCCAGCGCCCAGTCGATCATGCGCTCCGTGGACCGGCTCACTCTCCTGCTGGGCGACCTCTCGGAGCTGAGCCGGATCGAGAGCGGGGCCCTGCACCTGGCTCCGGTGCACCTGAACCTCCAGGCCTTCCTTGAAACTCTCATGAAGGAACTTCTGCCCCGCAGCAAAGCCTGCGGCGTCCACCTGGCCCTGAACGTGGAGGCCCCTCCCAATGCCATCATCCTGGTCGATCCCCTGCGGTTGCACCAGGTGATCGAAAACCTGGCTTCCAACGCCCTGAAGTTCAGTCCGGCCGGGGGCCGGGTAGACCTGTCCGTGCGGATCACCAGCCAGGGCCAGATCTGGGAAGTGCGGGACCAGGGACCGGGCATCCCCGAGGCCGAGCAGGCCCGCATCTTCGAGCGCTTCTACCGGGCCCAGGGAGCCAAAGCCAAGCCCGGCACTGGGCTGGGGCTGGCCATCGTCAAGCACCTATGCCGGTTGATGGGAGGCGAAGTCGCCGTGGAATGCCGTCCTGGAGAAGGCGCCACCTTCCGGGTGATCCTGCCGCCTCAGGTGGAAGCTCAAGAATCGCCTCAGACAGACCCATGTTCAGGGCGATAGGAAGCCTTCCTCCCCGCTGGGAGATATGGTTGCCCTGTCTGCATGCGCAGCCCGTTCCTAGGAGAGAAGTGGATGGGACTCTCCGTTAGGGGCTGTTTTCAAAATCGGAGCTAGGTGGCGATACATACTGATCGTGTTAGGTCGTGTCCCTCAGGGCAGACTGTCAAACAAATTGGTGCGCAGGTGCGTACGCTCTATTGAAAACCGTATATGATGACTATCATGCGAAGCAACTCCGCCCAACCAAGCGCCAAGCGCGCCACCCAGAGCCGCAAGGAAGTCACGCATGACCGCATTGTCGAGGTGGCCGCACGCGCGATTCGGCGCAGCGGTTATGCCGGCACCGGAGTGGCAGATATCATGAGGGAAGCCGGGCTCACCCACGGCGGCTTCTATGCCCACTTCGCCTCGCGCGAGACGCTGCTGGCCGAAGCGGCCGACCGCGCCGGGGCCGAAGCGGTCAGGTTGTCGGCCAATATCGCCGCCGCTGCGGCGCCAGGGCAATCCTTGCAGGCGCTGATGCGTGCCTATCTCTCGAAGGAGCACCTGGAGGGCATTGAGAATGGTTGCCCGGTAGCTGCGCTTGGCTCCGAGACGCACCGCCAGGCGCCTGAGGTGCGGCATGCCGCCACGCGCCACATCAAGGAGATGATCGATGTGGTGGCCCGCCAGTTGCCCGGATGGGGAGCGCCCGGTGCGCACGAGCAGGCCATGTTCATGGTCAGTTCGATGATTGGCACGATGGTGATGGCGCGCGCCGTTGATGATCCCAGGCTATCCAAGGCGTTGCGCGAGGCGACACTTAAGCATTTTTCAGAGGTCGGCAAATAGGGCCGGGTCGGTAGCCCAGGTTCTGGGCATTTTTTTGACTAAAAATATGATGATCATCATATATAATGATTAACTTGAGGAGGAGCGCCATGGACAGCAAGATTGCAATCGTGACTGGAGCGTCATCGGGAATCGGCGAAGTCACCGCGGAGCAGCTCGCCAGGGTGGGTTACAAGGTGTACGGCACCAGCCGCCGCGGCGCTCAGGGGCAGCGCGGCAAGCGCGCCTTTGAGATGCTGGCGCTGGATGTGACCAATGATGAATCTGTGGCGGCTGCCGTCGCCGAAGTGCTGCGACTTGAGGGCCGTATCGATCTGCTGGTCAACAACGCCGGCTTTGGCGTCGCGCCCGCCGCGGCCCAAGAGAGCTCGATCCGGCAGGGGCAGGCGATCTTCGATACCAACTTCTTCGGCATCGTCCGGATGATCCGCGCCGTCCTGCCGCACATGAGGCAGCGCGGGAGCGGGCGCATCATCAACATCAGCTCGGTATTGGGCTTTATCCCGATGCCGTACATGGCGTTGTACTCGGCCACTAAACATGCGGTGGAAGGCTATTCGGAAGCGCTGGACCAAGAGCTGCGCACTCAGGGCATCCGTGTTTCGCTGGTTGAACCGGCCTACATCAAATCGGCGTTCGACGCCAACCAGTTGCAGCCCGATGAGGCGCTCGACGAGTATCGCGACCTGCGCGCGGGGCTGGATCTCCGTGTGAAGGAAGCGTTGGAAGGTGCGGATGGTCCGGGCGTGGTGGCCGAAACTGTGGTGCGGGTGGCGCAGGCGGCGGCGCCGAAGGTGCGCTACACCTCGGGCTCCCTGGCCGGACGCCTGCGCCTCCTGCGCCGATTCGCGCCCGCCGCGCTGGTCGAAGCCGGCGTGCGCAAGGACTTGAGGCTTGATTCCCAGCCCGCTGTGCGCAGCCGCGCCACGACCTCGGCGCGGTAATGTCCGAGAATAGGAATCATACATGAAGGCATTCTTCATCAACCGTTACGGCAAATCTGACATGCTCAGGTTGGGCGAGCTGCCCGAGCCGACGCTATGCGACGATGACGTCCTCGTGCAGATTCATGCTGCGGGCGTCAATCCCGTGGATTTTAAAATCCGGGATGGCGAATTCAAGTTGCTGTTGCCATACAAGATGCCGCTGATCCTGGGCACTGATCTGGCCGGCGTGGTGGTGCGCGTCGGCCCGCGCGTGCGCCGCTTCAAAGCGGGCGATGAGGTCTACGCGCGGCCGGACGACGACCGCATCGGCACTTTTGCTGAACTCATCGCGATCAAGGAAGATTCGCTGGCTCTCAAGCCGGCCAACCTGTCGATGGAGGAGGCCGCGTCCATCCCGTTGGTGGCGCTGACCGCATGGCAGACGCTGGT
>JANYLR010000010.1 GCA_025363715.1 Holophagaceae bacterium | reverse complement strand
TCTTTCGATCGTTTCGACAGCAGCACTTCGATCTCTCCCTCCAGCGGGTCGCGCCGAAGTCGGAAACCAAGGAAGTGCCTCTCTTCTGGATGGGCCACGGCGCTCTTCTGCTCATTCACTTTCAGGCGCAAGCGCCGTTCGATGAATGCCTTGATGCTCGCCATGGTCCGTATTCCTGCACGTTCGCTGCGGACGTAGATGCTGGCTCGGGCTGCGCCCTCGGGCCTTCGGCCCCGCCACGCTTCGCGTGCGGCCCTAATCGCTTCGCGATTGGTGCAGTCGTCCGCATAACGAACAAAGCGGTGGCCCCGTCTCGCCAGCTCAGCATCAAGCTCGTCGAGAACGATATTGCTGAGCAGCGGGGAAAGAGGCCCACCTTGCGGTACGCCTTCCTCGTTGCTCACTACCACCCCATCCGGCATGACCACCCCGACCTTGAGCATTCGGCCGATCAGGACGAGTAGACGCCTGTCCTTCACCCGCTCTGCAAGCCGGGCCATCAGGCGCTGGTGATTGACTCGATCAAAGAACTTCTCCAGATCGAGATCCACCACCCACTCGTATCCTTCTTCCATGATGCCCCTGGCCTGAGCGATCGCCGTGTGGCAACTTCGACCGGGTCTGAATCCGTGGCTTTGTTCGTGGAACGTCGGCTCGTACAGCGGCTCAAGCAACATCCGTACGGCTTCCGCGACCACTCGATCAACCACGTTGGGGATGCCTAATCCACGCTGACCTCCCCCGCCCTTCGGTATCCATACCCGCCGGATGTTGCCGGGCTGGTAGGTTCCTCTGAGCAGTTCCTTGGTCAGCCTCGGTAGGAGTTTGGGGAGATACTTGCGCACCTCATCAATGCTCCGTCCATCTGGACCGGCGGCACCCTTGTTTGACGCTACTTTCTGGAAGGCCATTGCGAGAAAACTCGTGGCCGATTCCATCGTCACCAGCTCTGCATACTCGTACTTGTCCTCCGACTTCGGTTCCGCGTGAGATCCAGAACACCTTGGCTGGTAATCCGTTTCGACGACGGCGACCGCTTGCGCGGTCTCTTCGACTGTCTCGAAGGGCAGTGCCAGTTGAAGCGCTTGTTCGTTGACCGGAACCCCCTTCCCTATCCCAAGGTGCTTGACCTCCTTGGGCGAAACCGCCTTTCGACGGCTGTTCGGTACTGCGCGGTTCTCGTTGCTCTGACGGGCCGTTGGCTTTCCTTCTTGCGTTGTACGGCCTACCGCTTTCGCGGAACCCGGCAGAGCTCCTCGGGTAAGATCCACAGACTTCGCATCCATCTCGTCGCCAATACCCTCTCTGAGAGCCAACGGAAATAGGGCATTGCTGCTACGGGCCAGCTCACCCCTTTCAGAGAAGGCCTTACGGCGCTTCACTTTCGTTCGAGACCGGTGCACACCTATGACTTCCACTAGACATGCCCTCACGGGTCGTCCCTCCCGGATCTTGGATTGGCGCTGTCCGGCTTTTGAATCCTTTCTGATCCGCTTGCTTTTCAACGCTCCCTCCTTTCCGATGGGTCTGACTACGCCTGGTACTCCAGGTTCACGCCCTTGTCTCGTCGGTGTTGAGTTCCCTCCGTTAGGGTCTCAGGTCTGGATTTTCACCTCCTATCTGTGGATCATGCCGATCGCACCCGGTCGGCCTACGGCCTCCCTCCGCTGCCCCTACCGGCTGAGTGTCTTCCTTCTTCTTCATGAGCACCTCTCAGGGGATTGTCCCCAGATGGGTGTCCAAGGGAATACCGGGGCGGTGGATTAGCCAGTTGTGCCCAGGACTCCGTGACCGCCTCTGTGCTGTGGATACAGGCACTCGTGTCAAATGTATGTTGAACCGCCGAAGTGATTCGAGCTCGAGCCTTTGGGTCCTGCTGATTTAGAATCCACCGGCGCAATTCGGCATCAGTCGCGAAGCTTCGGATCCATTCTCGCCCTTCGATCCGCTCGGCGTACCATGTCGCTTTTTGGAAGGCTTCAGGGTTTTGGTTTAATCTGCCAAGCTTCAGTTTGATGAGTAGAGAAAGCACATTGGTATCCACCAGTACTCGTTTGGTCATGACGAGCGCCCCCTGTAGTCCTGTAAGAAGAGTGAAAGGGAATCAGCGTCTTCGGGCTCCAGTCCGGGGAAGAGATCATCCAGATGAAATCCTCCTTTACGGGCATGCTTAGGGGGTACGAGCCCAGGGATTTCATCAGTGAAATCAAGGGACGGTGGGTCTGGCAAGACCTCGATATCAAGGGTTTCAGTGGCTTTCCAGGGACCGCTTGCGGGCTTCGATGGTGCTTTTACACGTACCCTGACGATGCGTTCGTATAGCGCGACCCAAGATTCTTGATCATGGCTTGGGAACGGACATTGGATTTGACCTTGAACTGTATCGACGCCAAAACAGGATTCATCGCTGTGCAGACGAATCAGCCTTCCCGTCAACTCCTTCTCTGGTGCAAGTCGATTTCGTTTGACTTTGACTGGCGCCAAACTTTGTTGATCAAACGTCATTCGCCGTGGTCTTTTAGCATTCTCTGGTGTGTAAGACACTTGTACCTTTGCGCCACAGCGAGCCAAGGTGCGGAAGGAATCAAGAATGCCTTTGGGAAATTCAACAGGCGCGTTTGAGCGGGCGCTCCTAAGCGGGAACAAATCCGCGATGGCATTACGTGTGGAAAGTAAACCTGGAATTCCTTGGTGGGGCTGGGCTTTAAAAAGTGCTACTCGGCTTCCTCGCTGGACATCTACCAGAGCTAGGTTAGCCAAACTTGGATCATGGGCCGCGGCTCCACGAATAAACTGAACCAGCGCTTCCAGGTCTGTGATGTCTAACGCACCATCTACGCCGTCCCCTCCCACGATGCGGAGGCGAATATCGTAATCCGGCCCTCTGCTCATGATGAACCTCATGGGTGAACTGTCAGTCTACCGAACCGTCTGGATCATGTGGGCATCCGGTAGTAATCCACACTAGAAAATGGTTTTACTTCAGCATGCCTTCCTTGTCGAGGCTGGCCGTGAGGTGCCCGCCGCTTGTAACTCTGCCTCCCCCTTGCTTCAATTTCGGCTCCCTACTACACCACGCAGGCAATCTTATCTGAGTGCCTGGCGTGTCGCTGCTGGCCACGGCGCTGATCCTCCGGGCAGGACATTTAGTCCTGCCCTCCGGGCGCCACCATTCGCCAGGACTGGCGAATAGGACCGGCGCCGCAGGCGACGGCCCGGAGGGCGAGGGCCCAGGACGGGCCTGAGTCAGCCTGGCCGCAGCGGCAATTCCACCAAGCAAAAACCCCCGCTGTGCGGGGGCTTTTGCTTGGTGGAGGTGGTGGGAGTCGAACCCACGTCCAAGACATGCCGGATGGCGGCTCTTTCACAGGCTTGGTCCGTTCTTGAAACCCCCTGGCGGAGAACGGACAAGCCGCTCAGGGCGTGTGCCTCCTGATCTCGGCCGCCGTCAGGGGGCGTCGCGGCGGCCTATCTGGTACCCCTGTCCGGCAGGCCGAAGCCACCCTTTCAGGGGTTTAACGAGCCCGGTACCCAGAGATCCCGGGGACTCGCTCGGAGCCTAGGTTGCCCTAGGCAGCGAGAGCCAGTTCGAAGTTATCGTTGGCAGTTTGATTTGGGCGGCTTGATGAGGGGGCCAGCCGTCCAACCCCCGCCTGCACCGTGCACCTGGATCACGACCTGTCGAAACCGGTCACCCCCATGTGTGGTGTCCGTTCAGCGTTCCCCCCGCGAGGGTTCGGTCTGAGCGGAGGTTGAGTATGCGGGCTGGGTGCCCGATGCACAAGGAGCGAGGTCATTTCCCCTGCTTCCTTCGGATGGTGACGGTCTCGCCGCCGATGCCCCAGTTGTCGGTGTCTAGCTCGTCGATGGTCACCACGGTGGTCTGGGGGTTCTTGCCGAGCACGTCCACCAGGAGCTGGGTGGCGCCCTGGATGAGCTTCGCCTTCTGTTCGGCGGTGGCGCCCTCGCGGGTGATGCGGATGTTCACGTAGGGCATGGCGGCCTCCTGCCTGGAAGCATAGGCTGGTTCAGATTTGGGACAGGGCCTTCTTCTGCAGCACGGCGCCGCTCTCGCCGTCGGCGAAGCGCCAGGGATGGGCCTGGTCTTCGGTGGTGGCGAAGCCGATGCCCAGGCGGGGCCCGGCCAGGATGATCCGGGGAGCGGAGCCCGGTCGCAACTCGAGACCGCCCGGCGCCAGCAGGTCGTGGCCGTCGAAGCTGCGGTCGAGGCCCAGGGCCTGGGCCACCTTGCCGGGCCCCGCGCAGAGCAGGGGCGTGGCCTTCACGGCCTTTCGGCGGGCCAGCACGGTGTCGAGGCCGGCCACCACTTCGGCGCCCCGGATGAGCACGGCTGAAGAAGAGCCGTCGGGCCCCGTCACCACATTCAACATCCAGTGCATGCCGTAGCAGAAGTAGAGGTAGGCTCGGCCCGGCGGGCCCCACATGGGCGCGTTGCGCGCCGTGCGGCCGTGCCGGGCGTGGCTGGCGCTGTCCTCCGTCCCGCCGTAGGCTTCGACTTCCGTGATGCGCAGCGTCACGCCCCCGCGCACCAGCCGCTGGCCCAGCAGGGCGCGGGCGGCCAGCTGGACGGGGCCCTGGAGGTTCATGCCTTCAGCAGTTTCCGTCCCCGCAGGAAGAGGGTCAGCTCGGAGCTGGCAGCCTCATCCATGGCCCGCTCGGGGAAGATGACGGCCTGGGAGCGATTGATGGTGAAGATCCAGAAGCCGCTGTGCCGCTGGATGGATGAAAAGGCCGACCAGGGCAGGCCGCCCTCGCTCGAGGGGGTCCGCAAGGTGAGACCTTCATCGTCCAAGGTCACCTCCGTGGGCGGAAAGGGCTCGGAGCCCCGGCGCCGGTTGGCCCACCGGAGGACGGCCTCGGGCACGATCAGAAGCACCAGGCCGTTGAGTGTCATGATCATGCAGAACCCCCACGAACCCTTGGCGGCCAGGAGGCTGTAGACCGCGAACAGCAAAAGGGCCGCGCCGGCCACGATGGAGGTCTCGTACCAGCGCCGCTTGAAGGCCCGGGTGCCATTGAGGGCTTCATCGGAAGTGAGCGTGTATTGGGCGAGCAGGTGCATCGGGATCCTTGGTTTGCTCGGGCCGCATGCGCGGCCCGAGTCAGAAAAAGCATTCCATGAAAAGGGCCCGCAAAGCGGGCCCTTTTATCACTCGGAGCGCTGCGATGGGGATAGGCCAGCTCAGTCCTGCTTGAGGTTCTTGGGGGCGATTTCGAAGCGCATGAAGGAGATGCCGAAATTGCCATCGGGCTTCTTGACGCAGGTGACGGTCAGGATCTTCTTGCCGTCGAAGCCCAGCGCCATGTCCTTCAGGACGTAGGTTGAGCCGTACTGGCGGGCACCCGCATTGTCCGTGATACCCATGTGCTTCATCTTGCCCCAGGATTTCGCCGTGAGGCCCTTGGTCAGGCGGTAGATGCCGGCGTTGAAGGCCAGCCGCGCGTCCTTGACCGGGTAGTCATCGCTGGGGCTGCCCGACAGATTGTCCAGCTTGGCGGCCAGGTGTTCGACGCCCAGGCCCTTGATTTCCTCGGGCGTGAGTTCCAGCCCCTGCGCCTTGGCATCCTGGTGGAAGTGCAGGGCCCCGGAGTAGACGAAGTCGGGCGTGATGGGCGCGATGACCGCGGCCTGCTTGTAGTCCTTCCGGACGGCCAGGTACTGCAGGCTGTAGAGGATATCGGCGGGTTCCTTGGCGGCCGCCGGGGCGGTGGTGGGAATCTCGTCGCCTCCGCAGCTGATGAAGGCGGGCACGAGCAGCAGGCTGGCCAGGGAAAGCATGAGGGAACGGCGCATGAGACCTCCAATGGGATCAATCTGCAAGGATGGTGGAACCTTCCTGATGCGCTGCCAAGGGGAATTCATCACAATACGATCATGTATCCCGTCGCCCTCCTCTCCTTCGGCCGCCTTCGCCTGGAACCCTGTCGTGACCTTGAAAGGCATTACCTCGACATGCTCCGGCCTTACGCCCGCATGGATGTGCATGAGCTCACCGAGGGCAAGGGCGACCCCGTCCGGCAGCTGAAGGACGAGGCCGAGCGGCTGCGTCCGCGGCTCCTGGCCGTGAACTGTCCGGTGCTGCTCACGCCGGAAGGGACCTCCCGGACCAGCGAAGGTCTGGCCAAATGGCTTGTGGATCACATGAACCGTGGCGACAAGCTGGCCTTCGCCCTGGGCAGCAGCCACGGCTTTGATCCCGAGCTGAAAGCCGAGATCCCGGAGCAGCTGAGCCTCTCGCCCATGACCTTTCCCCATGAACTCAGCCGGGTCATGTTCCTGGAGCAGCTCTACCGGGCCTTCACCATCATCCGGGGGAAGGACTATCACAAGTGAGCGGTCAGCCCTGACAATCAGGAAAGCCGTTCGCTCTTTTTCCGCCACTGAGCGACACTGATCCAATGGCGCACTCCATGGACCGCTACTTCGCCCCGCCGGAGGGTCGGATCTTCGCCTGCTTTCCCGGGGCCGAGGATCGACCCGGCCAGCGGCGCATGGCGGAGCTGGTGCACAACGCCGTGCTCGAGGGGGCGGCCCGGTTCCAGGCATGGCGGGATGCCGGCAGCGATGCGGAGTCCCGGCCCGAGGCCGTGATCCAGGCCGTGGAAGCCGGCACGGGCACGGGCAAGAGCCTGGGCTACCTGGTGCCGGTGCTGGCGGCGGGGCGGCACCCCATCCTGGTGGCCACGCGCACCAAGCAGCTCCAGCGCCAGTTGCTGGAGGAGGATGTGCCCCGGGCTTCGGGCATCCTGGGTCGCCCCATCAAGGCCGTCCTCGCCAAGGGCCGCGCCAACTACCTCTGCCGCACGGCCTGGGAGGCCGCCGCCCATGATCCCCACCTGGAGTTCACCCGGGCCGATCAGCAGCTCTGGCTGGCCCTCCAGCGCTGGACCCTGGAGACCCAGGACGGGGATCGCGAAGGTCTGGGCCGCTTCGGCGAGGGTGAGTCGCCGCTCTGGGATCGGATCAATGCCCGCGCCGAGCGCTGTACGGGCCGCCAGTGCCCCCGCTACGAGGACTGCTTCCTCACCAAGCTGCGAACAGAAGTGGCCGGGGCCGATCTCATCATCGTGAACCACGCGTTGTTGCTGGCGGACCGGGTGCTGCGCGAGTCAGCGTTTGGCCAGGTGCTTCCCGACGCGCCGGTGCTCATCCTCGACGAGGCCCACGATCTGGAGGAGCAGCTCACGGAAAGCTGCGCCGAAGCCTGGTCCAGCCGCGCCATGAACCTGCTGTTCACGGATCTGCGCGACGCCGCCCGGGACGAGGGCGCCGGCCTGGCGGGCCTGCTGGAGCCCTGGGAGCGGGCCTGGACCGACATCCTCTCCTGGGTGCCCCTGGAGGGCGGCGTGCTGCCTTTGTTGAGTCCCGGTCCTGAGATGCGCGCCCTGGCGGATGCCGTGGGCGCCTGGGTGGAGGCGGGCCATCCCCTGTGGGTGGAGGCCCGGCGCCTCGCCGCCGCCGATCCCGAGAACCCCCAGTGGATGCGGCTGGCCGAGCGCGTGGGCACGGCCTTCTCGCGCATGGAGCAGATTTTCGCCCAGCCCGAGGGCTGGGTGTCCACGCTGAACCGCGAGGGCGCCAACCTCGTGCACTTCAAGTCCAACCCCGTGGACGTGCGGCCCTTTTTCCACCAGCACGTGCGGCGGGGTTTCGAAAGCGTGGTGCTCACCAGCGCCACCCTGCGGGACGGCCGCGGCTTCAACGGCCTGGGCCTGCGCCTGGGCTTCACGCGGCCCGAGGTGGAGGCGGCGGAAAACGTGGAAAGCCCCTTCGACTTCGAGGCCCAGGGCCTGCTCTTCGTGCCGCCGGACCTGCCGGAGCGCCGGGCCGGGGGGGGCGGCGCCGTGGGCAATCCCGACTGGATCGAGGCCTCGCTCTCCGCCATGGAGCGCATGCTGCGGGCCAGCCGGGGCCGGGCCCTGCTGCTCTTCACCAGCCGCAAGATGCTGGCGGCCTTCCGACCCCGGCTCGAAGCTGCCCTGCCGGAGATCACTTTTTTCGTACAGGGCGATGGCCTGTCCCGCACGCAGCTGCTGGACCGCTTCCGCGCCACGCCCTCGGCGGCGCTGCTGGGCCTGGCCAGCTTCTGGCAGGGCGTGGACCTGCCGGGGGACGCGCTGAGCCTGGTGGTGGTTTCCGCGCTGCCCTTCGCGCCGCCGGATGATCCGGTGCTGCAGGCCCGCATCCGCGAGGCGGACGCCCAGCGCGAGGGCCTGGGCTTCATCGGTATCCAGGTGCCCCAGATGACGCTGAAATTGAAGCAGGGAATCGGCCGCCTCATCCGCACCCGCACCGACAAGGGCGTGGTGGCGGTGCTGGATCCGCGCCTCATGCTGCCCTCCGAGGACCGGCTGGGGAAGCGCTACGCCGCCCAGGTGCGGGCCGCCCTGCCGCCCTTTCCTTTGACCCGGGATTGGGAGCGGGTGGAGGCCTTCCTGCGGCTGCTCTGAAGGGTGCTTTGAAAAGGGCCCGAAAAGCGCGGGCCCTTTTCAGAGTGCGGGAAAGGCTGGACTAGGTACCTGGGGCCGATGGCGGCGCTGGAGGTGCGGGCGGCGGTGGGGGCGGGGCCTGCGGCGCCGGGGGTGGTGGCGGTGGCGGCACGGCAGGGTGGGCCGACTTGGGTGCCTTCGGTGCCCTGGGCGGGCTGGGCGGCTTGGAGGTGCGGCCGACCTCCTTCTGCAACTGGTCGAGGCGGGTCTGCAGGGCCCGCAGCTCGGCCTGGATCTCGGCCATCTCCAGCTGCCGATCGTTGCCGCCGGGATGCGCGAAGGGGCGGACATGGATCCTGGGGATGTGGATCTCCGGGATGTGGATGTCCTGCTGGAAGGCGTTCTCGCCATCGGGACCCTGGAAGGCCCAGGTCTCCTCTTCCTTGGGGGCGCCGCCCTTTCGGCGAAGCCTCAGGTGCTTCTTGACGACCTCCTTGCCATCCACCTTCTTGCGGATGACGACCACGTCCGGTCCCACATCCTCGGTCTGGATCTCGATGTGCTTCCCGGCCGCCTCCTGGCCGTTTCGCTCCTTGCGGATGACGACGGTGCCGGGGCCTTCACCCTGCTCCTTGATCATCTCCACGCGCACCTTCCGGCCCTCGACCCGGGCCTTGTCGAGCTCGGCTTTGGCCTGGTCCAGTTCCGCATGGACGCGGGCCCGCTCCTCGGGGCTGAGCTCCTTCAGCTGGAGGTCGAGGTCCTTCGTCATAGCTTCGAGGTCTTTGGTCTGGGCCTCCAGATCCTTCAGGTGGCGGGTGTGGATCTTCACGACCTGCTCACGGTGGCTTTCGGCCTGGGCCCGTTCCTTCTCGCCCTCGGCGCGATCCAGCTCGACGCGCACCTTCATGGCTCGGGCTTTCTCCCGCCCGGCCTGCGCCTTGCGGGTTTCTGCGACGATGCCGCGAACCCAGTCTCTCCCCTCATTATCGAAGGGCATCTCCTGCCCGTTCACGGAGTAGACGGACTTGTCCTTGGTGGCGACAAAGGTGCGGGTCTTGCCGCCCTTCTTTTCCTCCACCCGGAAGCTGCCCTCGCCCGGCACCGTCACAGGATCAGGCGCCTCGCCGTTGAGCTGGACCTCGCCCTTCATTTGCACATCCAGCTTGCGCTCGTCGTCCGAGACGCGGATATGGGTGTTCTTATCGGATTTGGAAGTAGCCTCTGAACCCTTCTCCTGCAGGGCCACACCCGCCGCGCCCAGCAGGGAGGCGGCCAGGATGGCCAGGGCGGTGGCGCGGGCGCCGCTGGTGATGGGCAGGGCGGGGTGGAGCAGGTGCCGAACGCGGTGCATGAGAGAACCTCCGTTGGCCGCCAGGGCCAGCTGGGATGGGGATGGGGTAAGGGGTTCGCGCAGGGCCTCGAGATCCGTGAGGGCCCGGGCCAGGATCAGGGGATCGCCGCAAAGCTCGGCCGCCACGTCATCACAGCAAAGCTCGCGCTCGGCGCGGATGCGCGCGCTCAGCCACCACACGGCCGGATGGTAGAAGAGCAGCACTTCGACCAGGGATTGCAGCAGGTTCACCAGGAAGTCGCCTCGGCGGATGTGGGCCAGCTCGTGGGCCAGGATGGCCTCCAGCTGGATGGGGGCAAGCCCCGCTAGGGCGCAGGCGGGCAGCAGGATCATGGGGCGCAGCCAGCCCAGGGCCGTGGGCACTTCCACCGCGGCGGACTGCAGCAGGCGCACCGTGCGGGAGAGCTTGAGCTCCCGGCAGAGGCGGGATAGCACCAGATGCCATTCCGACGGAACGGGCATTGCGCTCAGCCGGCGGAGGCGCTGCACCCGGATCCAGCTGCCAAGAAAGCGGAAGGACAATAGCAGCACGCCCGCGGCCCAGCCCAGCAAAAGCCAGGGCAGCGAGGGATCCAGGGTGGCCTTCAGGCGCTGCGTCAGGTGGGCGGGCCCGGCCAGGCTGAAGGCGCCGGGTTCCGCCAGCAGCGTCAGGGCATTGACCGGGGCCGGACTCGGCTGCTGCAGGACCAGGAAGGTCCCCATCGGGGCGGCCACCATCAGCAGCAGGCAGGCGCAGGCTAGCCCGTAGCGGGCCTTGGCGCTGGCCCCGCGCAGCAGAATCAGCGTCAGCCAGGCGGCGAGGCCCAGGGCTGCGCCCTGCCACAGGAAGTGCAGCAGGGTCCAGCCCAGGGTCTGGGCCAGTGGGTGTGAAACCAGGGACAGGAGCGGGTTCATCCTTTCCTCCCTTCCGCCAGGTCCAGCAGCTTGCGGATCTCCGCCAACTCCTCGCGCGTGGCCTTGCGGGTGGCCAGGGCCTGCATGACCAGGCTCGAAGAGGAGCCGCCGAAGGCCTTGTCCAACAGATCGCCAAGCATGTGCCGCTGGGTCTGGGTCTGGGTCTGGGTGGTGGAGAAGGTGTGCACGCGGTCCGTGACCTCCCGCTGCACCAGGCCCTTCTCGGTCATGATCTGGAGCATCTTCAGGACCGTGGTATAGCCCAGGTCCTTCTCTTCGGAAAGCACTTCGAAGACCTGCCGGACGGTGCTGGGACCCCGCTCCCAGAGCACCCGCAGGATGGCGAGCTCGGCGTCGGTGGGGCGGGTGGCAGGCTGCATGGGAAGGATCTCCGACAGGGGAATGTCCAAAAGATACGACAAGTTTCGTAGTCGTCAACGAAATTCTTCGTAATCGGTTTAGGCGCCGTTGATGCCCTATCTGAACAGCAGGTACCCGCGCCATGTTTGCTGTCGCGGGGCGCCGATGCAGGAGCGTCGACACGGGCGAAGGACAGCCGTTCTTGCTTTAAGGCTCCATGAGAGGAAGAAGTCTTCCTTCAACGACGGAGGATGTTCTTCGGGCGGAATAAACATTCCGATTGTTGACAATCGTAGGGATCAACCTAAATTTGAATTGACGAATAAATAGTTCCGGTAAATTGAGTCACTTGATCTATAAAGGAAGGAAAGATCTGATTATGCAATATGACTTCAAGACCATTCCCGAACTGGAGCTCGAACTGGGCAAGCAGGCCCGCGAGTTCCGGATCCGCCGGGGTCTGGAGCAGACAGAAGTGGCAGAGTTGGCCGGGGTGTCGGACCGGACGGTCCGGACCCTGGAGCAGGGCCGTGGTTCCAGCGTCGGCACCCTCCTGCGGGTGCTGAAAGCCCTGGGGGCTCTGGAGGGCCTGAACCACCTCTTCCCGGCGGCGCCGACGGTGGATCCCCTGGCCCTCCTGGAGCGTCCCCGAATGCGTAGCCGGGTGGTCAAGAAACGGAGGAAGGGATGAGCTCCAAGGCCATCGAGGTGCGGGCCTGGGGGCAGCGGGTTGGCGCGGTGGCCCTCGACCCGAGGTGGGGATACTACGCCTTCGCCTATGCCCCGGAGTGGCTGGCCTCGGGCCTCGAGCTGGCCCCCCAGAAGCTGCCGGTGGCGGGGTACCGGGGCCCAATGATCTTTACGGATCTTCCGGAGGCGACCTATCGGCGGCTGCCGGGCCTGCTTTCGGATGCCCTCCCGGATGATTTCGGGAACGCCCTGATCGATGCCTGGATGGCCCGCCGGGGCCGCACCCGCGACTCCATCACGACCCTGGACCGCCTGGCCTACATGGGCAAGCGGGGCATGGGGGCCCTGGAGTTCCGGCCGGCGCTGGGTACCCGGACCGACAGCAGGTCGGCCCTGCAGATGCAGGCCCTGGTCGAGGCGGCGCGGAAGGCCGTGCAGGGCGATCTGTCGAGCGAGACCACGGCCGAAGCCGCTCTGAACCAGATCATCTCCGTGGGGACCTCCGCCGGAGGGGCCCGCGCGAAGGCAGTGGTCGCCTGGAACCCGATCACCGCAGAGCTGCGAAGCGGGCAGTTCGACACGGAGCCGGGCTTCGAGCATTGGCTGCTCAAATTCGATGGGGTGGGTGCCGACCCGGGGCTGGGCAAGGGCCTGGACTTCGGCCGGACGGAGTACGCCTATCACCTCATGGCCCGGGCCGCGGGGATCCAGATGACGGACTGCCGCCTGCTCCAGGAGAACGGGCGGGCCCACTTCATGACCCGCCGCTTCGATCGGGAGGGGAACCTGCGGCACCACCTCCAGACGCTGTGCGCCATGGAACACATGGATTTCAAGCAGCTGTCCACCCACAGCTACGCCCAGGCCTTCATGACCCTCGCGGCGCTGCGCCTGGGGCCTGGCGCGGTGGACGAGTTGTTCCGGCGGATGGCCTTCAACGTGATGGCCCGGAACTGCGACGACCACACCAAGAACCTCTCCTTCCTCCTGAAGCAGGGCGCGACGGCCTGGGCCCTGGCGCCCGCCTACGACGTGACCCATGCCTACAACCCGGACGGGCAGTGGACCTTCCAGCACCAGCTGGCCGTCAATGGCAAGTTCAGCGGCATCGGGCGGGCCGATCTCATGGAGGACGCGGAACGGTTCGGCGTTCGCAGCCCGGCGAAAATCCTCGGAGACGTGGCGGCAGCCGTGCAATCCTTCGGCGAGTTCGCCCAGCTGGCCGGGCTTCCCCGCCAGAAACTGGAAAGCGTCCGAAGGGATTTCCTTCTTTTGTAGGGCCTGCTTAGGGCGGATCTACGAACACGCGCCCAGGGACGGTTGCAGCGAAGTCCAACCTCGTCACAGGGGGCCCAGGCATTTTCGCGGGTTCTGAACGTATGCTGGAGGCCTATGCCCCCCCCACCGACCCCACCCAGCTCTCGGATTCTCGTCGTCGAAGACGAGAGTGTCCTGGCCGAGTTGGTCGAGACCAACCTGGCGGCGGAGGGTTTCGCCGTGGTGGTGGCAACCGACGGCGAAACCGCCCTGGAGCGCCACGCGGCCCACCCTGCGGATCTCATCGTCCTGGACCTTGGGCTGCCGGGGATCGGCGGCTTCGAGGTACTGCGAGCCCTGCGGCGTAAGCAGGACAAGGTGCCGGTGCTCATCCTGACCTCCCGGGCCGGCAGCGAGGATCGCATCCAGGGGCTCCACTACGGCGCCGACGATTACCTGTCGAAGCCCTTCGCCATGCTGGAACTGGTGGCGCGCATCCGCGCCATCCTTCGACGCGCGGGCCCTCCCGAGGCGGCCAAGCGGGCCCTCGTGAGTGGCCCCTTCAAGATCAACCTGGTGCAGTTCACGGTACACCGGGGCCGGGTGGATTTGAACCTGAGCATGAAGGAGTTCCGACTGCTGGAGGTCATGACCGCCCACCCGGGCCGTGTCCACTCTCGCCAGGATCTGGTGAACCTGGCCTGGGAACATGACGCCCGCCCGACGCTGCGCACGGTGGACAAACACATCCAGACCCTTCGAAGGAAACTGGGGGACAGTGACGAGCACCCGGTCATCCAGACGCTGGAGCGGGAGGGCTACCGGTGGTTGCTGCCCGTTCACTGAGGAGCTTATTCAGAAATGACAAACCTGAAGCATGAACCTTTAAAATTGTATTTAAATGACTTAAAATACACTCGTCATTTCATTAAATATTTACACTCTTTTCGCTTGACTTCTTAGAAAGGTACCTCATGAAGCGGTCCACCATTGGGCAACCCACGGGAACCGCACTCCCCACCCCATTCCCCCAGGAGGACCCCATGCAGTCATCCATCCGCAACCTGGGTGCAGCCCGAATCTGCGCCCTCCTCGTCGCCTCCTCGGGCGCTCTGTATGCCCAGAGCAACGCTTCCGGAGGCATTGGGGGAACGGTCAAAGGGCCCAATGGGGTTCCCATCGCCGCCGCGCTGGTCCGGCTGGATGCGGGACGCGGCACCATCGAAACCCGCACCGATGCGAAGGGACAGTTTCTCTTCTCTCAGCTGATTCCGGGCGGGGCCAAGCTGAGAGTCCACGCCGAAGGCATGGCAGACATCACCATGCAAGTGACTGTGGTGGTGAACCAGGTCGGCCAGTTGAACATTGCCATGCAACCGATGGCCGGTGCCGTGGTTGAAGTGGTGGCCTACGCGCCCCCTCAGGCCGGCGCCGACACCAGCACGGCCCTGATTGGCGCGACCTTCACCCAGGAGGCGCTGCGCAGCCTGCCCATCATCGGGGATCCTCTGAATGCCCTCATCGTCACGATGCCGGGCACCCCCAGCGGGGGATACAACTTCAACGGTTCGCAGGACAACCAGAACAGCTTCATGTACGACGGGATCGAGGCCAGGTCGGCGGGGTCGGGCCAATCGGTCCTCCAGGTCAATCGGGATCTCATCGAGCAGATCCAGGTGCTCACCACGGGTGTGTCCGCCAAGTACGGCAGGTTTACCGGCGCCATGGTGGATACCGTCAGCAAGAGCGGCACGAACGAGTTCACGGGCTCCACGACCCATGAGCTCTTCAGCAACTCCTGGAACGCCCTGCCCAGACAGTCTGCCTTTACGAATAGCCGGACGGTGCCCAGGCATGTCACGGACCTGCAGTCCTGGACCATCCTGGGGCCGATCATCAAGGACAAGCTGTTCTTCACCGTGGGGTACCAGACGCAGACCCCGTCCAAGACCACGGTCGTGAACACCTCCCTCCGAAGCGGCTTGTTTCCTTCCTTCGATTACACCAGCGAGTCGCAGCAGTCCACCCGGGACCTCAAGCTGGACTGGCAGGTCAACACCGACCACCGCCTTTCCGCGGCCTGGCAGCACTCCCTGAGCACCTCGACCCAAGGCTCGAATGGCACCGGCCAGAGCAGCCTCGCCACCACCTCCGGGCCCTCCAAATCCGACCGCGGCTTCTACTCCCTGGGCTACCTCGGGATCCTGAGCAGCAACCTGCAACTGGACGTGAAGCTCTCCCAAACCCACACGCAGACGGGAGGCCCCGGGACGGGTTCACCGGGCGGCCCCGGAATCATCACCTGGATGGACAAGTCCACGAAGGGCTCCGGCGACAATTACGACAATGGCGCTGTCAATAGACCCCTCGCCAAGGAAAAGATCACGACATTCGGGCTGAATTTCACCTGGTTGGTCGCCGACCACAAAGTGGAAGCGGGGTTGCAGGACTACTACAGCAACTACCAGACCATGGGCAACACCGCTCCCGACGCGGGTTTCATCGGCATGACGCCTTCCAGGGCAGAAATCTACTTCAACGGCTGGACCAGTGCCGCGCCGCCCAGCATGGACCGTCAGTACCGCGCCATGGCCACTGGCAATTCCCTGCGGACGCGCCTGATTGAGTTCGACCCACTTCAAGGCCGGCGGGACCTGCGAGTGACCGGGCTCTACGCCAACGATGTCTGGCGCATTGGTTCTCACTGGAACCTCACCTATGGCGCCCGCCTGGACCGCTACAAGTACACCAGCTCGCCCGAAGGGGACACCTTCTCGCCCACGGCCTTCACGCCCCGAGCCAGCCTCAGCTATGACCTGAAGGGCGACGGCAAGCATGTGTTCGGCCTCAGTGTCGCGGAATACGCCGGGCTGACCAATACCGGCGACTTCAGCCAAGCCACAGTCACGGGCAGCGTACCGGTGCGCATGTACACCTACTACGGGGCGGGAACTGGCGCGGATGCCCTCAATCCCGACGGGTCCGTGAACTGGAATGTCTGGGGCAAAGCCCCTGGGGTGACCGGCCTGGCCAATCCCTATTTCCAGAGCGCCAACCCCGTCACCAACCGGCAGACGAGCGTGGCTTCGGATATCAAGCCGCCACGAAGCCGGGAAGCCACCCTGAACTACCACTACACCGACCAGGTGCAGAACTTCATCGCCACCCTGCTGTACAAAGTGCAGGACCGCTACATTGACGATCGTTGGGACGGCGCCCCCGGCCTCGCACCTGGGACGGCACCCATCGTGCTCTGGAACGATCCCGGCGCCGAGGCCCGGACCATCAGCCTCCAGCTTCAGTACCGGCGCCAGTTCACCCCCGCCCTCAGCGCAGGCGGAAACCTCTGCTGGACCGGCGCACGGGCCAACGGCGGGCAGGGCAACAACACCTACCGGAACGACTTCGGCGGCCTGATTCCCAACGACCTGGTGTCCCCCTACGGGCCACAGCCCGGCCAGTGGTCATCCTCGACGACGCCCTTCATGACCCACCTGGACCTGACCTACCGCCTGGACCTGGGAAAATACGGCACCCTGACCACTTCACTGCTGGGCAACTACTGGTCGAAGAGCTTCAAGGGGTACCGCGACATTTTCGGTTTCACGCCGGATGCCATCGCCAACCAGGGCTACTCCCCCGATCTCGACCGCACCTTCAAGAACGACCCCGAGTGGTGGCCCGAGATGTACCGGTTCGACTTCCACCTGGGCTACGACCTGAAGCTGACCAAGAAGGTGGCCCTCTTCGCGGCCCTGGATGTGAAGAACATCTTCAACCACATGATGCCCATGTACAAGTTCAACTCGTCGGTCCTCATGGACGGACAGGGGAATGTCTACACCGATCCCTCCGCCTATCCCGCGGATTGGTGGTCCAACCCCGCCTTCAGGGCCGCGCCTAACAAGACCGGCCCCTTTGGGGACGGGACCGTCGGAGCCTTTACTGACCCTCGAATCATCCAGGTGAAGCTGGGCTTCCGCTTCTAACCGGGAAGACCACCCCTTTGAACACGCCCTGCCTGGGAAGGTCCCCAAGCCTTCCCAGGCGACTGCCAGGAATCCCATGCGACTCTGCACCTGTCTTGCCCTTTCAATCCTGGCACTGCCAGCCATCACAGCGGCGGCGCCCGCCGAGGACGCCCATGCCCTCGTGGCGAAGTACGCCACCCTCCTCAAGGACCTTCCCCGTCTCAAGGCCGAGAAGAAACCCCTTCCCAAGGAAGCCCTCCTCGATCTCGTCTACGCGCGCCTCGTCCGGGAAACCCAACCCGAGATCCGGCAGATCCTGCTGGTGGCCCGCCAGTTCCTGCTGGAAGCGAAGATTCCAAATTCAAAAGCCATTCCGGAGGACGTGCGGGATCTGCTGTCCTCGATCGACAACAGCTTCGGGCTGGAGCTGGCCGCCCAGGTTCCCCCGGATTCTCCGGCCCTGGAACTCGTCGCCGCCGTGAAGCCCGACTACCTTTGCTTCATCGCCTGGCATGCCAGCGGCGGGGGCTTCGTGCCCCAGAAGGAAGCGGAGGCCGCCCAGAGGGCCTTCGCCTACCTGGAGCAGGTGTTCGAAAAGAACCCCTCCCGAGAAGTCAGAATCCAGGCTCTGCTCGCCGGCGCGGACCTGAATTCCAGGCCCCGACTGGTGCCTGCGACCAAGGCCTATGTGGACCGCCTGGAGGCCTTCGCGCCGGGCCATCCGGCCATTGCCAAGTGGCGCGAATGGCTCATTCAGGCCGCCAAGGACGACCTCGTGGCGCCGAAGGTGGGCAACCAGATTCCAGCCTTCAAGGTGAAGGATTTTGACAAGGCCAATCTGGAGATCACGCCCGCCACCTTCAAGGGCAAGTACTGGCTCCTGGATTTCTGGGCCACCTGGTGTGGGCCCTGCAGGGCCGAGCTGCCCAACCTGCACAAGGCCTTTGCCAAGTATCAGGGGCGGGGCCTGGAGGTGCTTAGCCTTTCCTGGGACAAGAAGGCCCAAGACATCACCACCTTCCGCAAGGATCCCGGGCACCCCATGCCCTGGCGCCATGCCTTTCCCCAGGGTGAGCTCGCCAAGGCCCTCAATGCGACTTTCCAGGTGCGGGGCATCCCACACGTTCTGCTGGTCGGCCCCGACGGGAAGATCCTGGCAACCACGGAGGATCTGCGGGGGGACAAGCTGGACCAGACCCTCGAAAAATACCTCCCGGGCTCCAAATAATCCTGCGCTGGTTCTGGGCGGAGAGGGCTTCCACCCACTAGGATTTCAGCATGGCCATCCTGTACCTGAGCCGAACCCGGCCCCGGGCCCTGAGCCCGGGCCGCTGGGTTCGGGCCTTTCGGCTGCCCAGCCACAGGGTGGCGGCCTGGTCCGTGCTGGCGCTCTGGGCCTGTGTTTGCGCCCTCCTGGCCCTGGTGCCCCGCTGGTGGCTCGAAGGGTGGTCCATCAAGACCCAGGACCGCTGGTTCGTCGAAGCCTTGAACAAGGCTGGCCGCCTCCCCCAGGTCTGGCAGCACGCCGCCAGCGGCCTGCCGGAATTCACCCGGGGCGATGAACCTGACTTGCAGAAGTACCTGTCCCAAGAGTGCCTCACCGAGGCGCTCATCGACGCCAAGGCCGACCGTGTCTGGGTTCGGCAGAAGGACCGGCTTCGACGCGCCACCGCCCTGGAAGCGATCCAGCCCCGGGACTGGGTGAACAGGGCCCTGGCCGCCACCACGGATCACCGCCGCTGGATTCCCGAAGGACCGAGGGCAGAGGCCTGGCAGGGCAAGGGTGCGGTCATCGTGTTCGATGGCCAGTGGTGGCACTTGAAGACCTGGACGCCGGGCAGTCCCGAGGTCGAGCGGTGGCTGGAGCTGAACCTGGGGACCAAGGACGGGTACCGGTTCGGGGTCCTGTTTTCGCCGAACTACCGCGACCAGATCAAGAAGCTGGGGAACCGCCTCGTCCTCACCGGCCCCGAAGGCAGTGCCGCACCCCGCACCCTGCAGGTCACGGACCTCAGGGACGCGCCCTTCCGTTATGCCCCCAACCTGAGCCACCTCTTCGGGGACTATTGGTACGCCGTGGTGATGATGGCGCCCCTTGAGTTCCAGAGCTTCCGGGATGCCTATCATTTCCGCCGCCGCATGGCCTGGCTGACCTACGGAGCCCTGGTGGGGATCAGCGGCCTGGGCCTGGCTTTGTTCCTGTTCTCTCAGCAGAGGGAGCGCATCCAGGCGAACCAGCTCGCTTCCCTGGCCCACAGCCTCAAGACGCCCCTGGCCGTACTCCGCTCCCGCTGTGACACGGTGCTGAACGAGGACCTGGATCGCGAAACCAGGCAGTCCCACCTCCTGCAGATCGGCAGCGAGATCACCCAGCTGACTCGCCTCATCGAACGGGGGCTGGAGCAATCCCGGCCCGGCACCCAAGAACCCACCGATGACCAGATCGATGACGCCTTTTTCGAAGCCCTCGACGAGGAACTGACCCCGGCCTTCGAAGGCAAGGGACGTCTGCTCGAGGTCTACGGTTCGAGCGTCCGGTTCCATGCACCGGTCTCTTCCCTCCGGACCGCCCTCGTGACGCTGCTGGAAAACGCCCTGCTGCACGGGGAGGGCATCGTGGAATTGCGAGCCGCCCAGGAGAAGGGATTCATCGCGTTGAGAGTCCAGGACGAAGGCCCCGGCCTTCCAGCGGAAATCATGCAGGCACTGGCGGAAGGCCATCTCCAGGGGGTGCCCGCCCCCGGGCTCTCCGCCAAACCCGGCCAGCACCTGGGCCTCCTCATGCTGCGCAACCTCGCCCGGAACGAGGGCTGGGGCCTCAGCCTGGAGAACCTCGAACCCGGCTTCCGGGCCTGCCTGGACATCCAGATCTGAGGCCCCTGACCCCCTGGGCCATGTGTATCCTGCCAGCCCCATGTCAGCGACTTGGCCCGGGTGGTTCCTTGGTTGATACCAGGCGGAGCAGAATCTCAAGTTCCCCGTCCAACGCCTCGACGGCATTCGATCACGCCTAGCGGCCTGCCGCGCGAAGCAGGGCAGAGCAGAGTTCTAGCGACACAATCCGCCTGTACAGCCGACTGATGAGTGTCTTCGTGACTGGATCGCGGGTGGGCAGCGGGCGGAATTGCTGGAGGTTCTGGGAATCAGCCAAAGCCCAAAGGAGGATCCAAAAGCCTATCTGCACAGCACATGGAGCACGAAAAAGGCCGATGAAGAGCCCGTTAAAACCCTACGCATTCTTCACCGAACTACACCGTGCCTTTCCAGGTGGATCTGGAAATCTGGTAGCTCGGGATCGTCTTCGAGCAAGATCCCTGGCTGCTTCTCAAGTCGTTTCCGCAGCATCACCACCTGCCCGCCAAGAGGACTTCATGACCCTGACCCGCCTGTTCGCCTGCCTCGGGATTCTGGGCTGCCTGGCCACCTCCGCCGCGGCCTTCGAGCCCGACAAGGATGTGCTCGTGGCTTTCAAAAAAGGGGCGGTGCTGCTCACGGTGCCCCAGGGCGCCCACCTCAAGAAATCCTTCACGGAGGTCACTCTGGCCTCCAAGCCCGGCAGCCTCAAGGTGGGAGCGCTGCCCAAGGCCGATGCGAAGGATGAGCTGGACGAGGACATCTACCACGGCACCATCGCCATCCCAGTGACCGGCGAGGGCCTGGCCGGCGAGGTACGCCTGGAGGTGCAGTACCAGCCCTGCACGGAAGGGACGGGGGGCGTCTGTTTCCCGCCCACAATCCGAACGCTGAAGGTCAAGGCTGCGGAGATTCCGGTGCTTGCGCAGGCGGCAGCTCCGAAGGCCGCTCTCGCCCCCACGGCAAGCCCGAAGGACAGCGTGCTGTCGAAGCCCGCGGAGCCAGTGCCCACGACTGCTGTGGCGACCATCGCCCCGCCGGCTAAGTCAGCAGCGATTGCGCCCTCGGTGCCCACACCCAAACAGGGCCTCCTACTGGGTCTGCTACTGGTCTTCCTGGCAGGCATGGGGGCCAGCCTCACGCCCTGCGTCTATCCCATGATTCCCATCACCATGGCGATCATCGGCACGAAGAGCGGCGGCAAGGCCCGGGGATTCCTGCTCTCGCTTTCGCTGGTCATGGGCATGGCGGTCACCTACACTCTGCTGGGCGTGGTCGCGGCGGTGAGTGGCGCCACCTTCGGTTCCTTCGCGCAGCGGCCCGCCTTCCTCATCCCGGTCTCGATCCTGTTCGCCGTGTTCGCCCTCAGCCTCTTCGGTGCCTTCGAGATCGACCTGCCCAGCGGTCTCAAGGAGAAACTGCAAGGCTCGGGCCCCCGCAAGGGCTTCGGCGGCGCCTTCCTGATGGGCCTGGTCCTGGGCCCCCTAGCCGCGCCCTGCGTGGGGCCCATCGTGGCCTCGATTCTGGTGGGCATCGCCCAGCAGGGGCAGGTGTTCCTGGGCGGGCTGCAGCTCTTCGTTTTCTCGCTGGGCATGGGCGTGCTCTTCATGGCGGTGGGAACCTTCTCTTCGGCCCTGCCGCGCTCCGGCGACTGGCTGACTCAGCTGAAGTACCTCATGGGCGTCGTGGTGCTCGGCTTCGCGGCCTGGAACATTCGGCTGCTCGCTCCCGAGTGGCTGAACGCCGCCCTATGGATGGTCGTGCTCATTGTGGGGGCGGTCGTTCTGGGGGCATTCAAGGCCGCCGATGAGCTGGGCAGGGGACTGCAGAAGGGCCTGGCCCTGGTTCTGCTCGCGGTGGGCATCCTGCTGGGCGCGAAGGCCGTGGAGGGCGGCCTGGACCTCCAGCTGCTGCCCAAGGCAGGTGGCCAGGTGAAGGTCGAGCCGGCCGCCACACTGTGGATCGAGAACGATCTGGAGGGTGCCCAGAAGCGGGCCAGGGCCGAGGGGAAGCTGCTGCTGGTGGACACCTACACCTCCTGGTGCGCCCAGTGCAGGGAACTGGACCACAAGACCTGGCCGGATGCGCAGATCGCGGCGTGGATCCGGAAACACGCCATCGCCGTGCGGGTGGATTGCGAAAAGGGCCGGCCGGATCTGCAGAAGGCCCTCGATATCAAGTCCTACCCCACCGTCATCCTGCGGGATGGCGAGGGGAGGGAACTGCGCCGCAGCTTCGGTTTCATCAGCGTCGAATCCATGCTCGCTTGGTTGGAGGGGAGCCGGCGCCTGTGATTCGCAGCGGACCCCAGATGGAAGCTGCCGGGGTCTGCACCTCTCCCGCCCCGTTCGGGGGAACGGGCGGGAGAGCACCCATCACCACCCAGGGATCCCTATGACTCCGACCCACCACAACCTCGTCATCGTCGGCACCGGCCCCGCCGGTTACACGGCCGCCATCTATGCCAGCCGGGCCGGTCTGAATCCGCTGGTCTTCGAGGGATCGCAGCCCGGCGGGCAGCTCACCATCACCACCGAAGTGGAAAACTTTCCCGGATTCACCCACGGCATCCCGGGGCCAACCCTCATGGATGAGATGCGGGACCAGGCGCTCCGTTTCGGCGCGGAGATCCGGGCCGAGGCGGTCACTGATATGGATCTCAAGGTCCTGCGGCCCTTCGAAATCACCACCAACCAGGGCGTCTATACCGCGGACGCCCTCATCCTCGCCACCGGGGCCTCTGCCAAATGGCTGGGTCTGGGCAAGGACATGGAGCTGAGCCGGAGCGGCGGCGGCGTGTCCGCCTGTGCCACCTGTGATGGCTTCTTCTACCGCGGAAAGGAGGTCGCCGTGGTGGGCGGGGGCGACACGGCCCTGGAGGAAGCGCTCTACCTCACCAAGTTCGCCGCGAAGGTGCACCTCATCCACCGCCGGGAGGCCTTTCGCGCCTCGAAGGCCATGCAGGCCCGGGTTCTGGCCCACGGCAAGATTCAGCTGCACTGGAACCGAGAGATCACCCGCCTGCAGACCATCACCCTCGACAACCCCTTTGGGGAAAAAGCCGAAAAACTCGCCTCGCTGATCCTGAAGGACACCCGGCTGGGTGGGCTGTCGTCGTTGGCCGTGGATGGGCTCTTCGTGGCCATCGGGCATCAGCCGAACACCAGCCTCTTCGAGGGCCAGCTCCCCCTGGACGCTTCGGGCTACCTGCGGGTGGAGAAGGGCTCCACCCGCACCGCCATCCCCGGCGTATTCGCCGCGGGCGACGTGGCCGATCCCATCTACCGGCAGGCCATCACCGCCGCGGGCAGCGGCTGCATGGCGGCCATCGACGCGGAACGCTGGCTCATCGAACAGAGCCTTCCCCAGGAGCTCTCATGTCCACACTGAACATCCTCGAAACCAACGGGTTGGGCGCCGCCATCGCGACGGGCGCGGTCCTGGTGGATTTCGGGGCGCCCTGGTGCGGCCCCTGCAAGGCCCTGGAGCCCCTGCTGGCCACCCTCGGCCAGGAACTGGCCGGGCGCCTCTCGGTGGTGAAGGTGGACATCGACGCCACCCCGGATCTGGCCACGGACTGGGGCGTGATGTCGGTGCCAACGCTTCTGCTCTTCAAGAATGGCAAGAAGGTGGCGGGTCGCACCGGTGGGCAGTCGCTCGAGCAGCTCCGGGCCTTCGTGCAACCGGCCCTCTGAACCAAAGCCTGAAGTAGCCGCCCCTCCCCGAGCCACCCTCGATCCCGAGCGAGACGACCATGCTCTTTTCCGACTACCTCGCCGCTGAATGGAAACCGGCCCTCGGGTGCACGGAACCTGCCGCCGTGGCCTGGGCCACAGCCATGGCCGCCGGGGTTTCAAGTGGGCGCGTGCAGGCCGTCCGCCTGATCTGCGATCCCCGGATCTACAAGAACTGCTACGCGGTGGGGCTTCCGAACTCCAAGGGAAAGACCGGCATCCTCTGGGCCCTGGCCCTCGGCGCCTGCCTGGAGGACAGTTCCCAGGGCCTGCGCAGCTTTGAAGCGGTGACCGTCGAAACCCTGGCCCAGGCCCAGGACTTGCTGGAGCGGAAGGCCGTGGTCGTCGAGGTGGACGGGAAGCTCACCGGATTGACCATCGATGTCAGGGTGATCCGGGAAGACGGTGAAGGCAGGGCCGTGGTGGAGCGGGACCATTCCAACCTGACCCGTCTGGAGCGGGACGGTCAGCGCCTTTCGGAACAAATTTTGGCCGCCGGGACATCCAACCCTGGGGCCATCCGAGCCTGGGTCGCCGGCATGACGATCCAGGAGACGCTGGATTTCGCCAGGAGTCTCAGTACGGACGACCGGATCGCCCTGCGGGAAGGCGTCTGCCTCAATACGGAGGTGGCGGGGGACGGGATGGACCTGCTGCCCACACAGGTCGTCCACGCCCAGGTACGAGACGGCCAGGGCCGGGCGGAGATGTATGTCAATGCCGGTGTCACGGCCCGCATGTCGGGGGTGACACGAACCGTGATGACCCTGGCGGGATCCGGCAACAAGGGCCTCACCGTTTCCATTCCAGTCTGGCTCTGGGGGCGTGAATCCGGGTTCTCCGAGGACCGGATCGACGAAGCCCTGGCCTTCGCCTGCCTCATGACCTCGGCCACCACCCATCACCTGGGCACCCTGTCGGCGGCCTGCGGCTCCGCCATCGCGGCGGGGGCCGGCATCGCGGCCGGGCTGGTGTTGTTGGAGGGTGGAGGCGCCCACGAGGCGGGCCTGGCGGTGAGCAACGTGGTGAGCACCCTGGCGGGCATGATCTGCGATGGCGCCAAGGTGGGCTGCGCGATGAAGACCGTCACGGGCGTGGAGGCCGCCTTCCGGGCCACCAGGTACGCCATGGCGGGCCAGGGCATTCCGGCGACCAACGGCATCGTGGGCCGGGATGGCGAGACCTCGCTGACCTACCTGGGGCTCGTGGTGTCCCGGGGCATGGCCAACGTGGATGCCGAGATCCTCGACATCATGCAGAAAAAACTGAACGGGCGCTGATGCGCCAGGGGCGTTTCCGGCAATCAGGCTGGCTCACGGACATTTTCATAGAGAGAGACACCATGATTCGACGCACCGCAGGAACCCTGGTCGCGGCCTTCCTCGCCCTGGCCGCCTTGAGCGCGCAGGACATTCCAGTCAAGGCACACACCCTGTCCAACGGGATGCGGGTGCTCCTGGTGGAGCGGAACGACGAGCCCACCATCGCCGCAGGCTGGGTGGCCCGGGTGGGCAGCGCCAACGAGCACCCCGGCATGACCGGCATGGCCCACCTCTTCGAGCACATGATGTTCAAGGGGACGAATACCATCGGCACTCGCGACGCCCGGCGCGATGCGGAACTGAATGCGGCCCAGGACCAGGTCCAGGCCCAGATCCGGCAGGAGCTGGACGTCCTGCGGGAGAGGCAGCGCCGAGGCGACATCGCTGACCTGATGGATCCCTTGGCCCGGACGCCGAAGCTGCAGCAGCTACTTGACGAGTTTGCCAGGCTGGTGAAAGAACAACGCGCCCTCATCGTCAAGGATGAGCTGGACAAGCTCTACAAGCAGGAAGGGGCCCGGGGCCTTAACGCGAACACGACCAAGGACCGGACCTTCTACCACATCGAGGTGCCGGCCAATAAGCTGGAGCTCTGGGCCTGGCTGGAGTCGGACCGGCTCAAGAACGCGGTCTTCCGGGAGTTCTACTCCGAGCGGGAGGTGGTGCTGGAGGAGCGCCGCCAGCGCACGGATGCCACGCCCACCGGCAAGGCCTTCGAATCCTTCGAGGCCATGATCTGGCAGGCCCATCCCTACAGCTGGCCCGTCATCGGCTGGATCAGCGATATCACCCAGCTCTCCAGGGAGCAGGCCAATGCTTTCTTCGCCACCTACTACGCCCCCAACAACCTGACGGCGATCCTGGTGGGCGATTTCCAGAGCAGCGAGGTGCTGCCCATGCTGGAGCGCTACTTCGGCCGCATCCCGGCCAATCCCAAGGGCGTGCCCCAGGTCATCACCCAGGAGCCCCCTCAGATCGCCGAGCAGCGCATGACTGTGGAGCTGGAGGCGAATCCCATGCTCGCCGCCTCCTTCAAGGCCGTGCCCGGCGTACACAAGGATGCCGCGGCGCTGGACGTGCTCGGAGCCGTGTTGAATGGCCAGTCGGGTCGCCTGCACAAAGAACTTGTCCTCAAACAAAAACTCGCCACCACCGCTGGGGGCGGGCTGAGCGGCATGAAGTACGGAGGCACCTTCTACCTGTCGGCCCAGCCTGTGCCCGGGCGTAGCCCCGAGGAACTGGAGTCCGCGCTCTACGCCGAGGTGGAGAAGATCGCCAAGGCTGGTGTCTCCGAGCAGGAGCTTCAGAAGGTGAAGAACCAGGTCCAGGCCAGCTCCTATGCCCGCATGGAGAGCGCCACTGGCCTGCGGGATGCCCTGGCCGAGGCCGAAGCGGCGGGTTCGTACCAGGACTTCCTGGATGAACCGGCCCGCCTCCAGGCCGTGACCAACCAGGAGATCCAGCGCGTCGCCAGGCTCTACTTCGCCAAGGAAAACCGCAACGTGCTGCTCGTGCAGCGCAAGGCCATGCCGAACCAGTCCATGCCGCAGGGGGGCAAGTGATGTTCAGGGAAACCGTTCTTCTCCTGCTCGCGGCCGGATCGCTTCTGGAAGGACAGGCCATCCTGGCGCGTCCAGAGCAGCTCCGCTACAAACCCCTCGCCTTCGAGGCGCCCCGCACCAGGGACTTCGTGGCCACCCTCAAGAACGGGATTTCCGTCTACCTCGCGGCGGATGCCCAAGGCGTGCCTTTCGTGCGTCTAAAGGTGCTGATCAAGGGGGGCCGCTGTCTGGAACCCACGGGCAAGGAGGGCCTCGCCACGCTTACGGGCTCCCAGTGGCGCCTGGGTGGCACGCTCAGCACTCCGGCGGAACAGCTCGACGAGCGCCTCGAGTTTCTGGCGGGCGACATCGATAGCGGCCTGGGCGATACCAGCGGCACCCTGGCCATGCAGGTCATGGAAAAGGACCTGAAAGAAGGCCTCAGCCTGTTCATGCAGGTGCTTCTGGAACCGGCCTTCGCCCAGGACCGGCTGGATCTCGCCAAGCAGCAGGCCCGGCAGTCCCTCCAGGCCCGGAACGACCAGGTCCCGGCCATCGCCAAGTACCAGATGGGTTACCTGCTCAACGGGGCGGGGCACTTCACGACGACGCACATGACCGCCGCCAGCTTGGAGTCCATCACCCGGGAGGACCTGCGGGCCTTCCACCGGCGGCTGCTGCATCCCGGCAACCTGGTGCTGGCCGTGTCCGGCCGTTTTGAAAGGCAGGCCATGCTGGCGCTGCTGAACCAGACGATCGGCAGGATCCAGCCCGCCAAGGAGGCACGCACCAGCCCGCAGGTGCCCGCGCCGGAACTGGTCCGAGTTCCCGGGATCTACCTCGTGGATAAGGATGTGCCGCAGAGCATGGTGCAGCTGGCCCTGCCTGGCCTGCGCCGGACGGATCCGGACTGGCACGCGGTGGTGGTGATGAACCAGATCCTGGGCGGAGGCGGCTTTTCCAGCCGCCTCATGAAGAAGCTGCGCTCCGACGAGGGGCTGACCTACGGCGTGGGCACCGCCTTCGGGCAAGGGGCCCACTGGAAGGGGGATTTCTCCTGCAGCCTGCAGACCAAGAATCGCTCCGTGGCCTACGCCCTGAGCCTGATCTTCAAGGACATCGAGCGCATCAAGAAGGAGCCTGTCACCGACGAGGAACTGAAGGTCATCAAGGATGCGGTCGTCCTGGGCTTTCCCTCGGATTGGTCCAGGCGGCAGGCTGTGGTCACCAGGTTCGCCGAGGAACAGCTCGCGGGATGGCCCGCGGACTGGTGGGTGGACTACCGGGAGAAGATCCAGGCGGTCACCAAGGCGGAAGTCCAGCGCGTGGCCCAGAAGTACCTGGACGCGACCCAGGCCGTGATCCTCGTGGTCGGCAAGGCGAGTGAGGCCGAAGCCGGCGACGAAAAGGACCACCCGGGCCTCCTGAAGGAGGTGGCAAAGCTGCCCCTGCGGCACCTGCCCCTCCGGGATCCCCTCACCCTCCGGCCGCTGCCCGATCCAAAGCATGCGAGCGGGAAACTCCCTTTGCGATGAAAGGATCTCCAACATGTGGGAGAACAGCAGCGACACCCGGCTCGAACGTGGCGGTGCGAGCCCCCTGTACCTCCAGTTGCGGCGGCGGCTGCGCGCCCTCATCCAGGAGGGCCAGCCCCTTACCATCCCGGTGGTACCCTGGAATCCGGACGCTTGAGCCCATCCGCCTGTAACCTATCTTGCTCGGCGGGTGTCTAATCCTCTGGAGGTGCGCCATGAAGACCCTGTTTGGCTCCCTGTTGATGCTCGCGGCCCTGGCGGTCTGGCCCATGACGGCGGCCGCGGAAGAGCTGGACCGGACGCCGGTTAGCACCAGCGCCCAGGCGACGCCCAGGGCTACGCCAGAAGCGGCGGAGCCGCCTACGCCGCCGCCCTCCACCCGGCCCACGCCGCCCCCCGAACCGCCGCCTCCGCCCCGGCAGGAGAAACCTTCCGAAACGGGCCAGTGGGTCTTCACGGAGCAGTACGGCTGGGTGTGGATGCCCTATGGCGACCGCTACACCCACCTGCCCCCGGATGGCGGCACGCCACACATGTATGTCTTCTACCCGGAAAGCGGCTGGTGCTGGGTGGTGGCGCCCTGGCTGTGGGGCTGGGGCCCCTCGCCCTACTTCGGGGTCTTCGGCCCGCGGTACTACGGCTGGTGGGGCATCGGGCTGGGCCGCTGGTATGGCTTCGCGGGTCCCTACGCCCACTGGGGCTGGTCCGGCCGGGCCTACTGGCACGGGGGCCGCTGGAACGGGATCGGCCGCAGCTATGGCGGCTCCGGCCACGGGGGTTCCTTCCGAGGCTTCAGTGGCCCTTCCCGGGGTCTCGCGCCCGGCTGGCGGCGTTAGTTCCAGAGCCTTTCTGAGGGGAGCCTGAACCACCCTGGTCTCAATCGACTGGGCTGGTTTAGGCCCTTTTCCGACCCGGCTTGGGAGGGACAACGGCCTCGGCGATCCGGTCCGCCAGGTCCGTCAGGCCCTCGACGGTCAGGGTGGGGGTCGTGCCCCAGGGGTCGAAGAGGGCCGCTGGCGTGCGCCGCACCCAGGCGGCCCGCAGGCCGGCTGAAAGTGCGCCGAGCACATCGAAGGCGTTGCCAGAGATGAGCCAGGCCTCAGCACCCCGGACCGCCGCCCGCCGCAGGAAGTGGGCATAGACCGCAGGATCGGGCTTGAAGGAGCGCACTTCGTCCACGCTCACCACGTCGATGAAGTGGTGCCGGAGGCCCGCCTGGGTGAGCAGGGCCTCCACCGCGTCCCGGGGGCCGTTGGAGAAGGCGAAGAGCCGAAAGCCCATCTCCCGGGCCTGGATCAGCCCCTCGCTGGCATCGCTGAAGGCCGGCAGGGTCCGGTAGGCGTCCAACAGTTGCTGCCGGTCCGCCGGACTCAGGGAGAGGCCGAAGAGGGCGCAGGTGTGCTCCAGGGCCTGGCCGGTGCAGACTGTGAAGGTTTCGTACTGCTGCATGAGCCCCCGCCGGAAGGAGTACTCCAGCTGCTTGTCCCGCCAGGCCCGGGAGAAGTCGCCCGCGCTGGGGCCCAGATGTCTTTCCAGCGCGGCGATGACGCCGTGGGTATCGATCAGGGTTCCGTACACATCGAAGGCAAGGGTGGTGGGCATAGGGCTCCTGGCGGCCGTTGGATGCAGGTGGGATGGCGCGGGAGCCCCGTTCGTTCCCTGGGCTCCTGGCGCGGGTTGGGGATTCATCCGACCTGCGCTGGGGCCCAGCGGCCACTGCGGATTTCCCGTCCCGGGCGAATCGCCATTGTCCTGGCGCCGGATCCTTGGTCTCATCGTCCCACTCGAAGATTAGGTGCCATGGCCCCCCTTTCCCAACCCAGCAGACCTCTCCCCGGCGACGACCTGGGCCTGGGCACTCGACCGGGCCCGGGCCGCAGCGTCAACAAGGACGGCACTTTCAACGTGCGGCGCCTGGGGCTGCCGACGTTCCGGGGCTACGAGCTCTACCACAGCCTCATCACCATGGGTGGCTTCCGGTTCCTGGGCCTGCTCTTCCTGGGTTTCCTGGCCACCAACGCCCTGTTCGCCGCCGTCTATCTCAGCATCGGCATGGATC
The DNA here is from genome assembly GCA_025363715.1 of Holophagaceae bacterium. Classification (GTDB taxonomy): domain Bacteria; phylum Acidobacteriota; class Holophagae; order Holophagales; family Holophagaceae; genus Geothrix. Next base: position 65,381 of record JANYLR010000010.1, on the reverse strand, counting down.
ACTTCGTCCGGCCCGGCGGGGAGGGCCGCCTGGACCGCATGTTGGACGCCTTCTTCTTCAGCGCCCAGACCCTGACCACGGTGGGGTATGGCCACATCAGTCCCAAGAGCCACCTGGTCAGCGCCGTGGCCGCACTGGAATCACTCCTCGGCCTGCTCAGCTTCGCCCTGGCCACTGGCCTGCTCTACGGGCGATTCTCAAGACCCCACGCCCAGATCCGCTTTAGCGCACACGGGGTCGTGGCGCCCTACCGGGGTATCACGGGCTTCATGTTCCGCTTCGTCAACCGCCGCAGCAATCAGCTCATAGAGGTTGAGGCTACCGTTTCCCTTTCCTACCTTGATGGGGAGAGCGACACCCGTCGCTTTGTCACGCTGCCGCTGGAGCGCAGCAAGATCAACCTCTTCCCCACCAGCTGGACCGTGGTGCATCCCATCGATGAGGCGAGTCCGCTCGCCGGCATGACCGACGGAAATCTGCGGAAAGCCCAGGCGGAGTTCATCGTCCTCATCAAGGCCTTCGACGATACCTTTTCCCAGAGCATCTACCAGCGGACCTCGTACACCGCCGACGAGGTGCTGTGGAACCACCGGTTCAAGCCCATGTCCGCCTTCGGAGCGGATGGCGTGACGGAAATGGAAGTGGATCAGCTGGATGCCACGGAGGCCGCGGACGTCTAGTTCCCGGAGCGGCGGACGCTACTCCTCCACCCGAAGTCGGTAGCCTACGCCGGGCTCGGTCTGGAGGTACTTGGGGCGGGAGGGCTCCTCTTCCAGCTTGTGGCGGAGCTGGGTCATGTAGACGCGCAAATAGAGGGGCTGGGCGCCGGCGGCCCCGCCCCAGACCTCCTTGAGCAGCTGGCGGTGCGTGACCACCCTCCCGGCGTGGCGGATGAGGGTGGTGAAGAGGCTGTACTCCAGGGGCGTGAGGTGGACCTCCTGGCCCTCCACCAGCACCTGTCGCTTGGCCAGATCTACGCGCCACCGGTCGAGTTCGAACACGGGCTCCTCGGCCGCCTCGGGCCCGGCATGACGCAGGGCCACGCGGATGCGGGCCAGCAGCTCCCGGGTGCCGAAGGGCTTGGTGAGGTAGTCGTCCGCCCCCGCGTCCAGGGCCGCCACTTTGTCGCCCTCCTGGCCCCGAGCGGAGATCACGATGACCGGGGTCCGGCTCCACTCCCGCAGGCGGGTGACCACCTCCAGGCCATCCATGTCCGGCAGGCCCAGGTCCAGCAGGATCGCCTCGGGCCGGTGCTGCACGGCCAGGGCGAGCCCCTCCTGCCCCGTGGCGGCCTCTCCGTAGCGGTAGCCGCTGCCTTCCAGGGCGACGCGAAGGAAGCGGCGCATCTGGGGTTCGTCCTCCACCAGCAGGATGAAGGGAGCCTCGCCGCTCATCGGCCCTCCTCCGGCATCGCCGGCGGCGTGCCCAGGGGCAGGGTCACGAGGAAGTGAGCGCCCCCCTGGGTATGGTTGGTGGCCTGGATGCGCCCGTGGTGGGCTGTGGCGATACCCTTGCAGATGGCCAATCCCAACCCCGCTCCTGGCCGGTGGGCGGCCGCCTGGCCCCGAGCCAGCTTCTCGAAGATGCGCTCCTCGTCCCCCGGTTCGATGCCCGGTCCCTGGTCGGAGATGGAAAGGGTGAGGGACTTCCCCACGGCCCAGGCCCGGATATCCACCGGGGACTCAGGGGGCGAGTACTTCAGGGCGTTGTCCAGGAGGTTCAGGAGGAGCTGTTCCATGAGCACGCCGTCCATGGCCACCAGGGGCAGGTCCGGGGGCAGGGATACCCGCACCCGGTGGGCCTCCGCCGCCAGCTCGCGGCGGTTCAGCACCGCACCCACCACCTCTTCCACCGGTATCCACTCCGTGTGGAGGTCCAGCGCGCCCGATTCCAGCCGCGTGATGTCGAGCAGGTTGCTGACGAGCCGATGGAGGCGCTGGGCCTCCTCCTGGGCGGACTGGAGCAGCTCGCGGCGCGAGGCTTCCGTCAGGTCTGGTGTCTCCAGCACTGTGCTCACCGCACCGGTGATGACGCCCAGCGGCGTGCGCAGATCGTGGGAGACCGAGCTGAGCAGGGCATTGCGCAGGCGCTCCTCGTCTGCCCGCCGCCGGTCCACGGCCCCCTGTTCGGCCAGCAGGGCGCGCTCCAGCGCCAGGGCCGTCTGGTTGGCGAAGGCCTCCAGCAACTGCCGCTGGTCGGGCTCGAGCCACCTGGGCGAGCCCTCGGGCAGCACGCCCATGACGCCGATGGGTCCGGCCACACCCTTGAGTGGCAGGTAGGTGGCCCGGGCGCCGGGGAGGGTGAGGGTGCCGAGGCCCGCGGGCTCCGCATGGTCGAAGACCCACTGGGCAACCCCCAGCTCCTGCTCGTTGAGCGGGAAGGCCAGGGGATGGTCCGGCGTCTGCAGCCGACCATGCCCATCGGGCTGGAGGACCACTCCCTGGCCCTGGAACTGGGTGGCCACGTTCTGGATGGCCGAAGCCACCAGGGCCGCCGATCCGGCGCTGCGGGCCAGTTCCTGCCCCAGCCGGTAGAGGGCGTGGGTGCGCTGTTCCCGGCCTCGGGCGAGGCGGGCCTGGGCCCGGATCCGCTCGGTCAGGTTGCCGATCACCACGCCCATCAGGAGCATCACGGCGAAGGTTCCCACGTGCCGGAAGTCGGTGACGGCGAAGGTGAGGTACGGCGGGACGAACAGGAAATCGAGGGCCGCCACGCTGAGGAGGGAGGCCAGCAGCGAGGGTCCCCGGCCGAAGCGGGTGGCCACGATCAGGATGCCCAACAGGTACACCATGACGATGTCGGCCAGCTCTGTGCGCCGGAAGATGAGGCCGGCCAGGGCGCTGGCTGCCGCCACGACGAGGGCGCTGAGCAGGTAGTTGCGGGCCGGGCTCGTGATGGTCCGTCGGAGCAGGGGAGTGGCAGGCTCCCGTCCGGGTTCGCCGCTGATCACGTAGACGTCGATGTCCCCGCTGTGGCGGATGAGGTCGTCCACGGTGGAGCCCATCACTAGCTCGATCCAGCGCGGTCGGGAGGGCTTGCCGACTACGATCTTGGTGATGTTGCGGTCCCGGGCGAAGGTCAGGATGTCCTCATCGAGGCCGCCGCCCCCTTCGATGACGGCGGTCTCGCCCCCGAGCTTCTCGGCCAGGTGCAGGTTGTCCTCAATGCGCCTGCGGTCAGCCTCGGTGAAGCGGAGGTGTTTGCGGGATTCTACGTAGAGGGCCAGCCAGGGGGCGCCAAGGGCCCCGGCCATGCGGCGCGTGCCCCGGATGAGTCGTTCAGACAGCTCCCCGGGCCCGACACAGACCAGCAGGCGGTCCCCCGCTGCCCAGGTCTTGTGGATGCCCTCCGAGGCCATGTAGCGGCGCATCTGGGCATCCACGCTCTCGGCCGTGTGACGCAAGGCCAGTTCGCGCAGGGCCAGGAGGTTGCCCTTGCGGAAAAAGTGCTCCCGGGCATGGCGGGCCTGGTCCGGCAGGTAGACCTTGCCTTCCTTCAGGCGCACCAGCAGGTCATCCGGTGGCAGGTCCACCAGCTCCACTTCGTCCGCCCGTTCCAGCACCGTGTCGGGCACGTTCTCCCGGACCTGCACGCCGGTGATCTGGGCCACCACGTCCTTGAGGCTGTCCAGGTGCTGCACATTCAACGTTGTGTACACATCGATGCCCGCGTCCAGCAGCTCCAGCACGTCCTGCCAGCGCTTGGCATGGCGGGACCCCAGCACGTTCGAGTGGGCCAGCTCGTCCATGAGGATCAGGCCGGGCCGGCGCTTCAGGGCCGCGTCGAGGTCGAATTCGGGCAGGAACTGCCCCGAATAGGCCAGCTCCTTCCGGGGCAGGACCTCCAATCCTTCGACAAGGTCGGCGGTTTCGCTCCGGCCGTGGGTCTCGACCACGCCGATGACCACATCGAGGCCTTCCGCTCGCCGCTCCTGGGCGTCGGTCAGCATGGCGTAGGTCTTGCCGACGCCCGGTGCGGCCCCGAAGAACACCTTCAGCTTGGCGCGCTTCTGCCGGGCCTCCTCCTCCTGCACTCGACGGAGCAAAGGGTCAGGGTCTGGCCTGCCTGGTTCGCGCACCTCGTCAGCCTAGCGTAGCTTCGGCCATCCCGCGGGCGCAGAACCCAATTGCCCGAATTCCTAACGCCGTCTTAACACCCTTTCTGACCATCCTTTCTGGATCGGCTGACCTTGAGATCCACGAAGCCGGGCGGGCCTCCCTGGCGTCCGCGCTCAGCTCAACCAGACGACCGACCAACGGGAATCAGCCTCATGCCCAACTACCGATCACTGCTCCTGGGCCGGCGGCTCTCCACTGAGGAGAGCCACGAGACCAGGATCAGCAATCCCATCGCGCTGGCGGTGTTCAGTTCGGATGCGCTGTCCTCGGTGGCCTACGGCACCCAGGAAATCATGGCGCCCCTCACCGCCGCCATCGCCGTGTTCGGCGCGGGGGTGCTGGGCTGGTCCTGGTGGGTGGCCCTTGGCATCGTGGGCCTGCTGCTCGTCCTCAACGTGAGCTACCGCCAGACCATCCATGCCTATCCCAGCGGCGGTGGCGCCTACCTGGTGGCCAAGGACAACCTGGGTGAGGTCGCTGCCCAGACGGCCGGTTCCTCGCTCCTGATCGACTACATCCTGACCGTGGCGGTGTCTGTTTCAGCCGGTGTGTCGGCCATCGTCTCGGCGTTCCCGGGACTGGAGGCCCACCGCGTGTTCCTCGCCGAAGGCATCATCGCTTTCATCGCCCTCATGAACCTGCGGGGTGTAAAGGAAAGCGGGTTGGTCTTCTCCCTGCCGACCTATGGTTTCGTGATCTGCATCGTGGGATTGCTGCTGAAGGGTTTCTGGAATGTAGCGACAGGCCATGAACTGGTCATCGCCCACACTTCCGTGGTGCACATAAAGGGCACGCCCAAGCTGGCCGCGCTGTGGTTGCTGGCGCGGGCCTACAGCGCCGGCTGCACGGCGCTGACGGGGGTTGAGGCCATCAGCAATGGCGTCACGGCCTTCAAGGACCCGGTGTCGAGCAACGCGTCGAAGACCATGACCTGGATGGTGGTGATCCTGGGGACCATGTTCCTGGGCATCACCTACCTGACCAACCACTACGGCCTGACCTACCATCCGGATGCACCGGAAACCCTGCTGTCCCAGCTGACCCGGCTCATCCTGGGCGGCGCGGAGCATGGGTTTCCCAAGCTGGTCTACCTCATCACCACGGGCTTCACCATGGCCATCCTGGCCCTGGCGGCCAACACGGCCTACGCGGACTTCCCCCGCCTAGCGGCCCTTCATGCCCGGGACGGCTTCCTGCCCCGGCAGTTCACCAGCCAGGGCGATAGGCTGGTCTTTTCCAACGGCATCTTCATCCTGTCCCTGGCCGCGGGGGTTCTGGTCCTGCTCTTCGGCGCGAAGGAAGATCACCTGCTGCCGCTCTACGCCGTGGGTGTGTTCCTCGGCTTCACCATCAGCCAGACCGGCATGGTGGTGCGCTGGTTCCGCTTGAAGGGGAAGGCCTGGCAGCTGAAGGCACTGATCAACGGCGTGGGCGCCGTGACCACGCTCATCGTGATGCTGGTGATCGCCGTGACACGCTTCACCCATGGGGCCTGGATCGTCATCGTGCTGGTGCCGATCATGGTGATGACCTTCTTCAACATTCATCGGCACTACATCCGCACCAAGTCCATCCTGGCCGCCAGCCGGGTGGACTTCATCGGTCCGCGCCGGAATCGCGTGGTGGTGCTGGTGTCCGGGATCCACGCTGGTGTGGTGCAGGCCCTGAACTACGCGAAGGTCATCGCGGCCCATGGTGAGGTGGAGGCCCTTACGGTGGATTTCCCCGATGAGCATGGCCGGGACAGCGCCGCTCTGGAGAAACTGCTGTCCGATTGGCCCCGGTACTCCGAGGGCATCCCCCTCCGGGCGATCCGCAGCCCGTACCGCAAAGTAGTCGAGCCCATCGTGGACGAGCTCGAGCGCATGCGGAGGGCCGAGCCGGAATACACCATCACCGTGATCCTGCCGGAATTCATCACGGGGCACTGGTGGGCGAACCTGCTCCACAACCAGACGGCGATGAGGATCAAGGGCACCCTGCTGCTCATGCCCAAGATCATCGTGATCTCGATCCCCTACCACGTGGAGCCCCTGGTGGAGTAGGTCCACATCCTTAATGGCGGCCGGGCTACTGCGGCGGAAGGGCGGCGAGGGCCAGGTTCAACTTCACCACGTTCACCCGGGCCTCGCCCAGCACGCCGAGCTGGGGTGACTCGATGTGGGCCGTCACCAGGTCTCGCACCTTGGCCTCGTCCAGGCCCCGGGCTTTGGCGACGCGATGCACCTGGAAGGCGGCGGCGGCGGGGCTGATGTGCGGGTCCAGTCCGCTGCCGGAGGCCGTCACCAGATCCACGGGTACGGGCCCCGTGGTATCGGGATCGGCGGCTCGCAGGGCGGCGATGCGCTCCGTCACGGCCTTGTGGAGGTCCGGGTTGCTGGGGGCGAGGTTGGAGCCGCCACTGTTGGCGGCGTTGTAGGGCAGCGGCTTGCCATTGGCGTCCACGGTTGCCGAAGGACGTCCCCAGAAATCTTTGGACGAGGTGAAAGACTGCCCGATCCACTCGGAGCCGATCACCTGGCCCTCCTTGACGATGAGGCTGCCTCCGGCCTGGCGGGGAAAGACGAGCCTGGACAGGCCCGTGATGACGAAGGGGTAGGCCAGGCCTGTGATGACGCTCAGGGCAACGAAGGAAACGAGGGCGGGACGGAGCTGTAGATTCATGGGAACACCTATGCGGCGAGATGAAGGGCGACGAGCAGCCAGTCGATGAGCTTGATGCCGATGAAGGGCACCACGAGGCCGCCGGCGCCGTACCAGAGGAGGTTGCGCTGGAGCAGCTGGGCGGCGCCCACGGGCCGGTACTTCACGCCCCGCAGGGCCAGGGGGATGAGCACGACAATGATGAGGGCGTTGAAGATCACCGCCGACAGGATGGCGCTCTCGGGGCTGTGGAGGCACATGATGTTCAGGGCGCCCAGGGCCGGGTAAGTGGCCACGAAGGCGGCGGGCAGGATGGCGAAGTACTTGGCCACGTCGTTGGCGATGCTGAAGGTGGTGAGCGAGCCTCGGGTCATGAGCATCTGCTTGCCGATCTCCACGATCTCGATGAGCTTGGTGGGATTGGAGTCCAGGTCCACCATGTTGCCGGCTTCCTTGGCGGCCTGGGTGCCGCTGTTCATGGCCACGGCCACGTCGGCCTGGGCCAGGGCGGGCGCGTCGTTGGTGCCGTCGCCGGTCATGGCCACCAGGCGGCCGCCGGCCTGGTATTCGCGGATGAGCTTCAGCTTGGCCTCGGGCGTGGCCTGGGCCAGGAAATCGTCCACGCCGGCCTCGGCGGCGATGGCGGCGGCAGTCAGGGGATTGTCGCCGGTGATCATCACGGTCTTGATGCCCATGCCCCGCAGCTCGGCGAAGCGCTCCTTGATGCCGCCCTTCACGATGTCCTTGAGCTGGATGACGCCAAGAGCGTGGGCGCCTTCGGCCACGACGAGCGGGGTGCCGCCAGCCATGGAGATCTGATCCACCGTGCGGCGCAGATCGTTCGGGAACTTGCCACCTCGAGACTGGACGTAGTCCTCGATGGCCGACGCCGCGCCCTTGCGGATCTGCCGTTCGCCCAGGTTGACGCCGCTCATGCGAGTCTGGGCCGTGAAGGGCACGAAGTGGGCGCCCAGGGCCTGGATATCGCGCTCGCGGAGGCCGTACTGCTCCTTGGCCAGCACCACGATGCTGCGACCTTCGGGCGTTTCATCCGAAAGGGATGACAGCTGGGCGGCGTCGGCGAGGGCTTCGATGGCCACACCCTCGGCGGGCAGGAAGGCCACGGCCTGGCGGTTGCCCAGGGTGATGGTGCCGGTCTTGTCCAGCAGCAGTACGTCCACGTCGCCGGCGGCTTCCACGGCCCGTCCCGAGGTGGCGATGACGTTGGCCTGGATCATGCGGTCCATGCCCGCGATGCCGATGGCGCTGAGGAGGCCGCCGATGGTGGTGGGGATGAGGCAGACCAGCAGGGACACCAGCACGGTGAGGGTCACGGGGCTGCCCTGGCCCGCGGCCCTGGTGGAGAAGATCGAATAGGGCAGCAGGGTGGCCGTGGCCAGCAGGAAGATGATGGTGAGGCCCGCCAGGAGGATGTCGAGGGCGATCTCGTTGGGGGTCTTCTGTCGCTTGGCGCCCTCCACCATGGCGATCATGCGGTCCAGGAAACTCTCGCCTGGGTTCGACGAGATGCGGATGACCAGCCAGTCGGACAGCACCAGGGTGCCGCCGGTGACGGCGGAGCGGTCACCGCCGCTTTCTCGGATGACCGGGGCGCTCTCGCCCGTGATGGCGCTTTCGTTGACCGACGCCACGCCCTCCACCACCTCGCCATCGCCGGGGACGGTTTCGCCAGCGACCACAAGCACCAGGTCATTGATGCGCAGGTCCGGGGCATCGACGATCTGGGAAGCGCCCTGGCGATCCGCGCTGGCCAGGCGCTTGGCCTTCACATCCCGCTTGGATTTGCGGAGGGAATCGGCCTGGGCCTTGCCCCGGCCCTCGGCCATGGCTTCCGCGAAGTTGGCGAAGAGCAGGGTGAACCAGAGCCAGAGGGAGATGGCCAGGATGAAGCCAGGCCGCGTTTCGCCGTGGCCCCCGAGGGCCTGGAACCAGAGGCCCGTGGTGAAGGCGCTGCAGATCCACACGGTGAACATGACCGGGTTCCGGAGCTGGTGCAGCGGATTCAGCTTCCGGAAGGAGTCACCCACGGCGCGGCGCACGATGCTGGGTTCGAAGAGGGGGCGGGCCTGACGATAGGTCCCGACTCGCGCCTGCGCGAGTTGGGGGAGGTCCTGCCGGGAGTGGGAAGTCATTGGAGGTTCCTCAAGGTCAGGTGCTCTGCCACGGGTCCGAGGGCCAGGGCCGGAATGAAGGTGAGGGCGCCCACCAGGAGCACGACACCCATGAGCACGCCGATGAAGAGCGGCGTGTGGGTCGGCAGCGTGCCAAGCCCTTCGGGCGTGTGCTTCTTCTTCACCAGGGAACCCGCCAGGGCTAGCACCGGCCAGAACACGCCGAAGCGCCCCAAGAGCATGGCCACGGCCAGGCCGTAGTTGTAGAAGGGCGTGTTGACGCTGAGCCCGCCGAAGGCGCTGCCGTTGTTGTTGGAGGCGCTGCTCCAGGCGTAGAGGATCTGGCTGAAGCCGTGGGGGCCGGGATTGCTCACGGAGGCCGCGGCGTTGGCCACCAGCACAGAGAGGGCCGTGCCGATCAGCACCGCGGCGCAGGGCAGGAGGATGGCGATGGAGGCCATCTTCATCTCGAAGGCCTCCACCTTCTTGCCCAGGTACTCCGGTGTGCGGCCCACCATGAGGCCAGCGATGAAGACAGCCACGAGGGCGAACATGAGCATGCCGTAGAGGCCCGAGCCCACGCCGCCGAAGACCACTTCGCCCAGCTGCATGAGCCACATGGGAATGAGGCCGCCCAGGGGGGTGAAGGAGTCGTGCATGGCGTTCACGGAGCCGTTGGAGGCCGCCGTGGTGGCAGTGGCCCAGAGGGCGGAAGGGCCGGGACCGAAGCGCAGCTCCTTGCCTTCCATGTTGCCCCCGGGCTGTTCGAGACCCGGAACCGCGCTGGCCACCTGGTCCGCGCCCAGGCGGGTCAGGGCGGGATTGCCCTGTGCCTCGGCCTGGGTGCAGACGGCCAGGGCGCCCACGAAGATGAGGGTCATGGTGGCCAGCAGGGCCCAGCCCTGGCGGCGGTCCTTCACCATGCGGCCGAACGTGATGCAGAGGCCCGCGGAGATGGCGAGGATGCTCAGGGTCTGGACGAAATTGGAAAGGGGCGAGCTGTTCTCGAAGGGATGGGCACCGTTGACGCCGAAGAAGCCGCCACCGTTGGTGCCTAGCATCTTGATGGCGATCTGGGAAGCTGCCGGCCCCATGGCCAGCACCTGACCGCCTGCGGTATGGACGTAGGCGGAAAAGTTCTGAATCAGGCCCTGAGACACGAGGAAGAGCGCGAACACGAAGGACAGGGGCAGGAGGATGTAGAGGGTGCTGCGCACCAGATCCACCCAGGCGTTGCCCAGGCCCGTGGCGCTCCGGCGGGTGATGCCGCGGATGAGGGCCACCAGTACGGCGATGCCCGTGGCGGCGGAGATGAAGTTCTGTACGGTGAGGCCCAGCATCTGGGTGAGGTAGCTGAGGGTGCTTTCGCCGCCGTAGGCCTGCCAGTTGGTGTTGGTGATGAAGCTTACGGCGGTGTTGAAGGAGAGGTCCGTGGCCACATTGCCCTGGTGCTCGGGGTTCAGGGGCAGCGCCGCCTGGGTCTTCATCAGGACGAACACCGCCACCAGCCCCAGCAGCTTGATGAGGGTGATGGACCAGGCATAAGCCTTCCAGCCCATATCCTCGTCTTCCTTGATACCCATGAGGCGATACAGACCGCGCTCCAAGGGCCCGAGGACCGGGCTGAGGAAGGTCTGTTCCCCCTCCAGGACTTTGGCCATGAAATTCCCCAAGGGGAAGGCCAAGCCGAGGAGCAGAGCCAGGTACAGCAGGTTCTGGGTCCAGGCGGCGCTCATTGGAACTTCTCCGGCATCAGCAGGGCGAAGCAGAGGTAGCCCAGCAGGCCCAAGGCCAGCAGGCCTGCGATGAGCAGAGTCGAGGTCATGGTTTCTCCTCTACGAGCGACAACAGGAAGGCCAGCAGCCACGAGAGCAGCGGGCACCAGCTCACAGTCAGCATGGTCAGCCAGTTTCCCTGGCCGCCTTTGCTGCGGTGGATGTGCAGGGCCGTCCTCGTTCCACCCCAGCCCAGGGCAAGGGTCAGGGGAAAGAGCCAACCGTAGATCATTGGAACACGGGCAGGCATCATGGCTCCGGAGCCGGCTCATCAAGCCGGTTCCAAAGCATGGTTCCCAGGATGTTAAGGCAGTGTTAGGAGCGGACCCAGGGCCGTTAAGGTTTCGTTCGGATGGGCCTTCTCACTGGGCCCGAGGGGCCTCGGCTTCTGGCGCGATGGCCTTGCCGGCTTCGGCCCTCAGGAGGATCTCCCGGACCATCAGGGCCGCATCCTCCTGACTGAGCTGATCCTTCCAGGCGGGCATGGTGTAGCCGAAGAGGATGCCCTTGCGGATGGTCCGGATCATGGTCCGGATCTCCCGCTCCGAGGCGGGGCCGCTGAGGGTGCGGAAGTCGTGGGCGGCCTTGGTGAAGTCGAGGCCCCCGAGCTTCTTGCCATCGGGGTCCCGGGCGGATCCATCCAGGCCATGGCAACGGACGCAGTTCTGCTGGAAAAAGGCTCTCAGCTCCTGGATGGACTTGGCCTTGGACTCTTCGCTCCGGGCCGGGGCGATCGGCAAGGCCAACGCGAGCAGCCAGACGAGGCCAACCAGTGAGTGGCGAAGCAGGCCGGTTCGGGCCTGTCGTGAGCTGTTGGCCTGGCGGGTGGTCGGCATCTGGGCTCCTGCTACAACATGGGAGGGTCCCTTCGGTCCGGGACCCAGTGCTTCCATGGTCTGGCAGCGGCACGCCCTCACCAGATCCGGTTCCGAGATGGGGACCAGTCCGGTTGGCGTTGCATGGGTTGGGTCAGATTCGGCGGGCGCGGGCCTCTTTCAGGGCCAGGGCCATACGGGAGCAGGCCTCGTTCTGCTCGTCGAGGTTGTGGGCGGCGAAGCCCAGGCTGATGAAGGGCAGGTTCTGGCGCTGAAGATCGTAGAGGCTCCCGGGGTAGAAGACCACGCCGTGGGCCAGGCAGCGCTCGGTCCAGGCCTCCATGGGCACGTCCTCGGCCACGCGGATCCAGAGAGACAGCCCCTCGTGGGGATTTTTCACGCTGATGGCCGGATGCAGGTGGAGGAGCAGGCGGTCCACCATGGTGTCCCGGCGCTCGTCGGTGAGCTTGCGGAGCCGCCGGAGGTGCCGGACGATTTCGCCATCCCGGAGGGTTTCTTCGATGGTGGCCTCCTGCACCAGATTGCCGGGCCAGTCCACCAGCTGCCGCTGCTGGGCCAGGGCCTTGATGAGGCTGGCCTCGCCCGCCAGGAAACCCACCTGCAGGCCCGGCGCCAGGATCTGCTCGAAGCTGCTGAAGTAGAGCACCCGGCCATGGAGATCCTCACTGGCCAGGGGCAGGCTGGGGTTCTTCTCCTGGTGGAAGCCCAGGCCCGGATCGCCCTCCAGGATCCGGAAACCGTGGACCCGGGAGAGCTCCAGCAGGCGTTTGCGCCGCGCCGGATCCAGGGTCACCTGGGTGGGATGCTGGGGACTGGCCGAGAGGTACACCAGCCGGATGGGCTCGTGGATCAGGAGGGCTTCCAGGGCTTCCACATTGAACCCTTGGGCGTCCACGGGCACCGGGATGAGCCGAGCGCCAGCGGAGCGGAAAGCCTCGGCCACCCGGAACCAGCCGGGGTTTTCCACGGCGACCGCGTCGCCGGGGGCGAAGAGCACCCGGGACACCAGGTTGAGGGTGCTCATGAGCCCGCGGGTGAGCAGCAAGTTCCCGGTTTCCGCCGACAGCCCCCGCATGTCCCGCAGCATCTTGCAAAGTGAGTTCCGCAGGTCCAGCAGCCCCCGGGGATCCCAGCCGGGCTGGAGCAGCCGTTCGGGGTGCAGCTTCAGCACCCGGCCGTAGGCGCGGTGAATCGCATCGGTGGGAGCCAGCCGCAGGTCTGTGCTATCGGGGATCAGCTGGAAGGATTCGATGGCCGGGGCGCCGGGCTGGAAGAAGGGCTCGCTGCGGGGCGTGGCCCGCTTCCAGGAGGCCGAGTCCTGGACCGAAATGCCGGCGGGGGTTGCCATGACGACCGGCAGTTTCAGGGCGATGAAGGTGCCCCGGTCCGGCGCCACCTCGATCCAGCCCTCCGCTTCCAGTTCCTTGTAGGCGGCCAGGGTCGTGTTGCGGTTGACGCCCAGCAGCTCGGCCAGGGCCCGGGTGCCCGGGAGGGAATCCCCAGGCTTGAAGCGGCCGTGGTGGATGCCCTCTTCGATGGCCTTCACCAGCTGGAGGTACAGGGGCTCCGGTCTGGAGCGGTCCAGCGAGATGGCGAGATCCCAATTGCCCAAATGGCGCTCCGTGGTTCGGAACAGAATCATGTTGCGAAGGGATACCGTCAAGACAACCGCCTTTCAGTAGCCAGGGCCCACGCCGCCGCCGCCGGTGCCAGCGGCCCCGTAGCTGATGGTGGCGAACAGGCCGTGCGTCTCGGCCTGAGGCCCGGCAGTGACATAGAGCTGGCTGGCCTTCCCGGCCGAGGCATCGTTGCCGAAGGCCAGGCCCCAGAGGCCATTGATGACTAGGGGCGCGTTGCCGGGTCCGGAGAGCTGGCCCAGGGTGGCGCCAGTGGTGGCATGGAAGGCCGTGATGCGGCCATCGCCGAAGTTGCCCACCAGCAGGGCGCCGCCGAAGGGGCCGAAGCCAGCTGGAGCCAAGGCCAGGCCCCAGGGGGCGTTGAGCGAGCCACCCGAAGCCACGCGCCGGACGAAGGTGCCGTCATGGCTAAACAGGTTCACGTAGCCAAAGCCCGCCCCGGTCGTTTCCCGCAGGGCCGCGGGGGCATGCTTGGCATAGGTCACGTAGACCTGCCCGGCCAGCACCTGGACGTTGTAGGGGGCGTAGCCCGCGGGCAGCGCGGGGTCCACGAAGGCCGAAGCGCCGAGGTTGACCGGCGCGTAGGTCGTGTCGAAGACGTCGACTGTTCCCGAGTTCAGGTTGGCCGCGTAGAGGTAGGTGGTGGCGCCGTCGGTGCCGATGGCGAGGCCCGTGTAGACCGCCTGGGTACCGGAGTTGTCCGCCCGGCGGGTCATGGTGGCGCCTGCGCTCCAGCCGCAGAGGCAGCCATCCAGGGACGCGATGATGAACTTATCCCCCAGGAAGTCCGTGGCGCCGTTGAACACCACGCCGGTGGGGCCGCCCATGGCGTGGCCAGGAATGGCCGGTACCGTGACGACGATGGGCGTGGCAGGCCGGACGCCCAGGCCGTCGTAGACCGTGGTGGTGGCGGTGGCCTGGTTGGAGACCCAGAAATCCGTGGTGGGACCATAGGCCAGCCCCCAGGGGTTCACCAGGCTCGGGTCCGTGGTGGCCACGCCGGCGGCAGGCTGGTCCGAGACCAGGGTGGTGACCAGGAAGCCGGGCGCGGCGGCCGGGGCGCTGCTCGAGGAGCCACCGCCCCCACCGCAGGCGATCAAGGCAAGGAGGGTCAGGGCGGTGCCGGCCTGGGCCAGTCGGCGGGGATTCAGCACGAGTTCAAAACCCATCAAGACGGGATTGGATGATGAGGACATGACAACCTCCAGCCCGCGAGTACGGGCGAGTTCCAGGCGGATCCCGGGACGGAATCCCCGGTCTGCCCAGCTTGGCGTCCGGGGGTCGGGTCACCAGATCCGGTTCCCAGATGGCGGCCCCTCCGGTTGAGCCGGCCTGGATTCCTGTCGTCACAGATAAACAGACTCGGCTACCATTCCCAGGTACCCACCCCACGGATGATCATGCCCTTGCGCCGATGGATCCTGCCCCTGGTTGCCGCCTTCGCCTTCGGCCAGGAGGCCGCCCCCTTTCCCGAGGTGGCGTCCTCGCCCTGGAAGCCGGCCTGGGAGCTGACGTTCCGGGGTGATCAGGTCCGCAATCCCCTTGACGCCGAGGATAGCTTCAAGCGGGCGGGCCTCCAGTTGCGCCTGCGCTGGACCTGGGAACGGGAGGGGTTCCGGTTCGTGGCGGGAACCCGGTCCGCCATCGGCTCAGACGGGAACTCGTTCAATTCGCCCCGCTGGGATCAGCAGCCCTCCAACGGGACCCAGCTGGATGTGGCCCAGGGCGAAGCGGCCTGGGCCTCCCCCGGGGCCTTCGCGACCCTGAACTTGGGCCTCCAGGAAAATGGCCTGCTGGTGTCCCAGGCCCTTTGGGACCGGGATCTCCGGTTCCTGGGGGCGGGGGGCCTGGCCGGGCTGCGCGGCACAGGAGGGTTCCCCCTGGAGGCTGGTCTCCGCGGGGCAGTGGGCCGGGTCCGGAATATTCTCGGGGGCAACATGGACCTGGTCGCGGGCCAGCTGGTCCTGAAGCTGGATACGGGCCCCTGGTCCTGGAACGCCCATGCGGGTCGCTGGAACCTCGCCTGGGATGCCGGCGAGGAACGGCGGTTCCATCTGCCCGGCCACGACCCCACCCAGCGGCAGAGCCTGTCCCTGGACGTGGCTGGAGCCGGCGCCCGGTGGCATGGCTCCATTCCCTTCGAAACGCGCTGGTTCGGGTCGAGGAACCGGGAGAACCGGGAGACCAGCGAGGAAGTGCAGGCATCGGTGGGCAGCCGGGAGCGGATCTACTGGCCCCAGCTGTCGTACACCTGGCAGCGGCTTTCCTCCACGGGCACCCTCTACCCGGTCAACGGGGACGAGTGGTGGTTCTACCGGACGACCCAGGGCCACCGTATCGATGTCTCCGTGCCCCTGCCGGGCCAGTGGCTCGCCTCCCTCATCTACATGAAGCAGAGGGGGTATGGCGAGGACTACCAGGTCACCCGGACGATGCTGGTCCTGGTGAAGAAGTTCTGACCTCAGTAGTCCCGGTCATCCGCCATGGGCGCATAGTCCCGGCCGAACTTGTTCTTGTGGGGTTCGAGGGGGGGCAGGGTCGCATCCAGATCCCAGGTGCCCTGGGTGAGGCCGCTGCCCACCTGGATGACCCAGGTCTTTTCGCCGGATTCGGGATGCCAGAGACGGAGCCGGTAAGTGCCCGCAGGCACCTGATCGAACTGCAGGCCCGTCCGGCCGTCCAACAGCTGGGCGAAGGGTGTGGTTACCACCCAGAGGAAGGCGTTCATCTGGTGGTGGACATTGCAGTAGAGCTTGACGAGGCCCGGGCTGGTCACCTTCACCCGCGGCGAATCCCCGGGCCGGTACTGGCCGGTGTCGAAGCGGTTCCCCTTGGTCACGCTGAACACGTTGTGGAGGATGTGGTCCAGGTTGGGGAAGGATACGTCCGTGCCGGGGGTGGCGATGGCCACCCGGGGGAGGAACTGCTTGCCCAGGGTGCGAATGGCGATCGGCTTGGAGGGGCCTGCCACCGGCACCGGAGCATCCAGCGGCTCCAGCATGGCTACGCAATCCCGCAGAGAGGCGCGGAGACGGCCATCCTTTTCGTGGATGCGCACGGGACCCTGGACACCACCGGCGGCGAGGGGCGTCATGGCCATGGCAGCCAACCCAAATGCAAGAACTCGAACCATGCTTGGGATCCAGAGTAGATTCGAAGCCAGTATACCGATCAACCGAGGATGCCGATGAAGCCCACCCTGAGCTGGTACCACACACTGGCGTGGACCTTCTTCATCCGGCAGGCTGCAGCCATCCTCGCGCTCCTGTCGATCATCCTCTGGGTGGCCTACAGCGAGGCGGAGCGGGGCGCCCGAAGCACCGCCAACGCCAGCCTCTCCGCAGGCGGCTATGTGCTGGACCGGGCCTTCGAGCAGCAGGGCCGTTCCCTGGATGCGGGCCTGGAGGTCTTCGCCCAGTACTCCGGCAACGTGGCCCTCATCGAACACGCGGCCGAACCCGGGGCCTCCGCCAGCCTCACGGACACCCTGGTGGAGAACCTGCCCCGGCTGGGCGCCGAGATCGCCCTGGTGCTGGGGCCGGATGGCTCGGTGCTGGCCGCCACCGCCAAGGGCGCCCGCCCGGCCCTGCCCGAGGCGGGGATCCTCCAGATGGCCCTGGCTCCCGAAGAAGCCCGGAGCGCCGGACATCCGGGCCCTTTCTACCGCGGCTTCCTGCGGGTGGACTGGGGCGAGCGGCCCGGGGTCTACCACGCGGTGGCCCGTCCCCTGCGGTCCCCCGGGGGCAGGCCCCTGGGCGCGATGCTGGTGGGTGTCCGCATCGATGACCGCGCCTCCGCCGATCTGCGCCGGCTGGCCATCGCCGGTCCCCAGAAGGGCGACCCCTCGGCCCACCTGGCCCTCCTGAGCCAGTTCCGCACCCTGGGCACGACCTTTCCCGAGGCCGACGAAATGAACCGGGTCCTGGCCCGGGATATGAGCGTGCTGGCGGTCCGCTCCCAGGTGCTGGATGGCCTGCGTTCCAACGTCCTGGGCTTCCAGGTGGGGGGAAAGAAGTATCTGGGGATGATTTCTCCCCTGCGCGGAGTGAATGCCCTCGACCTGGAAATGGCCGAGGTGCTGTTGATGCCCGTGGAACCTCTCCTGGCGCCCTTCCGCAATCTGCAGAAGGCCATCCTGGCCGTGGGCATCGCCGGGCTGTTCGTGGCCCTGGGCTTGAGTCTGCGCTCCGCCCGGAAAGTCACGGCGCCGCTCAAGGCCCTGGCCTCGGCTTCGGAGGCCCTAGCCAGGGGCGAGCCACCGACGGCCCTGGACATCCCCGCCACCGCCGACGAGGTGGGCATCCTGACCCGCACCTTCAAGTCCATGCTGGCGGAACTGAAGGCCAAGGATGATCTGCTGGCCCTGTTGGAAACCACGAGGCGGGGGCCGGTGGACCTTCCGGAGCGCTTTCCCCTGGTGGTGGAAGAGGCCAGGGCGGACCTGGCACCCAATGACATCACGCGTAGGGCCCAGAGCCTGCCACGGATGGTGGGGGAGGAACCCCTGCCTCCGATCCTCCGGGTGGGGGAGACCTTCGCCGCCCGGTACCGCGTGGACGCGGTCATCGGGGGGGGCGGCATGGGCGTGGTGTTGAAGGTCCGGGACCTCCAGCTGGATGAGGACGTGGCCCTCAAGGTGGTGCGGACGGGGCTCGCCGCCAACCCCGATTTCCTGGATCTGCTCAAACAGGAGATCCGCCTGGCCCGCAAGATCACCCACCGCAACGTACTGCGCACCCACGATTTCGGGGAATGCGATGGCATCCCCTACGTGACCATGGAATACCTGAAGGGCGTCACCCTCCGCAGCCTGCTGGATGGGCGGGGACGGCTCCCGCTGACCCTGACGCTCCGCATCGCGCGGCAGGTGGCGGAAGGGCTGGAGGCCGCCCACGCGGTGGGCGTGGTCCACCGGGACATCAAGCCCGCCAATGTGCTCTTCGATATCAGGGGCGATGCCAAGATCATGGACTTCGGTCTGGCGGCGCCGGTGGCCGCGGTGATTGCCGGCGAAGCCGAAAACCTCATCGGTTCGCCGCGCTACATGTCCCCGGAGCAGATCCGGGGCGAACGGGTGGACGCCCGGACGGATCTTTACGCCCTGGGCATCATGCTCTTCGAGCTCTGCTCGGGACTGCCGCCCTTCGACAGCGCCCGGATCAACGACCTCCTCGCCCTGCACCTCGAGGCGCCCGTGCCGGTCCTGGCGGACACGATGCCAGAGCTGCCCCAGGAGTTGGTGGTCCTGGTGGCGAGGCTTATGGAGAAGCGCCAGGAGCATCGTCCCCAGTCGGCGGCCGAGGTGGTGGAGATCCTCAAGCTGGTGGCGGCGGGCGGAGGCACCTCGCGCCTCTGAGCGGCCCTTCGGGCGGCAAAGGCACGGCTTCTTCTAGTCCGAAAGATCCGTTCCGGATGGGTGGGAATCCCAAAACCGGATCTACCTGTCCCCAGGTTCCGGATGGATGGTAGGCCATCCCCGGTCCTTGCGATCAGGGTTGCGCCTGCGCGGGAGATCCCATGTCAAAGTCCGAAACACCAGTGGCGCCAGTGGAAACAGCCACCCTGGATCGCCGTATGTTTTGTGCCAGCGCCTTGGTCGCCGGGGCGGCCTTGGCCTGTGGAGGAGGCAGCAGCGCCACGCCGTCGACGCCGGGCCCTCCCCCGGCCGGACCCCACACCACCACGGATACCAAGGCGGCTCTGCTGGGCACGGCGGATGGCACCGCCCGGGACTACCGCAACCTGGGCTTCCTCCTCCTCAAGGACGCGACCGGCCTCTACGCTATGACTACCATCTGCACTCACATGGGCTGCACCGTGGGCCTGCCCGTGGGCACGCGCATCGCCTGTCCCTGCCACGGCAGCCAGTACGACCTGCAGGGCGGCAATCAGGTTGGTCCCGCAGTCCTTCCCCTGGTGCATTTTGCGGTGACGGAGCCCTCTCCCGGCGCCTTTCTCGTGGTGAACACCGCCCAGACCGTTTCCGATACGACCCGTTTGACCTGACCCCCCGTCCCCAACCCAGCTTCTTAGCTGCCCAAGGAGATCCCATGAACCCGCAAGCTCTGATCACCCGAACCACGCAGGGCCGATTTGCCTTTGTTGTTGCCGTTGGGCTCATCCTAGCCGGCCTCCTCTCCCTGTCCGCCTGCGGCGGGAGCGGCTCCAGCAGCATGGCGGCCCCGGCGCCCGCCACCGGCACGGCCGTTACCATCTCCGGAACCCTCAGTGGAACGGCAGCCGCGCCCCAGTTCAACCAGCAGCCGATCCAGGCGGCCGGTGCCACCCTCACCCTGAACGGCAAGCCCGCGACGGCGAGCCGCCTGCAACCCGGGGTCTCCCTGGTGGGCAAGGGCCTGCGCACCAGCCAGGGCATCACCCTCCAGTCCGCGGATCTCCGCACCGAGCTGAAGGGCCTCATCACCGCCATCAGCCCGGGAGCCGCCACCTTCACGGTCCTGGACACGGTTGTCACGGTGAACGCGCTGACCCGGCTGGAACAGGAACTCGCCGACCACAGCTCCACCAGCCTGGCCTTCGCGGATCTGGCCGTGGGCGATTTCGTATCGGTGTTCGGCACTCCCCAGACGGGCGGAGGCATCCTGGCCACCCGCGTGGAACGTGAAGCGGCGGGCGAGATCGAGAACCCTGAACTCCGTGGGGTGGTGAGCAGCCTGGATGCCACGGCCAAGACCTTCCTGCTGGGAACCCGCCTGGTGTCCTACGGCTCCGCCACGGTCGTCGGCACCCTGGCCGAGGGCGCACGGGTGGAGGTGGAAGGCAGCCTGTCCGGTACCACCTTCACGGCCACGCGGGTCCGGGTGGAGGATGGCATGGAACATGGCGAGGAGGGGGAGCTTGAGGTCTCGGGTGCCCTGTCGAACCTGGATGCCACGGCCAAGACCTTTACGCTGCAGACCTTCAAGGTGGACTACAGCGCCGCCATGGTGGAAGGCACCCTGGCGGAAGGCGCCATGGTCGAGGCCGAGGGTGCGCTGAGCGCCACGGATCCCACCGTGCTCGTGGCGACGAAAGTAGAAGTCCGGTTTCCCAACATGGGCAATGGCGCCTCGGACCAGAAGGCCGAAGGCCCCATCAGCGCCCTGAGCAGCGCGGGCCTTACCCTCACGGTGGGAAGCACCGTGTTCTGGACGGATGCGCAAACCCTGATCCTCCTGCACGATGCCTCCATCCGTTTCGACCAGCTGGTGCTGGGCGATCGCGTCGAAGTGCGGGCCCTATCCACCCGCACCAACGCCTCCGGCCAGCCCTATGCCAGCCGGATCGAGAGAAAGGCCTCAGGAGGTTAGGCAGTCGCTTCCTGTTGGTCGTGGGGAGCCGCTGGGGTCGGCTCCCCACTTTGCATCTGAACCCGATCGAAGCCGTTTCCATCATCCTCACACCGCCATCCCGAAGGAGCTGACATGGGCAAGCTGGAACCAGTTGAAACCAAGGTCGAGGGAAGGTGGGTCGTGGCCCCTGATGTGGAGCAGCTGAAGGTGGCCGCGGAGACCTGGCTCCACGGCGCATCCAAGGACCGGCTTTCGAATCGCCTATTCCTGGATTTGTTCGCCGTCTACCTGGTGAAGCATTTCCGCGCCGAGGAGATCCGCCTGCAGCGCAAGACGGACCCCGGCCTGGCCTGGCATCGCCAGGAACATCGCCGGCTCGTGCGGCAGACCTGGGGGCTCATGAGCGATGACCTCCTGGGTCTGGACGTGACCGACGGCATCCATCGGATCCTGGAGGCCTGGGCCCTTCATCAGGTCTCCGCTTCCCTGCGTCCCGAACTGCCCAAGGCGGTGGGTCACTAATTCAGTTCTTCTACCCTCGGAGTTCAGGCCCGCCTGCTGGAACACCGGCAAGCGGGCCTTGTCATGCATGCCTGATGCCTGCTCGGATTCAGCAGGCTGAACAGCCCTTCCTGCGGAAGGGTGGTTCAACCGGAATGTCAGAAGATCAGGAAGGCAGACGAGAGGGCTGTTGGGCATCCAAGCTGGGCTGGTCACAGAAGACACGGAATTCCGCAGTGGACACCGAAGGGGCCGTGGCCCTTGCCGCGCGGGTCCGCCAGAGGAGGCTTCCGGCAGGGCCGGAAGTGATCCTGGGGGCGTCTGGATCGCGTCCCAGGCAGCGCGCCCTGGCGCCCCCGGAATCCAGCCCGTGCTTTCGGAGCGGTCGCCCTTCCGTTTCCCGTGTCTTCTGCGACCAGCGCTTTGCTCTTCTCTTGCTCTGTAGCGCGCTCGGCTTCAAGCGGGTAGTCGCCGGTTCGCGACGGGATGGTCGAGCTGTCCTGGCCCTGCGGGTGGACGAGCGGAGCCATGCGGTGGCCAGGCCTGACCTACCAAACGAGGACCGCCGCCTCCACAGACCCCGTGCTGACAGACCGGATCGGCGTCATCTGAAGGCTGCAGGAAGGCAGCGGCCTTGAAGATCCTCGTTGGGTCAGGGCTGAAGTGAACGGCCCCGGTCGCCCGGGGCCGCCTGAGAGCTTGTCCGTCAATCATCCGCGCCCGTGCTGGGAGCGCCGAACGAACCGAATCACTTGGTGTAGGTCCAGCGCTTGGCCAGGCCGCAGAAGGCGCCGCTATCGCCACCGTCGGGGATGAAGATCCCAGGCCAGCGGAGATCGATCAACCATTCCTGGGCCGTGGTCGTGCCCACGGCGAAGCTCACGGTCAGTTGGCCCGCGCCGATGGGATGCGGTGAGCCGGTGGTGAAGGCGCGGGTGGCGGGATCATAGCCGCCCAGCATGACGGTGGGGGTGATGCCGGCCAGGGCGACGATGCCGGCCGGGTTCAGGGTGAGATCCGAAGGGAAGGTGAGCTGGAGGTTGACCACACCCGCGAGACCTGAACCCACGGCTGGGTTGGTGCCAATGGCCACATCCGAGGCGCAGGGCAACACCAGCTGGCGCTGCACACCCGCCGAAGCGGAAGAGGCCACCAGTGCCATCCGTCCACCCGGGCCTACGGACGGTTGCAGGCCGCTGGGATCCACCAGGAAGTAGCGGTTGTCTGCCAGAGGCGCATGCACCAGGGCCACGCCGTTGATGGTCACCACCGTGTCACTGGGGGGAAAGCCCTTGTCCAGGGTGACGATCACCAGGCCCTGTACGGAGGCCTCGCCAGCGGCCGGATCCACCAGGTAGAGGCCGCCGCCCACGGCGCCGATCTGCCAGCGCTTGCTCCCGGAGCCGCCCGTTGGAAGGGGGGTCGGATTGAAAGGTGCCGGAGCCGGCGTCCCGGGTGGTGGCGGTAAGGCGGTGCCTCCGGCTGGGTTGACCGTGATAGACACCGTGGCCGGAACGGAGCTGGCGTTGGCATCACTCACTGCCAGCGCGAAGCTCAGGGTGAGCGCGGCTGCGCCCTGGGCCACGGTCGGGGCGGTGAACGACGGGTGAGCCGTAGTCGCACCAATCAGGGGGACGGTCGTTCCGGCCACCTGGGTCCAGGCGTAGGTCAAGACCTGCCCGTCCGGGTCGAAGCTCAGGCTGCCATCCAAGACCACCGCCGCACCGGAGGCCACCGACAGATTGGGTCCGGCGTTGGCGATGGGATCGGGATTGAGGGGAGCGGCCGGATTGACGGTGACCGACATGGTGGACGCGGCGGAGTTGGCGTTGATATCGCTCACCACCAGCGAGAAGGTCAGGGTGATCGCTGGCGAACCGCTGGCCACAGTGGAAGCGGTGAAGGCCGGGTGAGCGGTAGTCGCTCCGGCCAGGGTCACCGTCGGGCCGGCGGCCTGGATCCAGGCGTAGGTCAACGGCTGGCCATCCGGATCAAAGCTCAGGCTGCCGTCCAGGATCACCGCTGCGCCCGAGGCCACCGACTGGTCTGGTCCAGCGCTGGCAATGGGCGCGGGGTTGGGTGCCGGGGCGGGGTTGACCGTGATGGAGACTACCGCCGGGACGGAGTTGGCATTGAGATCACTCACCACCAGCGAGAAGGTCAGGGTGATCGCCGGCGAACCGCTGGCCACGGTGGGTGCGGTGAAGGCCGGATGGGCGGTGGTGGCCCCGGTGAGGGTCACTGCCGCCCCTGTGGCCTGGGTCCAGGCGTAGGTCAGGGCCTGGCCGTCGGGGTCCTTGCTCAGGCTGCCGTCCAGGGTCACGGCGGCGCCCGAGGTCACCGACTGGTTCGGCCCCGCACTGGAAATGGGATCGGGATTGGCGACTGCCACCGGGCTGACCGTGATCGACACCACCGCCGGGAGCGAAGGCGCGCTGGCATCGCTCACCACCAGCGAGAAGGTCAGGGTGATCGCCGGCGAACCGCTGGCCACGGTGGGAGCGGTGAAGGCCGGGTGTGCGGTGGTGGCCCCGGTGAGGGTCACTGCCGCCCCTGTGGCCTGGGTCCAGGCGTAGGTCAAGGCCTGGCCATCCGGGTCGTAGCTGAGGCTGCCGTCCAGAACCACCGCTGCACTTGATGGCACCGACTGGTTGGGCCCCGCGCTGGCGATGGGAGCCGCGTTCAATGGCGCGGCCGGGTTGACCGTGATGGACATGCTGGAAGCGGTCGAGCTGGCCTGGCCATCGCTCACCACCAGCGAGAAGGGGAGGATGACCGGAGATTGGCCCGCGGCCACGGTGGGGGCGGTGAAGGTTGGCCTCACCGCCGTGGTGCTGGAGAGGATGATGCCTCCCGGAGCGGACCAAGTGTAGGTGAGAGGTAGGCTATACGGGTCGGTGCTGGTGCTGCCATCCAGCGTCACGCTGGCACCCGAAGCCACGGTCTGATTGGGACCCGCATGAGCCACGGGGGCCACCACGGTCACCGTGGGGCTGGTGGTTCCGCTGCTGTAGCCACCACCACCGGCGCCGCAGCTGATGCAGAAGAGAAGCAGGGGCAGGGCCAAGTGTGCTGTGCGCATAGAACCTCCGTGGGGCCTTGGGAATGACTTAGGCAGTTCACTAAAAGTGGTTCGAATCATCCAGCCCCACCAGATCCGAATTGAGGAAGGGGACCCATCCGGTTGGAGGCTGAAATCCAGTGCTGTCGCGGGAGGTGGTGCACCCTGGGTCAGCTTTGGATGGAGCCGGTGTTTCGTAAAACCGGAATGAAAAACGAGGGGGCGATCAGGCAGCCCCCTCGTTCGTCATTCGTCGTTGCTGTTGGCGACTACGTTGTTATTGCCGCAGCTTGGTAAGGGCTGAAGTCCTGGTGCCACCGAAGCTGGAATTCACGGTGACCGTGGCAGGCTGGGCCACGCCAGTCAGGACGACGATGTAGAGGCCGTTGCCCTGGTAGGCCATCTGGACGCCTGCGCCGTTCACGCCGTAGCCCGCCAGGGTGAGGACTGGGGTGCCGTTGACGATGGACGAGGTGGCGTTGACGGTGAGGCGTTGCTGACCGATGCGGTACTCGGCGATGGTGATGTTCACGGTATCCGCCACGTTGGCGGTGACGGTCACGGTGACCAGGGCGGCGGCAGAGTTGAGCAGCCCGTTGTTGACGGTCAGCGTGAAGCCAAGGACGGTTGGGGCGGCCGGAGCGGTGAAAGTAGGGCTCACCGTGTTGGCGCCCGTCAGCACGACGGGGGTTCCAGACACCTGCACCCAGGCGTAGGTCAGGAGCAGGCCATTGGGATCGGAGCTAAGACTGCCATTGAGGATCACGGCGTTGGTCACCTTGACGCCCTGGTTGGCGCCCGCGTTGGCTACGGGGGCGACGGCGGGATTGACGGTGATGTTCACGGAGGCGCCGGAAGAGAGCGGGACCGTGTTGGTGGCGGTGAGGGTGAAGGTGAGCACCGTCCCAGCCGCGGAAACGGGGGCCTTGAAGGTGGGCGTGGCCGACGCGGGGTTGGAGAGGGTCACGGGCGGCAGTCCGCCAAAGCCCGTCTGCACCCAGTTGAGCGTGAGGGGCAGGGCCGGGATATTGGGATCCCTGGTGGTGGTGCCATTGAGCTGGACGGTGGCGCCTGAGGCCACGGTCTGCGCGGCGCCGGCATTGGCGATGGGGGCCAAAAGCACTGGCGGTGGCGCGTTGACGGTGATGTTGACGGTGGCAGGGGTCGAAGCGGTGCCAGCGGTATTGGTCACGATAAGCGAGAAGGTGAGGGTGACGCTGGGGCCGCCCGCAATCAGCGTGGGGGCCGTGAAGGTGGGCGTGGCCACGGCGTTGCTGTTCAAGGCCACGGCGGGGCCGGCGGTCTGGGTCCAGGCATAGGTGATGGCGAGGAAACTGGGATCGGAACTGCCGGTGCCATCCAGGGCCACGAAGGCGCCGGAACCGACGGTCTTGGCCAGGCCCGCATTCGCAATGGGAGGCACAGGGACGGGAGGCGGCGGTGGCGGCGGCACTCCGCAGACGGCCGCGACGACGGTGGAACCGGGCCAGGGAGCGAGCTGGCCAACGTTGACGCCATTGAAGCCGCCGGTGCCGTTCACCAGGAAGGGGAAGTCGATGAAGTTGAGGGGCACGGGGATATTGCCAATGCCCAGGTTCTCCGGGAACAGGAAGTCAAAGATGGGCGCCTGGTACTGCCCGGTGATCAGGCCATTGCCCGACATGACGGGGGCGGCGGCGGTGTAGGCACCACGCAAGACGGCGCGCATGTTGCGGGTGGCGGGCAGGAACGTGCCGGCGGGAGGCATGGTGAGGGTCTTGCTAGGAGGCCGGAAGCGCCACCGGCCCTGGACGGCGCCGCCGCCAAGGGGGCCGGGATCCACGGCGATGGAGCCCCAGGAACGATCGGTCGTGGCGACGGTGCAGCCGTCGGTGTCGATGCCGAAGAGATCCACCACCCTGGTGGCGTCCGTGCAGAAGCCCTCGAAGCGGGTGCGAACCGTGGCTTCCTGGGGGATGCCATTGATGGGTGCGCCGCCCACGCCCAGGAGCATGACGTCGAGGGCCACGTAGGCCGGATTGCTGCCCGGGGCGGTGAAGATGCCCAGGTTGGCGATGATGGTGTGGGCCGCGATGTAGGTCGAGGCCAGGCCGCCGGCGGGCAGGGGCCCAGCGGTGGGCTGGGCGCCGTCTTTCATGAGGGTGCCAGCGTAGCTGATGTAGTCCCCCACTTCGAAGGGGGCCGCGAAG
The DNA here is from genome assembly GCA_025363715.1 of Holophagaceae bacterium. Lineage (GTDB taxonomy): Bacteria > Acidobacteriota > Holophagae > Holophagales > Holophagaceae > Geothrix. The sequence goes on along the minus strand of JANYLR010000010.1, from coordinate 39,197 downwards.
AAGCTGTTCGGCGTGACGCCCGGGCCGGGGGCCGGCATGGTGAAGATGGTCGAGAAGAAGCCGGTGGCGGGATTGATGGGTCGGTTGGTCTGGGGGATCAGGGGATCATCCGCGATGGCTGGATCGGTATGGGGGAAGCCCATGGGGTAGCCGGTTTCGGTGCGGATGGTGGGGTTGTCCGTATCGATGGTGAAGCGGGGATCGCCGTTGTAGGCCGGCGCGAAGCGCCCAGTGGGATCGTTGATCTTCACGCGGGTGCCGGTGGAGGGGTCGCCGATGACGCCGCCCACGCGGATTTCACCGTTGGCATAGTCCATGAAGTTGATGAAGCCCTGGCCACTGTTGAGGGACTGCTGGGATATGAAGATGAGCCCGGCGATGTAGGTGTTGCCGATGCGGTTGCCCTGGACATGGACCTCATAGGTCGCCATCGGGGCCGGTATGTCGTTCATGGCCAGGCCCGTCTGGAAGGGACCGTACGGAGCCGGTGCCATGCTGAACAGCTGCGCCCAGGTGAGGGCGAAGGCCGGCATCTGCATGATGGTGTTGCGAGGCACGACGATGGTGTGCCCGTTGACCGTGAGGGTGCCCCCAGTGAGCACATCTCCACCCGGATTCAGGGTGGCGCTTTGGATGAAGCCCACCATATCAAAGGGCGAGCCCACCGCCTGAAGAGGCAGCTGGGCCTGGGCGAGGCTGGTGAAAACCATGGTCAGCACCAGGGCCAGCATTTTGAAAACCTGGCGCAGGCCAATGGGCCTCACAGCGGGTAAGAAGGGGATCAGAATCGTCATGGCAGTCTCTCCTTTGGAGATTGGGGTTGGGTACATGGTCGGCCTAGACCGAAGGGGCTACAGATCCGGTCTGAAAAAACAGACCCATCCGGTGCGACGGGGCGGGGATTACCCGGTGGTGGCAGCCCGGTCCACAAGTAGGGCATAGCCAGGCCCCGCGCCATTTCAGCAGTTGCCGACCCATCGGGCAGAAATACCGAGGCCCACCGGTCCCCCTGAAAACCTTCTCTGCAACCGGATGGGTTCGGCCTGGCTCCGGCCAGGGTTCAGGGCTGGTTCGACCCGTGGAGGCCCAGCTCATGAACCATGCGTCCGCCCAGTTGGCCCGTACGGATCAGGGGGAGGAGGGCGCTCGCGGCCACCGTGAGCCAGAGCAGATGGAGGGCCAGCAGCCAGGACGGGCTGATCCTCGATTTGAACAAGAGGGGGAGCGCCTGGATCGCCAGGAAGGCCAGGCTGAGGCAGGCGAACAGGAGCAGGGTTCGTTTCCCCAGCTGCTCATGGGCCGCCAGGGTGGCTGTCAGCTCCGGCGAGGGGGTGGCGGGACTTGGCACCGCCATTCCCGTGACCACGGCCAGAAAGGCGGAGACGGTGCCGAGGGTCAGCAGGATCAGGACGCAGGCATGGATGCCCGTTCGCTGCCGTGGCCAGAGGAGGCCCAGCAGCGCGAGCAGGGGCACCACCATCAGCAGCGCGATAGGGAAGTGGATCACCAGGGGGTGGAGGTGGGACCAGGGGGGCACGGCGGCCTACCGGGTGTCCGAGGGGGGGATCGCTTGGGCGCGCTTCTCCGCGGGAACCTGGGACTGGGCCAAGATGGACTCGCCCCGGCGCGCCTTGCGAAGGATGTTTTGGACCAGCAGCAGGGTCTCCTCGTGCGTGAGGTCCCGCTTGTAGGAAGGCATGTCGAGGCCGAAATAGATGCCGTTCTGGATGGTCTTCACCAGGGCCTGATCCGTACTCTTGCTCATGGCTCTTTCTGCCGTGAAATCGCGGCCTTTCAGGTTCTTGCCGCTGGTCGAGACCGCCGAGCCATCCTCGCCGTGGCAGGTGGCGCAGGCGCGTTGGTAGAAGATCCGGAGTTCCTGCTCGGTGCGGGGGGGCCCCGGCAACGCAGCAGGAAGCATGGACACGGCCATTGAAGTAAGGAATAGGAACAGGCGGGCGGCGTGGTATTGGCGGCGGGGTCGCATGCGAGGCTCCTTGGGTGAAGGGGATCCCACCCCAGGATTGGCCCTTTCCAGGGGGAGCACAGATCCGGTTCGAAATGAAGGCGCCCTCCGGGTCAGCATGGGTGCGACAACGTGCCGCATTCCCGGGATGTCCAGCTCCCCTGATGCTTGGAGCCAAGCCAGCCCGTGGGGGGTAAATGAGTGTCCGGGGAAGTTCGGGTCAAGTCGTGACAGGGAAGGAACCTCTCACCGCCAATGGGGTGGACCGGTCGGACGCGCGGCCGTTGCGTGCGGCGGTGGCCTCCTGGGAGGCCTGTCCGACTAGCGATAGAGACGCCTTCCGGAACCGGCAGTTCCTGGCCACCTTCACCCTCGACCTGGTGCAGTGGTTCCGGGCCGAGGAGGCCAGGCTGCAGGAGGCGCGATCACCCCTTCTGGTGCGCCGCCGGCGGGAGAACCACCGGCTCGCCAGGCGGCTGCGGGAGCTCATGGCCGAGGCGGGCCAGGGCCTGGATATCACCAGCGGCATCCGGGCCTTCCTGATGGCGTGGCGATTCCACCTGGAGCGGGTTCCCGTTCCAGGCCTGACGCGAAATTCCCTGGGCCACTGAGGCCACAGCCTGCGGCGCTGCGTCATCTTGACGCAGGATAGGCAGGTTCAAAAGCCATTAAGGTCAATTGGTTACCTGGAGAACCACTCATGACCTTGGCTCGCCTCTGCATCCGCCTTTCCCTGGTCTGCTCGCTGCCGCTCCTCGCTACAGAATCTGATTTGCAGCCTAAAAAACCAGGGAACAAGATGGCTCCGAAACCCCTGCCCTCCGCCGTGGTGGAAATCACTGCACCGCTGCCCACCGAGCCCCTGGTGACGGTCATGGATCCCAAGGCACCGCGGCAGCCCGTGCCAGCCCAGGATGGCGCGGAGTACCTGAAGGGCATCCCCGGCTTCTCGGTGATCCGCAAGGGCGGCACGGACGGCGATCCCGTGCTGCGCGGTATGGCCGGTTCCCGGCTGAACATCCTCCTGGATGGCGAGCAGCTCCTCGGCGGCTGCGGCATGCGGATGGATCCGCCGACCGCCTACATCTTTCCCGAATCCTATGATCGCATCACGGTAGTGAAGGGGCCGCAGACCGTGCTCTATGGTCCGGGCAACTCGGCCGGCCTGGTGCGTTTCGAGCGCAGCAACGCGCGCTTTCAGGAGCCTGGATTCAGGGGCGTCGCCAGCCTCATGGGTGGCAGCTTTGGCCGCAACGATGAGGTGCTGGAGGCCACGGGTGGAACCTCCGCGTTCTACGTCCGGGGTATCGGGACCAGATCCCACTCCGACGACTACGAGGACGGGAAGGGCACGTCCATCCACGCCCGCTACACCCGCTGGAGTGCCAACGCGGCCTTCGGCTGGACCCCCAGCGATGACACGCGCCTGGAGGTGACGGGCACCCGCAGCAACGGCGAAGCCGCCTATGCTGATCGCACCATGGACGGCGCGAAATTCCTCCGCGAGAACATTGGCTTCCGGGGCGAATGGCGGCAGCTGTCGGAGCACATCGAAAAGGTGGAGTGCCAGGCCTACCGCAACTACGTGGACCACGTCATGGACAACTACACCCTGCGCACCTTCACCCCCACGACAATGCTGCCCGGCCCCATGGTGAACAGTCCGGACCGACTGACCAGGGGCGGCCGTGTGGCGCTGAGCCTGCGGGTGGCCGAAGCCACGAAGCTGACGCTGGGCCTGGACGCCCAGGCCAATGACCATACGATCCGCAAGACCGGGAACGAGTGGACCCTACCCGTGGAGAACATGGTCCGCATGGACGATGGCCGGTTCAAGAATTCGGCTCTCTTCGCTGAAGTGGAGCATCCCTTCACGGGAAAGGACCGCCTGGTGGCCGGTCTTCGCGCGGATCGCTGGCAGGCCGAGGATCCCCGTGCGGTGGTCGCCATCAGCATGATGGCCAACCTCGCCAACCCGACCTTCAACCACGAGCGCCAGGAAACCCTCAGCAGCGGCTTTCTCCGCTACGAGCGGGAAGCGTTCGCCGGTTCGACCTTCTATGCCGGCGTCGGCCACACCGAGCGGTTCCCCGACTACTGGGAGGCCATCAGCAAGGAGAGCTTCAGCACAGCTAGCGCCTTCGACACCAGGGCCGAAAAAACCACCCAACTGGATCTGGGCTGGATGAAGCAGACGGGGATGGTCAAGACCTCCGTGTCCCTCTTCTACGGCCAGGTGAGGGACTTCATCCTCATCCAATCGAACGTGGTGAAGCCCCTGATGACCGGCACCCGGATGGCCACGGTCTCCCGCAACGTGGATGCCACCACCTGGGGTGGGGAAGTGGGCGTGGGCACCAAGGTGGCCGGCTTCCTGAAGGTGGATGCCAGCCTGGCCTACACCCGGGGCGAGAATGACACCGATGGCAAGCCGCTCGCGCAGATTCCGCCACTCGAAGGGCGCCTGGGCCTGGGTTACGAAGCCGAGGCCTGGTCCACGGGGCTGCTGGTGCGCGGCGTCGAGCGGCAGGACCGCTTCGCGGTGAACCAGGGCAACATCGTGGGGCAGGATCTGGGCGCCACCGCCGGCTTCGCCATCGTGTCCCTCAACGCCGGGTGGAAGCCCGCCAAGGGTTGGCTGGTCACCGGCGGCGTGGACAACCTGTTCAACCGCGCCTACGCCGAACACATCAGCAAGAGCACCAGTGCCATCCCGGGCTACGTCGTCCAGTCCGTGCGAGTGAACGAGCCTGGCCGGATGCTGTGGCTGAAGGCCTCCCTGATCTTCGGCCGCTAGCTAGCGCCCGGGAGATCCCATGGATAATGGCTCCACCATGACCCATCCCGGCTTCGGCATTTCGCTCACCTGGCTGCTGCGCCTGCGCTGGATCACCGTGGTCGCCCAGGCCACGGCGATCCTCGTGGCGAAGCGCCTGCTGCCCGATGAGCTGGCCGTCGGCCCCCTGCTGGGGCTGGTGGCCTTTGGGGCCCTCAGCAACGGGGCCCTCATGTGGCGGTTGCGCCGGCCCGAGCCCGTGCGGCCTGCCCTGCCGGGCCTAGTGCTGGGCCTGGACGTGCTCCTGCTCACGGGGCTGCTCTATGGCAGCGGCGGCGCGGCCAACCCGTTCACGGCCATCTACCTGGTGCACATCACCCTGGCCGCCGTGGCCATGCGGGGCCTCTGGGCCTGGGCCCTGGGCCTGCTGTCCATCTCCGGTTTCGGCTTGCTCTTCTTCTTCAACGTGCACGTGCATTCCCTGGCCCACATGGATCACGGCACGGGCGGTGGCATTTCGCTCCACCTCGTTGGCATGTGGGTGGCCTTCGCCATCTCGGCAGGGCTCATCGCGGCCTTCGTGGGCCTGGTGACCGAAGCCCTCCGCCAGCGCGACGAGGAACTCGCGGCCCTGCGTGACCTCGCCGCCCGGCAGTCCCGGCTGGCGGCCCTGACCACCCTGGCGGCGGGCGTGGCCCACGAGCTTGGAACTCCCCTCGGAACCATTGCAGTGGCGGCCAGGGAGCTTCAGCGCACGGCCGACGCGCTGGGCACCGAGGCCTCCGACATCGCTCAGGATGCCGCCCTGATCCGCGAGGAGGTTGGCCGCTGCCGCCGCATCCTCGACCAGATGGCGGAACCCAGCGGCACGACCCTGGGGGAGGCCTTCCAGGCGCTGGCCTGGGCGGATCTGGAACGTGAATTGTCCGAGGGACTCGCGGCGGAGGACCGGGCCCGCCTCGTGTTCCAATGGCCCGCCTCGGCCTGCGGCCCCATGCCGAGGCGGGGCCTCGTCCGCGCCCTGCGTGCCGTCGTGTCGAATGCCCTCGAGGCCACGCCCCGGCCAGGCCCGGTAATGATCCTCGCCCGGGAGGAGTATGGCACGTGGCACCTGGAGGTCGAAGACCATGGCAGTGGCATGGCGCCGGAGGTGCTGGCCCGGGTGGGCGAGCCCTTCTTCAGTACTAAGCCCACGGGCGCCGGCATGGGCCTGGGCCTCTTCCTGGCCCGCACCTTCGCCGAGCAGCTGGGCGGCGAGCTGCAGGTGGATTCGCGCCTGGGCCAGGGCACCAAGGTCGAGCTGAGCTGGCCCCGGGTGGCCCATGGCTGATTCGCGCCCCTCCCTGCTGCTGGTAGATGACGATGGCACCTACCGCGAGCGGCTGGTCAAGGCCCTCACCCTGCGCGGCTACGAGGTGCGCGCCGCCGCCGATGCGGAAGCGGCCGTGGCACTGGCCCTGGCGGACAGCCCCGAGTTCGCCGTGCTGGACCTGCGCATGCCCGGCGAGTCGGGTCTGGATCTCCTGCGCCGCCTCATGGCCATCGACCCCACCACGAAAGTGCTCATGCTCACGGGCTATGGCAGCATTGCCACCGCCATGGAAGCCGTGCGCCTAGGCGCCGTGAACTACCTCACCAAGCCCGTCGACGTGGATGACATTCTGGCGGCCTTCCACCCAGAGGGGCAGGCCGCCGACACCAATCCGGGCCTGGAAACGCCCTCTCTTGCGCGGGTGGAATGGGAGCACATCCAGCGCGTGCTGAACGACTGCGAGGGCAACCTCTCCGAAGCCGCCCGGCGCCTGGGCATGCACCGCCGCAGCCTGCAGCGGAAGGCTTCGAGGAAACGTCCGGCCAAGTAGCCAAGGTCGGCTGCGACAAAGTGACGCAGGCTAATTGCTGTTGGTACATGCAGAATTGGAAGAGCCAACCAAGGGGCCCTTCACATGCACTGTCGTTCCAGCCTTGCCCTCGTTTCGATTCTGCTGACTGCCGCCCCGGCGGCCTACGCCTGCGGCGCCTGTGGCTGCACGCTGAACTCCGACTGGGCCAGCCAGGGCTACGCGGTGAGGCCGGGCTGGCGCTTCGACCTGCGCTCCGACTATTTCAACCAGGACCAGCTGCGCTCTGGGACGAAAGCGGTGGACCGCGGCAACCTGGAACTCCCCAACGCGGTGGAGGTCCAGGAGAAGACCATCAACCGCAACCTCACGGCCACTCTGGATTACAGCCCCAACCCGGACTGGGGCGTGACCCTGCTGATCCCGGTCTTCAACCGCTACCACGCCACCATCGCCGAGGGCGATACGGATCCCTCCTTTTCGCAGGCCAATGGTCTGGGTGATGTGCGCGTGCTGGGCCGATACCAGGGCTTCTCGGATGATCATTCCTTCGGCGTGCAGTTCGGGGTGAAGCTCGCCACCGGCGGCACCAGGCAGACCTTCAACGCCGGCGCCCAGGCGGGCGAGACGCTGGACCGCGGCCTGCAGCTGGGCACGGGCACCACGGACCTGCTGCTGGGGTTTTATGCCTTCGGCAATATCGCCATGGACTGGGGTGTCTTCGGTCAGGTGTTGCTACAGAAGCCCACGGGCGAGAAGGATGGCTTCAAGCCCGGCGATGGGCTGAACGCGAATGTGGGGGTGCGCTACAGCGGCTTCCGAGGGGTCACGCCCCACCTGCAGCTGAACGTCCGGGCTGAGGGCCGGGAGTCTGGCGTGAACGCGGATGTGGACAACAGCGGCGCCACCCTGGTGTACCTGAGCCCCGGCCTGACCTTCAACCTCAGCCCGAGGTTCCAGGTCTACGTCTTCGGCCAGGTCCCCGTGGCCCAGCGGGTGACCGGCCTGCAGATCGAGCCCAGGTGGAGTGCCTCGCTGGGCATGCACTGGACCTTCTAACATTGAGAAGCCACCGAGCACACGGGTTCACAACGAACGGGAAGCTCATTGCTGAGTGCATATTTATCAGCTTTTAATCGGTGTTCATCGGTGTTCATCGGTGGTTCCAAGGCTTTTTCTCTTGAAAGCCTCAGGCTGGTTCCTCGCCGGTTTATTGCTGCTTTCATGAAACGGCGTAGGCAGCCTGACCTCCATTGCTTCAGTGTCAGCACCATTGAAATCAAAGGCTGAAAAACTTTTAACCACCGATGAACACCGATGAACACCGATAAAGACATGAGAAAGAAAAGGATGTCTTGGTTGGGGCGTTGTGGTTGATCACCCGTGAAGCGATTTCAATCAGTGGTTCCAAGGTTTGCTGCTGAAATGCACTGGCTGGGCCCATCCGGTGTTCAGGCCGTCGGGATTTCCTTGTAGAATCAAGGGTTCTACTGGAGTTCCGCCATGCCCTTCCAGCCCCTGACCCAGGAACCCGAGATCCAGCGCCGCTGGCTCGAGTCTGGCGCCTTCCGCGCCAAGCGGTCCGGGGAGCTGCTGCCGGATTCCAAGACCTTCTACATGCTGGTGATGCTGCCCTATCCCAGTGGCCGCATCCACATGGGCCATGTGCGCAACTACACCCTGGGCGATGTCACCGCCCGCTTCCGCCGCATGCGCGGCTTCGAGGTCATGCACCCTCTGGGCTGGGACAGCTTTGGCCTGCCGGCGGAGAACGCCGCCATCAAGCACGGCATCCACCCCGCCATCTGGACTCGGGCCAACATCCAGGAGATGAAGGGGCAGATCCAGAAGATGGGCATCAGCTACGACTGGGACCGCGAGATCGCCAGCTTCCAGGACGACTACTACCGCTGGAACCAATGGCTCTTCCTCAAGATGTGGGAGGCGGGGGACGTGTTCCGCGCCATGCGCACCGTGAACTGGTGCGAGGCCCTGGGCACGGTGCTGGCCAACGAGCAGGTGGTGGACGGCAAGGACGAGCGCACGGGCCACCCCGTCACGCAGAAGCCCCTGGAACAGTACTTCTTCAAGACCACCAAGTACGCCGACGAGCTGCTGGACTGCCTCGACGGCCTGGACTGGCCCGACAATGTGAAGACCATGCAGCGCCACTGGATTGGAAGGTCCGAGGGGGCTCGTGCGCGCTTCGCGCTCACGAGCGGGGAAGAGATCGAGGTGTTCACGACTCGGCTTGATACGTTGTTCGGCGTGACGTTCATGGCCCTCAGCACCGAGCACCCGGTCATCGAGAAGGCCGCGGAAACCGACCCGGCCCTGAAGGCCTTCTGCGATCAGGTGGCCTCCCTCAGTCGCGAGGAGCGCCTCACCAGCGACGAGAAGCTGGGCCACCGCACGGCCCTTTCCGTGCTCCACCCCTTCACCGGCGAGAAGGTGCCGGTGTTCGCCGCCAACTATGTGCTCATGGACTACGGCACCGGCGCCGTCATGGGCGTGCCCGCCCATGACGAGCGTGACAATGAATTCGCGAAGAAGTACGGCTTGGCCATTCCCCAGGTCATCGAATCCGACAGCGAGTGGGACCTGGGAACGCTCGTCAACAGTGGCGAATTCACCGGCATGAAGAGCGAGGACGCGGTCACGGCCATGGTGGCCAGGCTGGGCGACCGCGCCGGGAAGACCACCACCTACAAGCTCAAGGACTGGGGCCTCAGCCGCCAGCGCTACTGGGGCACGCCCATCCCCACGGTCCACTGCGAGGCCTGCGGCGTGGTACCCGAGAAGGCTGAGAACCTGCCCGTGCGCCTGCCTGAGGATGTCGCCTTCCACGGCGTCGGGCCCTCGCCCCTCACCACCTCTTCCTCGTTCTTGGACACGCAGTGTCCAAGCTGTGGCCGCCCAGCCCGCCGCGAAACCGACACCATGGACACCTTCGTGGACAGCAGCTGGTACTGGCTGCGCTACCTGGATCCGAAGAACGCGGCGCTCCCCTTCGCCAAGGCCGAGAGCGACGCCTGGATGCCCGTGGACCTGTATGTGGGCGGCATCGAGCACGCCACCATGCACCTCATCTACGCCCGCTTCTTCTACAAGGTGCTGCGTGATCTGGGCCTGGCCTCTGGCCCCGAACCCTTCCAGAAGCTCATCTGCCAGGGCATGGTGCTGAAGGACGGCTCGAAGATGAGCAAGTCCAAGGGCAACATCGTGGACCCCGACGAGGTCATCTCGAAGTACGGGGCCGACGCCCTGCGCCTCTTCATGATCTTCGCGGCGCCCATCGAGAAGGAGATCGACTGGACAGGCTTCGAGGGCATCGAGGGGGCCAGCCGCTTCCTCAAACGGATCACGCGCATGGTGGATGACCATGCGGTGACGACCGAACCCCTGCCCGCCAAGGATCAGCTGAGCGCCGAGGAGAAGGCCCTCCTCATCAAGCTCAACCAGACCGTAGCCCGGCTCACGGACGACCTGGAGCGCCGCTACCAGTTCAATACCGTGGTATCGGGCCTCATGGAACTCTCCAACGCCCTGCACGACCTGCCCGCGAACGCACCACATCACGGGGCCGTGATGCAGCACGCGCTGGATGCTTTCGTGCGCCTCATGTCGCCGGTGGCCCCTCACCTTGCCGAGCAGCTGTGGACCGCGCTGGGCAAGCCCGGCCTCTGCATGCAGGCTGCCTGGCCCGAGGCCGATACCCAGTACCTGGAGGCCGATGAGGTGCTGGTGGTGGTGCAGGTGAACGGCAAGGTCCGGGGTCGCATCACGGTGCCCGCCGCCGCCAGCGAGGAACAGCGCCGCGGCGCCGCCCTGGCCTGTCCCGAGGCCCAGTCCCATCTGGCGGGCAAGGAAGTCGTCAAGGTCGTTCTGCCCCCCGGCGGCAAGCTGGTGAGCATCGTGGTGAAGGGCTGATCCCATGTCGAACGCACTGCCTGCTGTCGTCGATTCCGTTCTGGAGCTGGTGGGGAATACCCCAATGTTGCGCCTGACGCGCTTTGCCCCGGACTTCCAGCTCTTTTCGAAGCTCGAGTACCTCAATCCCGGCGGCAGCGTGAAGGACCGCATCGGCGTGGGCATGATCCGCGCCGCCGAGGCCCTGGGTCAGATCAAGCCCGGCCTCAGCACCATCATCGAACCCACCGCTGGCAACACGGGCGTGGGCCTGGCCATCGCCGCCAAGGCCCTGGGCTACCGCTGCATCCTCTGCGTGCCCACCAAGTACAGCCGCGAAAAGATGATGATCATGAAGGCCCTGGGCGCCGAACTGGTGCTGATCCCCAAGGAGCAGGGCATGAAGGGGGCCATCGAGAAGTGCGCGGAGCTGGCGGCCAGCATCCCCCACGCCTTCGTGCCCCAGCAGTTCGCCAACCCCAGCAATCCCGACAGCCACTACGCCACGACGGGACCCGAGATCTGGGCGCAGATGGAAGGCCGGGTGGATGCCGTGGTGCTGGGGGCCGGTAGTGGCGGCACCTTTACCGGCATCGCCCGCTACCTGAAAGAAAAGAACCCGGCCCTCAGGGCGGTGGTGGTGCAGCCCGTGGGCTCGGTCTACTGCGGCGCCCCCCTGGGCGAATGGGTGGTAGAGGGCGTGGGCAACAGCTTCATGCCCGCCAGCCTCGACCTCTCCCTCGCGGACCGGATCATCGATGTGGCCGATGTGGACAGCCTGGCCACAGCCCGGGAGCTCATCGCCACCGAAGGTTGCCTGGTAGGAGCCTCCAGCGGCGCCAACGCCTGGGCCGCCCGGGAATTCGCGAAGGGCCTGCCCGCGGGAGCTCGCGTGGTGACCCTCTTCCCCGATGGCGCCGAGCGCTACATGTCCAAGCAGCCCGTGGCCGAGCTGGAACTGTGATGCCTCTGTCCCCTGGTGATCTCGCGGGCTGTCTGCTGGACGTGGGGGCGGTGCGGCTGCAGCCTCTGGATCCCTTCACCTGGGCCAGCGGGCTGAAGTCGCCGATCTACTGCGACAACCGACAGCTGATGGGCTTTCCCCAGGTCCGAGACCAGATCGTCGAGGCGCTGGTGGCGCAGTCCAGCGCCCTGGCTCCGAGCCTGGTAGCGGGCGCCGCCACGGCGGGGGTGCCCTGGGCCGCCATGGTGGCCGACCGGATGAAGCTGCCCCTAGCCTATGTACGCCCCACCCCCAAGAACCATGGCATGGGCCGCCAGGTGGAGGGTCCCCTGGCCAAGGGCCACCGGGTGGTGCTCATCGAGGATCTGATCTCCACGGGCATGTCCAGCCTGAAGTGCGCCGAGGCCCTGCGGGCCGAGGGCGCCGAGGTGCCGGCGGTGCTGGCCCTCTTCAGCTATGGCCTGCCTCAGGCCCAGGCGGCCTTCACCGCCGCCGGCATCGATATCGCCGTCCTCAGCTCCTTCGAAGTGCTCTCCAGGGAAGCCGAAGCCCGGGGAATCATGGATACGGCCGGTTCGGCGGCTCTCAAGGCCTGGCGTGCGGATACCGTGGCCTGGAGCCGCGCCCACGGAGGGGCCTAGGCGCCGACCCACATCGGCGGAAAGCGCTGACAGGATTAACAGGATTGAAAACGGGATTAACAAGATTACAGATCAAAAAATTGATAATCATTGTTAAATTTGCCTTCACTTTATGGCTTTAATCCTGTTAATCAATTTTTTCATCCTGTTAATCCTGTCCATTCCTTTTTTGAGGTCGCCATGAAGCTCTACACGCGCACCGGTGACGATGGCTCTTCGGACCTCTTCGGAGGTGACCGGGTCAGCAAGTCCCACTTGCGTCTCGTGGCCTACGGCACCCTCGACGAGCTGAACAGTGTCATGGGTGTGCTCCGGTTGCACACGACGCCCGTCTGCGCCGGTGAGGACACCCTGCAGCGGATCCAGCAGGACCTCTTCGTGCTGGGGGCCATCCTGGCCACCCCTCCGGCCCGGCTGGGCCTGCTGGAGGCCCGCATGAGCCATCCCGCCTGGGCGCTGGCGGACATGGAGGCGGACATCGACCGGCTCACGGCCCTGGCGCCGCCCCTTACGGCCTTCGTGCTGCCCGGCGGCACGGCGGCCTCCGCCTACGCCCACCTGGCCCGCACCGTCTGCCGCCGCGCCGAGCGCGAGGTGGTGTCGCTCACCCACGAAGAGCCCATGAACCCCGCCGTGCAGACCTACCTGAACCGCCTCAGCGACTGGCTCTTCGCCCTCGCCCGCGCCGAGAACGCCGTGGCGGGCGTGGGGGATGTGCAGTGGGTGAACAAGGACTGAGGGTTCATCCCCAATGAAAAACGGGCCCCGAAGGGCCCGTTTTCATGTGTGGACTTGGGTTCCGACTAGAACTGGAACTTGAATCCCACGCGAACGCGGCGGGACTGCGTGTAGTTCAGGGCATTCCCGTAGTTGAGGTTGGGCACGCCGTAGGAGACATCAAGGTTCTGATCCTGTGTCCTGATGACGTGGTGGTTGAAGAAGTTGAACACGTCGGCACGGAAGCTGATGCTCTTGGTGCCGCCCAGCTTCATCAGGTACTGGCCGCTGTAGTCGAAGACCAGGCTGTTGGGCATGCGGCCCTCGGCGCCACGGCCACCGACGGGCAGTTCACCGGAGTTGTCATAGTCCTGCAGGCCGTAGAAGGCGCTCAGGGGCGTGCCCGTCGCGAATTTGGCCAAGACGCTGCTGCTGAAACCGCTGTCCCAGTTGTAGGTCAGGCCGGCGTTCATGATGACGGCGCGATCGTTGGGCAGGGGGCCAGTGGCGTACTGCTCTTTGCCTGAGAGGCCGCGGACGTCCGCACTTTCCTGCGTCCTCAGGTACTCAAGAGAGAAATCGTAGAGCGAAGTGATGTTGGGATCGCTCTGGCCATTGTCGTTGCGGAACAGGCCCTCGTAATTGCCTTCCAGGCGGGAGAGGCGGAGATTGAAAAAGGCCGCAAAACGCTTGGTGTTGTAGTTGACATCCACCTCGTAGGCCCAGTAGTTGCGAACCGGTTTCGGCCAGGTGGCAGTGGTGTTGCCGTTCACCAGGGTCGGATCGATGGCCAAGGCCAGGGCGGTGATGCCGGCCGAGTTCTCACTGGGGTTGGCGATGAAGTAGGGCAGGTTGTTGCCGCCGTCAATGCCCATGTCTTCAAGGGCGCGGCCGAGGGAACGGTGGATCAGTCGGTTGCTGACGCTCACGCTATCGGAGACCTTAGTATCCCATCCCAACACATACTCGTTGGTGTAGGGCAGCTTGGTGCCGGGCATGACGGGGGTGAGGAAACCGGCGCTGCCGGTGTAGTGGGTCATGGCCCCGGCAGAGGCGGCGCGGCGATCTGAAATGACGCCCGTGACGGTGCTGGCGACGATGATGCTGGTGCCGCTCTGGATGGGATTCGTCAGACGGCTGCCATCAACCGAGAGGTTGGACCAGTCTGAGCGGCTGACGCCGATCTCCTGGGAGAGGGAGCGCACGTTCAGGTCCAGCGGCACCTTCTCGAAGTACTTGCCATAGAAGGCGTAGATCTTGTTCTTGCCATCGCCGTTGGGATCCAAGGTGATGCTGATGCGCGGGGCCATGGCGTCGGCGGCCTTGAACTTGTAGGTCTCAGCCTTGCCCTTCATGTCCTCCTCTTCCCAGCGGAAGCCGGCCTTGAGGAAGAGGCGGTTGTTTAAGGAGTACTTGCCCTGGATGAAGTAGGCCTTCCAGGGGCTCTCGGTTTCAGTGAGGGCTGGCGTGTAGCGGGCCCGGCTCACACGGTAGAAGTAGCCGACGTTGCTGAGGGGGGTGGTGCCGCGATTGGGATTGGTGGCAGTGGGGGCCGCGACGACGAGGGTCGGATCGATGGCATAGCCCAGGCGGGACACGAGCGCACCGGTCGAGTAGGCCTGTCCGAGGGCACCGGCGCTGGTCACGTCGATAAGTGCGGGGGGAGTAGAACCATCGAGCTGCTGCCAAGCCTGAGCGGTGTGGCCATCGACCTGCCCAGGAAGGCCTTGGTAGCTGAATCCGCCGGAGTGCCTGAGGTGCTCGGATTCGTAGCCAACCTTGAATTCGAAGTCGCCGAAGGTCTTGGTGATCTTGATGTTCATCTGCTCGTTCTTGTCCTCGGCCACTTCCATGGAGCCGGGGCCACCGAAACCGCCCACCACGGCGCCGCTGCTGGAGTCCAATACGCGGTAGTGGCTGTTCGCGGCGCCGGCGAGAATGGCCTTGAACTTGGACTTGGCCTGGGACAGCTGGGCTTCGACCAGCATGTCATTGAAGAAGACACCGTTGTACTTGAGGCTGTAGCTATTGCCGCCGTACTCCAGCCCAACCCAGGTGATGGGGTCACCCTGGTAGTGGGCATTCAGCTGGGGGGCGGTGGGGTTCTTGCCAGGATCGCCGAAGATGCTCAGCTCCAAGCCCTGGTTGGACGTCATGGCCCAGTTGAACTTGAGGTAGTAGGTGTCAATCTCAGTCTTGGTGGTCGACTGGCGGCCGTAGAAGGCGCGCCGTGAGTCGGACTGAGTCTTCTTGACGTCGCTGCGGATGGGGTTGTAACCCACAAAGTAGAACAGCTTGTCCTTGATGATGGGGCCGGCCACGGTGAAGCCAAGCTCCGTGCGGCTGGAACCATCGAAGCTGGGCACGAGAGTCCGACCGGGATCCTGAAGGGGGGGAACCTTGTCCCGGGCTTGGAGGGCGTCGAAGTCGAAGTAACCGAAGGCCTGGCCCCGAAGGGTGTTATCGCCGGTCTTGGTGACGGCGTTGACGCGGCCGCCGGTGGATCCGCCGAATTCTGCGTCCATGCCGAAGGTTTTCACCTGCACTTCAGAAATGAAGTCGGTGTTGATGCCGGTGCCCATGGAGCCGTAGGTGATGGAGTAGCTGCCATTGGCGCCATAACCGGTGCCCGTGGTGTTCACGCCGTCAATGACGTAGGAATTTTCGAGACCCGATGAGCCACTCATGGAGGGATTGTTGGCGTCGATGCCGCTGCTGGTGACGCCCGGGGCCAGGTTCACCACGGACGAGAAGGCGCGGCCGAGGGGGAGGGCCGAGACGGTTTCCGAGGAGAACGTGGTCCCCGAGGTCTGGGTGGTGGTATCCAGGCTCTGACTGGTGGCGATGACTTCCACCACAGCGCCGGCGGCCTTGGTCATGACCACGCGGACGGGGGTGAGGGTGTTGATGGAGGCGTTCGTAGACAGTTTGCTGGCGGATTCAAAACCCGGCGCGGTCACCGTGATGAAGTATTGCCCAGGAATCAATCCTGAGGCCTTGAACGTTCCGCTGGCATCCGTCACACGAACGACCTGACCACGACCACCGTCGAGGATGACCCGGGCGCCGGCAACAAGGGCCCCGGTAGGACCCGTCACCGTTCCTGAGATGGCGCCAGTCGTCGAGTCCTGGGCATGGGCGATGATGCCACTCCCGGCGACGAGGGCCACGGCGGTAAAGCCGAGCCTTGTGAACATTCGACTCATGTAGCACTCCTTTGAATTGCGCGGCAGCGCCGCTTTGGGGGGATTGTGAAGCATGCCAGCCAGGCCCATGGGAATGAGGGGGCGTCGCTTCGGGGGAGCGACGCATTCCGGAGAACCAGGGTAAGCAAAGAGGCAATTGCTGCGGGTAGACTATGACAAGTTCCCGATTAGTTTTGGTTTTTTTTATTCCTACCCAAGGTAAAGATTCCGGTGTTGGTTCAACAGCCGATGGTCTCCAGGAGCCAAGGCTGCGTTGGTGTTGGCTCTGGGACTATCTGGAGGGTGCGGAGGAACTCCGCCGGATCGATGCTGCTATCACGTTTAACGTACAAAGTGCAAACAATGCCGCCTTTTTCTACTCGAAAACCTGTCGAAACGTGAACCCGAATACCCACGCCCAGGTCCAGCACATCGTTTCGATCCCGCCGACCGGCGCCCAGGTCCATGGCGAGAATGCCCAGGGCCCGGCCGTCGATGGCCGCGATGTAGCCGTCCTGGTCCGCCCGCACCTCGACCACCTGGCCCGGCTGGGGCAGGCGGCTGAAGTCGTCCAGAGCCTTGGCATCGCCGCCATTGAGGGCCACGAAGCGCCGCAGGGTGGCCAAGGCACTCCCATCCTGGATGCTGGCCTGCACGCGTTTCTGGGCCCCTTCCAGATCCCGGGCGGCCCCGCCCATGATCAGCATCTCGGCGGCCAGGCGGAAGCTCATCTGGGCCAGCTCGGAGTCGCCGTGCTCGCCGCGGAGGATCTCCACGGATTCCATGACCTCGAGTGCGTTCCCGATGGCCCAGCCCAGGGGCGCGTCCATGCGCGTGATGAGGGCGCGGATCTGCATGCCATGGGCGGTGCCCACGTCCACCATGCTCTGGGCCAGGGTGCGGGCGTCGTCCAGGGTCTTCATGAAGGCCGTGGGGCCGCACTTCACGTCCAGCACCAGAGCGTCGGCCCCGCCCGCCAGCTTCTTGGACATGATGCTGGCGGTGATGAGGGGGATGCTCTCGACCGTGGCCGTGATATCCCGCAGGGCGTAGAGCTTCTTGTCCGCGGGCGCGATATCGGCGGTCTGGGCGGAGTTGGCGAAGCGGGTCTCGGCGAGACTGCGCAGGAACTCGGCCTCGCTCAGTTCGACCTTCAGGCCGGGGATGGCCGCGAACTTGTCCACGGTGCCGCCGGTATGGCCCAGGCCGCGCCCGCTGAACATGGGGCAGGGCACGCCGCAGGCCGCCACGATGGGGCCCAGAATGAGGGTGGTCTTGTCGCCCACGCCGCCGGTGCTGTGCTTGTCCACCTTGATGCCAGGCACCGAGGACAGATCGAGTCGCTTGCCCGAATCCCGCCTGGCCAGGGTGAGGGCCAGGGTCTCCTCGGTGGTCATGCCCCGCCAGCAGATGGCCATGAGCAGGGCCGCGCTCTGCTCGTCCGGGATGCTGCCCTCGGCGGCCCCCTTCACCCAGAAGGCGATCTCCTCCGGGGACAGGGCGCTGCCCTGCTTCTTGCCATAGATTAGGTCGTACATCCGCATGGGATGACTCCTTCGCCGGAATGGATTCAGATGCTCTGGAGAATGCTTTCCAGGGCGGCGGCCTCACCCTTGCCCTTGAAGCGGGCCTTGTAGTCGGCGAGATCCTTCAGGGCCTGGGCCCGGTCGCCGGCGAGGCGGTCGGCCTCCAGCTGGCTGAGCCAGAAGGCCTCACCCCAGGCTTCCCCGGAGATGGCCTTGGCCCGCAGGGGATCCAGCACGGCACGGGCCTCCTGGAGCTGGCCCACGGCCAGGGCGCGCTGGGCCAGGCGGAGCTGCGACCAGGCATCCTCGCCTTTGGCCGGGGGCGTGCCCTTACCATCCAGAGTCAGGCGCCAGGTGGCCAGCAGGCCGGCGGTGGCCGCCTTCCGCGAAGAGGGGGCCGAAGTGACCAGTCCCTCCAGGCGCCCGAGGCGCTCGCGCATCCGCTTCTCGACCTCGGGGGCGGCCAGGGGGGCCACGCCGTCGCCTTCGACCTCCACCTGCAGGGCCGATAGGGCTGCCTCATGCTTCTCGATGGCCGAGGTGCGCCAGGCGCTCCAGCCGCCGGCCAGGAGACCCACCACCACCACGGCGCCAGCGCTCAGGAGGATGGGCTTCAGCAGCCCCCCATCTTCTTCCTGGCCCTGGTTGTACTTGGTCTGGAAATGGGCCAGGCTTTGAGCTGGCTTCTGGACCTGGATCTGTCGGTGTTTGGTGGGCTGGGCCATGGGGAACCTCTTCGAATGAACATCAGTCGGACCCTAGAGGATGCACCAAACCCCTCCCGTCCTGCACTTGAAAATGCGCCCCTGGCTGCTATTCTGGTCCTTCGTGCCTGGGTAGCTCAGTTGGTAGAGCAATGGATTGAAAATCCATGTGTCGGCGGTTCGATTCCGTCTCCAGGCACCAAAGTATTTGGCCCCCGTTCGGGGGCCAAATACTTTGGAGAGACGGAATCGAAGTCACAGCAGACTTAAGGCGCGTTTCGGAGGCTGGAGCACGCATCGCGTGCGGAAGCCGAAGGCGCCCTTAGACTGCGTGCGGCCCGGTGGAGGCGCGCAAGCGCCGAAGGAGGGGGTTCCGTCTCCAGGCCCGCTGGAATGGGACGGAACCAAGGTCGAGGCTCCGCTGCCTGGAGCCCGAAGGCGGGGAGGCTCCGAAGGCAGTCTCGGCAAAGGTCCGATCCGAGTCACACCCTTCCAGGTCGCCATCTGCCCGGGTCGGTGCCTGGTTTAAGCTGGTGCTTCGCCCTGTGGAGTCACCCATGTCCCCGCTGCTGCTTGCCATGCCCGCCCTGGTGGTCCAGGCCACCCCTGCCGCTCCCTCCCTGGACCAGTTGCAAGTCTTGTTCAAGGCCATTCCTGTGGCCTTGGTGGAAGGCAAACAGGGCTCCATGCGCGGGCAGGTGGCCACGGCGAAGGCCGCCTGGGACCAGGCGAAACCGGGGCTCCGCAAGTCCATGCCCGAACCGGAAGCCACCGCCATCGAGCGGCAGCTGAAGGCCATGCAAAAGATGAAGCCCCGTGAACAGGCGGTGGGGGCCCTGGGCATTTTCAACATGCTCAGCCGCTACCAGGGCAAGTCGCGAAAGCAGGAGCTGCTTCAGGCGCAGCGGGTGGTCCTGAGTGCCTGGTGTGGGGTGGACGGCGGGCAGTGGGAACCCTTCCCCAATGTGGCCGAGGCCTTCAAGCCCATCCTCGACCAGGATAACGGCGCCCACGCCCTGGCCGCCCTTGGCGTGCAGGACGGGTTGAAGCGGCTCCAGGAAAGCCGCTCGAAGCGCCAGGCATCCGCTGCCAAGAAAGCCCTGAAGGATCTGTTGGGCTTCACGGACCTGTTCGCCAAGCCCTGACTCTCGCCGAGGGGGGATGGCACGAGCGAGGCCCCCGAACCGGGAGCCCCGCCCTGGGAAGACGGGTCGCGATTATTCGCCGGCGGGCCGGTAGTCGTCCGCCAGGGTCACGGGCACCTTGGCCTTGATCTCCTTCTGGATTTCCTGGCTGATGGCCGCCATGCGCTGCTGTTTGAAGCCCTGGAGCATCTGGGCCTTGACGGCTTCGAAGGGTGGGATGCCCTGGCCCTGGCCCATGGCCTTGGCCTTGTCCACCTGGTCCTTGTAGAAGGCGAGGACCTGGTCGTCCGTCGGCTCCGCGGTCGTCATGCGCTTCTTGGCCAGGGCCTGGAAGTAGACGCCGGCCTGCTGCTGCTCGAGCTGGCGCTTGACGCTGGGATCCTGATCCAGCCCGGTCTGTTTGGCGTACGTGGTGATGGCCCGGGACATGGCGATGCGGCTGGCCAGATTCGCCCGCTCGTCCCTGGCGGCGGGATCCGACAGGAAGGTCTGGGCCTCCTTGGGGTCCGGGGACAGGGTCTTCACCACATCCTGGAACTCGGCCTCGGTGATCTTGTCACCGCCGACGTTGGCGATGACGCGGCTGGTGTCCTTCTTGGCGCTGTTGCAGGCCAGGGACAGGACCAGCGCCGATCCGGCGACGAGGGCGACATGAAGGGTCATCTTGGACATGGAAGCTCCGCGAAAATCATCAAAGGACCCAGAATGACAGGTCCCGGAGGCTCTATTGAACCGAATTACTGAACTGGCCGGTCTGAAATTGGCGGTCTACAGCGCCACCTGGTGCCCCGACTGCCGGCGGCTGGAGGGCTGGCTGGCGGCGCATGGGGTGGCTCATACCAAGGTGGATATCGAGACCGTCCCCGGGGCCGCTGAGAAGCTCGAAGCCGAGACCGGGAAGCGGGCCATCCCGTTTGTGCTGGTGGATGGGGGGCGCTGGGTCCGGGGCTACCACAAGGAGTTGCCCCAGAGACTGGACGGAGATCTGCTAGTAGAAGAGCTGCTGGGGGCGAAGTAGTCCCATCCGCCTAGCAGTGGCCGGGCCGGTCTATTCGTGGCACGCTAAGGGGTTCTCCGGGAGTCCTCTGTGGCCAGCCTTTTCTCCAGCCAGTTCTGGTCCAACCTGTTCAATTCCGACCTGGCCATTGACCTGGGCACGGCCTCGACCCTCATCCACACCAAACAGGCCGGACGCATCGTTATCTACGAGCCCTCCATCGTGGCCGTGAACACGCTCACCCACGAGGTGGAGGCAGTTGGCGACGAGGCCAAGCAGCTGCTGGGCCGGGCGCCCCAGGGGGTCCGGACCATTCGGCCCATGAAGGACGGCATGATCTTCGAGGTGGATGCGGCGGAGAAGATGCTGGCCGCCTTCATTCTCAAGGCCCGCCCCAACCGCGGCATCGCCCGGACCCGCATCGTCGTCAGTGTGCCGCCCAGGGCCCACCAGGTGGCCCGCCGGGCCGTGAAGCAGGTCTGCTACGACGCCAAGGCCGGCGAAGTGTTCCTGGTGGACCAGACCATGGTGGCCGCCATCGGCGCCGGGCTGGCCATCAACGAGAAGCGCGGCTGCATGATCGTGGACATCGGCGGCGGCACCACGGACGTGGCCGTCATCAGTTACAACGGCAAGGTGTTTTCCGATTCCATCCTCATCGCCGGCGACGAGATGGACGAGGCGGTGGTGAAGTACATCCGCGAGAAGTACAACGTACTCATCTCCGAGTCCTCAGCCGAGGAAGTGAAGTGGACCCTGGGCTCCGCCTTCCCCTCGGAGCTGACGCGCACCATGGATGTGAGCGGCCGCGACCAGTTCGAGGGCCTGCCGAAGACCCTGACCTTGAACGACGCCGAGATCCGCGAGGCTCTGGCCGAGCCCATCAACGCCATCATCGACCTGGTGCGCAAGGCCCTGAACGAAACGCCGCCCCAGCTGGCGGCGGATCTCATCGATCGGGGCATCTGCCTCACGGGCGGCGGCTCGTTGATCCAGGGCATGGATGAGCGACTCCGCAAGGAGACCCACCTGCCGGTCTTCCGCGCGGAGGACCCCCAGACTGCCGTGGTGCGCGGCACCGCCCTGCTGCTGGAAAACATCCCGCTCCTGCGCCGCATCCAGATCCTCGACTAGCGGGGTTCGCATGGCTCTAGGGGCCGCCAGGTGGAGATGGAGCCGCACGGTGTGGCAGAGCTTGGCTCTGGCTCTCCTTTGGGTGGGTCATGGCGTCTGGGTCTTTCTTGGCCCCAACCCTGGCCGCCACTGGACGAGCCTGGCCGATGCCCTGTCTCGGCCCTCCCAAAGCCTGGCCTCCCGCTGGCAGGGCTGGCGGAGCGCCCGCCGGGACGCCGCCCGTTCCTTCGCGGAAACCCGCGCGGAGAATGCCCGGCTTGCCGCCGAGCTGGCGCAGCTGAAGACCCAGGCGGCCCAGGAGGCTCCCGCGCTGTCCGAGGCCGAGGCGGCCGTGCGCCTGCTGGGGCTGAAGCGCCAGATCCCCCTGGCCCTCGCCTCGGCCCGGGTCATCTTCAGCACCCGCCCGGCAACCTATGGCGGGCTGATCCTCGATCGCGGGGCGGACCTGGGCCTGGTACCCGACCAGGGTGTGTTCGTCCCCGAGGGCATCGTGGGCCGCCTCTGGTCCGTCAGTGCGACTCAGGCCAAGGTGCTGCCGGTGGATGCGCCCAACGCCTCGGTGGCGGTGATGCTCATGCGCAGCCGGGCCACAGGGGTGCTCCAAGGCCTGGGGTCAGGCCGGGCGCTCATCCGCTATCTCAGCAATCAGGAGGTGGTGCAGCCGGGCGAGGCGGTGCTCACCAGCGGCCTCGATCGCGTGTTCCCCCGGGGTCTGCTGGTGGGCTACGTGGCCGAAGTGACCCAAGGTGACCTGGAGCTGCAGGTGATCGTCCACCTCGCCGCGCCCCTGGACCGCGTGAGCCACGTGCTGCTGCTGCCCTCCCAGCCCCCTATTGAAGTTCAGTCCCCCTTCCTTGCGCCCGAGCAGAAGGTCCAGCGGAAACGGGGGAAGCCATGAGGCTTCCAGCGCCCTCGCTCCTGCGCCAGAACCTGCTGTGTGCCTCGGCGCTGGGCCTGCTCTTCCTCAGCGCGCCCTTCCCCCAGGTCCAGGCCGTCCTGCACGCCCTGCTGGTGCTGGCGCTGGCACCCCGTTCGGAAGCCCCCCTGGTCGGTGCCCTGTGGGCCCTGGCGGCGGGCTGGGCCGTGGAGGGGACCCTGCGCCTCCTGCCCCACCTGGGCGGGACGGCCTGGGCAGACCTGACCCTGGTCCTGTTCGCCAGCTGGATGGCCGGGCGCTGGCCACTGGAGGGCCTGAAGGGCTGGCTGCTCCGCCTCGCCGGTCTCAGCGTGCTGCACTTCCTGGTGGTCCATGCCGCCGTGGCCCTGGCGGCGGGGCCCCATCCCTGGGGTTGGGGCTGGCTCTGGACCCTGCTGAGCGTGCCGCTCTGGGGCTGGCTCTCCTGGCGGCTGCTCCATGCGGGCAGCGCCACTGGGCGGCGCTGAACCATGGATCCGCGCCAGCGCCCCCTTCTGCGCCGGAGGCTCGGGGTCTTCCGGGTGCTGACCTGGGGCCTCGTGGCCCTGCTGGTGGTCGTCTACGCTTGGCTGCAGCTGGTCCGGCACAGTGAATTCAAGCTGCTGGCCATGCAGCAGGCTGTGAAGGTGCGCCCCATCCCGGCCCCCCGGGGGCTGGTGCTGGATCGCAACGGGCAGCGCCTGGTGGACAACCGGCGGGCCCTCCATCTGGTCATCCAGCGGGAGGATCTGCCCACCCGGACCGAGGTGGTGACCGCCCTCGCGGAGTCGCTGTCCCTGGACCCCGCCGCCCTGGCGAAGAAGATCCAAAGCTACCGGCTGGCCGGGAAGGGGCACCCCCTGGTGCTCAAGGAGAACCTCGACGAGTTCGGCATCGCCCTGGCCGAGCGCGTCCGGGCGCGCTACCCCTTCCTCAGCGTGGAAGTGGCGCCCCGGCGGGTGTACCTCGGCGATGAGCTGGCGGGCCACGTGCTCGGGTACGTGGGCGAGGTGGACGAGCCGATGATGAAGGCGAAGCCGGATCTCTACCACCTGGGCGAAACCATCGGCAAGGAGGGCTTCGAGGCCAGCGGCAACGACAAGCTCAAGGGGGTGGACGGCCAGAAGCGCATCCTGGTGGATCAGCTGGGCACCGAGGTCGCCAATTTCGGGCAGGTGGACGCCGCCGCGGGTCGCAGCCTGTTCCTCACCCTCGATGCGGGCCTGCAGCAGGTGGCCCAGGAGGCCCTGGGCCAGGAGGCGGGGGCCGTGGTGGTCCTGGATCTGCGCGATGGCGGCGTGCTGGCCATGTATTCAGGCCCTTCCTATGATCCGAACCTCTTCCTGAACCGCCTCAGCCAGGACATGGTGGATCGCTACCTGGCCAACAACCTTACCCGGCCCATGGTGAACCGGCCCATCCAGGGCATCTACGCGCCGGGTTCGACCTTCAAGCTGCTGGTGGCCCTGGCGGCCCTGGAGAAGGGCATCGTCACGCCCCAGACCCAGATCTACTGCGCCGGGAAGAAGAACTACTACGGCCGCGACTTCCGCTGCGACAAGCTCACCGGCCACGGCGTACTGTCCATGGTCCAGGCCATCGCCCAGAGCTGCGACGTCTACTTCTACGAGCTGGCCTCCCGCCTGGACATCGACGATATCCATGCCACGGCGGAGAAGTACGGCCTCACCGAGCGCACCGGCATCGACCTGCCCCAGGAGAAGCGCACCCGCATCCCCAGCCGGGCCTGGAAGCGCAAGGCGGTGCCCAAGGATCCCAAGTGGTACGCGGGCGAGACCATCAGCGTGGGCATCGGCCAGGGCGCCGTGGGCGTGACTCCCCTCGGGTTGGCGCGCTTCTACGCCCTGCTGGCGACCAAGGGCAAGCTCCTCACCCCGCACCTCTTCTACGGCTTCCGGGATGACCAAAGCAATTCCCTGGAGCTCGCGCCGGCCCCGCCCCCCAAGGATACGGCCCTGGACCCCAGGATCTGGTCGATCCTGGATGAAGGTCTCTACGAGGTGGTGAACGGTCCCCATGGCACCGCCCGGGCCTCTGCCCTGAAGGACATCACCATGGTCGGCAAGACGGGCACCGCGCAGGTGGCCACCTTCGTCGACCGGGCCCACTACTCGCGACAGGCCAAGAGCCTGAAGGATCACGCCCTGTTCGCGGGCTACGCGCCGCGGGAGAAGCCGCAGATCGCCTTCGTGGTGGTGGTGGAAAACGCCGGATTCGGGGCTACCTCCGCGGCGCCCATCGCCCAGAAGCTGGTGCAGTACTGGTTCCTGGACCGGCCCCTCCGCCCACTGCCCCCGCCCAGGGGCCGGATGGTGGATCCCTTCGCCCCCCAACCGAGGGAGGAGGCGGAATGAAGGAGCGCTTCCGTGCCCTGGACCCGCGCCTGCTCTGGGTGCTGCTGGCGCTCATCGCCCTGGGCACGCTGACGCTCTATTCCGCCGGACGCAACACCGCCCAGTCGGGGATCTGGCTCAAACAGAGTCTCTGGAACCTGATGGGCATGTTCCTGATGCTGCTGCTGGCCACCACGGATCCCCGGCGCATCTTCCGCTACAGCTTCCCCGCGTACCTGCTGGGCCTGGTGGCCCTGGTGGCAGTGCTGGTGGTGGGCCGGAAGATCGGGGGCGCCACGCGCTGGTTCGTGGTGGCGGGTCAGACCTTCCAGCCTTCGGAGCTGATGAAGTGGGTGACCCTCCTGTACCTGTCCCATCGCCTGGGCTCCCGGCCCCCGGACACGGTAGGGCGCCTGGAACTCGTCGGGGCCGTGGGCCTGGTGGTCTTCCCCATGCTGCTCATCCAGCGCCAGCCGGACCTGGGCATGGCCCTCAGCTTCCTGCCCATCCTGCTGATCATCCCCCTGATGAAGGGCCTGCGGGCCCGCTGGGTGGTGGCCCTGCTCCTGCTGGTGGGCGTGGGCGGCTTCGGGGCCTGGAAGTTCGCCCTGAAGCCCTACCAGAAGCAGCGGGTGCTGATCTTCCTGGATCCCTCCTCGGACCTGCAGGGCAAGGGCTACCAGGTGAACCAAAGCCGCATCGCCATCGGCTCCGGCGGCCTCATCGGCAAGGGCTTCACCAGCGGTTCGCAGACCCAGCTGAACTTCCTCCCCGTGAAGACCACGGACTTCGCCTTCAGCGTGTGGGCCGAGGAACGCGGCTTCCTGGGCGTCCTCCTGGCCCTGGGCCTGTTCGGGCTGCTGCTGAACCGCATCCTCGATGCCGCCCGGGCCGCCCACACCAATGCCCAAGCCTATTTCTGCGCCGGGGCCGCGGGCATCTTCTCCCTGCACCTGCTGGTGAACGTGGGCATGGTGGCCGGCGCGCTGCCCAACAAGGGCATGGTGCTGCCCTTCTTCAGCGCGGGTGGCAGCAGCACCCTGAGCTTCTTCCTGGCGCTGGGTCTCATCATGGGCATCCTGCACCATTCGAGGGTGAAATGACGGAGCTGCAATCCGAGATGAAGCGTCTGGCCGACGAGCTTCGAGAGCATCGCTATCGCTACTACGTGCTGGATGCCCCCAGGCTTTCTGATGTTGAATATGATGCGCTTGAGCGCCGGCTGAGGGACCTCGAAGCCGCCCATCCGGACCTGGCGGATCCCAACAGCCCCACCCGGCGCGTGGGCGCACCGCCGGTGGATGGGTTCGAGCAGGCTCTTCATGAAGTACCAATGCTCAGCCTGAAAAATGCGTACATTCCAAATTCACTTAGAGAAGCTGGTGACCATCGTGACTGGGCAAATGCGAATATCTGGCCAGATGGATGGGATGCTCAGATTCGGTCTTGGGCGCAAGGAATAGCTGAAGCGGTACGTAAATCAGGTCGATTTGAAGGAATCTACAGTATTCCCTTTGTTGCCGAGTTGAAAGTAGATGGATTGAGCCTTTCTCTCCGGTATGAGAAGCGAAAACTGGTGGGCGCTGTGACGAGAGGTGATGGGGAAGTTGGGGAGCTGGTCACAGAGAATGCTCGGACGATAGCCGACATTCCAATCGAATTGCCTGCCGAAGCCCCTGAGCATGTCGAGGTTCGTGGGGAGGTTTTTCTATCAAGGAAACGATGGAAAGAGTTGAATGCTGATCTGGATGGAAAGGGCCAGGAACGGTTCGCCAATCCAAGGAACGCAGCGAGTGGAACACTTAAATTGTTAGACAGTCGAGAGGTGGCCAAGCGGGGGCTTTCGTTCCTCCCTTGGCAAATTCTTGGTGCGGAGAACCATCAAGAGTCACTTATTCAAGTTGCCAAATGGGGGTTCGGCCGAATGCCTCGAACCATCTGCGGCGACATCGATCGAATCGTGACTTTTACCCGTCAACAAGCAATTGATCGCCAGACGCTGCCATTTGATACCGATGGGGTTGTGATCAAGGTTCAATTATTAGAAATACAGGAATTACTTGGTGTTACAGGTCACCACCCAAAATGGGCAATTGCCTTTAAATTTCCTGCAACACAAATGACGACCACAGTGCTTGGCATCACATGGCAGGTTGGTCGAACAGGCAAACTAACACCAGTGGCCGAACTGGCGTCTGTTGAATTGGCCGGTTCAATTGTGCGCCGAGCAACCTTGCACAACCCTGACGAGATGCAGAGACTCGGGCTGCGAATTGGCCACCGAGTGTTCATCGAAAAGGGTGGGGACGTTATTCCCAAAGTTGTTGCAGTGGTCCCAGGGCAAGAGTCTGAATTACTTCCGTTACCTGAATTTCCAGTCGCCTGCCCTGATTGCGGTGGATCAATAAGAGGGACACGGCGCATTCGAAAACACCACCTGAATTCCCAGGGATGTAATCGTTTTTCTGAATTTCAAGAACATCGGTGGGCCTTATTGAACGAGCTGCTTCGGGGGCGTTTGGTTTCGCTTCCTCGTAGAGGAAAGAAACTAAAAAGATATCAACGCACGGTCGGTATCAGGTGCATCAACCCGGAATGCCCTTCCCAACTAGAAGGTCGGTTCATGCATTTCGCAGGTCGAAGTGCGCTTGATATTGAGGGAATGGGCGAGGCTGTTTCTATCCAAATGTGCAATTCAGGCCGGTTCAAGCACCCTTGGGAACTCCTAGCCCTGCTCGATGAACCACTAATTGGATTGTCCTTCATTAATTCACTGGAAGGGTTTGCAGAAGTCTCAGCAAACAATCTCTTCGGGGCCATCCAATATTCCTTACGAAAACCTTTATGGCGCTGGATTCACGCCATAGGAATTCCAAATGTCGGGGAGGGAACAAGTCGTTCTTTGGCGCTTGCTTTTCCTAGCTTTGATCTTCTCTGGAACTCAGATGAGTGGGCCTTGCGGGCCATCAGAGATGTCGGAGGAAAGGTAGCAGCATCATTCAAGCAATTTGTAAGACTGCACCCCAGCCTGCCATCCGAACTTAGGAACCATGGTGTGCAACCCGACGCAGAAGGCGGTCTTGCCGATGGTGTCAGTCTAGTGGATTGGATCCGTGGTCTCCCTCTGAGTGGATTGGGCGAGGAAAGAGCGAAGTCCTTGGTTGAAACATTCCAAACAGTGGATGGAATTTGGTCAGCTTCGCTTAATGAAATTTCTGTTCTAGATAAGTGGAAATCAAAGAGTGAAAGAACTTCTCGGGTTGCGGTTACCTTGATGGAGTTCATCAATAAACACCCCATGCTCCCTTCTCAGCTGCGCCGCATCCAATTCACGCAGACTACTCAGCCTGTCATAGAGGGCGCCATTCATCCTCTGGCTGGGAAGACTGTCGTCTTGACAGGTGCGCTGCCAACCCTGAGCCGGGAGGAAGCAAAAGAAAGGTTGGTCAAACTCGGGGCCAAGGTAGCCGGATCTGTTTCAAAAAAGACAGATTTCATTCTCGCTGGGGCCGAGGCTGGTTCAAAGCTTGCACAAGCCAAGAATCTTGGGATCCCAATTAAGGACGAAGGGTGGCTACTAGCAATGACGAGTAGAGAGGAGTAATCGATGGAACTAAAATTCATCATCCAGGGAAGCCAGCCAGAACCTTATCAAGTGGTGTTTCGTCGCACCGGGAGCAACTTTACAGCCACCTGTACCTGTAAAGGGGGCGAGATGGGCCAGGTTTGCAAGCATCGGATGAACCTTCTGAAAGGTGACATCGCTGGATTGATGAGTGGGAATAGCGTTCAACTAGCGCAATTGATGGAGATGTTTACCGGAACAGATGTGGAACAAGCATTTGTTAACCTTGTCGAGGCTGAGGCTGCAGTAGAAGCAGCCAAATCCGAGTTCTCTAGACGGAAGAGGGCACTGGCAAGGGTCATGAATGATTAAATCATTTATTATCAAATATATTGGTAAATTTGATTATCGAATAGAGGGGAGGGGTGGCCTCCGTCTATCGCACGCTCCCCCGGAGCGTGCTCCCAATCGCTTGTCCCTTCGGGCCTGCGCTCTTGGAGACGGAGCCTCGGTGACGGGCACCCTGCCCACGCTTTCCCGGGAGGAGGCGGAGGCCTGGTTGAAGCGCCTTGGAGCCAAGGTGACGAGCAGCGTGTCCCCGAAGACCACCCTGCTACTCGCAGGGGAGAAGGCCGGCTCCAAGCTGATCAAGGCGGAGGCCCTGGGCATCCCGGTCCGCGACGAGGCCTGGCTCAGGTCGCTGGAGGGTTGATTCCCGATCGAGCCCGGAGAAGAGGCCCCGGTTTTTCAATCCCTCAGCGCGGCCCGCGAAAAGCCGGATTTACCCTAGCCCCCCGGCCGCACTGAGCCTAAGCAGAAAGGCCTGGACGGGAACCCAAGCCCGTTGGATGATCGGACATCCATCGTCTGGGAACCCTGTGCTGACGCGCCTTGGCAAGTTCGAAATCGTCCGGCTGCTCGGCCAGGGAAGCATGGGTGAGGTCTACGTGGGCCGGGACCCGGTCCTGGGCCGCGAGGTTGCCATCAAGGTCATCCACACGTCTGCGGGCCTGGGGCCCCAGGCCCGGGAGCGCTTCGCCACAGAGGCCCGCGCCGCCGGCATGCTAAATCATCCGAACATCGTCACCATCCACGAAATGGGCGAGGAGCAGGGCGTGCTCTACCTGGCCATGGAGCTGGTGAAGGGGGAGGATCTCGGCACCCTGATCCGGTCCGGGAATCTGGTCCCCCGGGATACCCTCGAAGTGCTGGCCCAGGTCTGCGATGGCCTGGCGGTGGCCCACCGGCACCAGATCCTCCACCGGGACATCAAGCCCTCGAACATCCGCGTGCTCTGGGATGGCAAGACCCTCCAGGCCAAGGTGCTGGATTTCGGCGTGGCCAAGCTCATCAACACCGATACGACGGACGAAGGAACGGTTTTCGGCACCGTGAACTACATGGCGCCGGAGTACCTGCAGAGTGGACGCCCGGATTCCCGCAGCGACCTCTTCGCCGTGGGCGTGATCCTCTACGAGGCCCTGGCGGGCATCCCGCCTTTCGATGGACCCAGCCCCGGCTCGGTGATCTACCGCCTGCTCCACGAGACCCCGGTGCCCCTGCCGCCCACGGCCTTCCAGGGCATCAGCCGGGACGTGCAGGGGGTGCTGAACCACGCCCTGGCCAAGGATCCGGGCAACCGGTTCCAGACCGCCGAGGAACTGGCCACCGTGCTGCGGTCCGCCAAGGACGTGAGCTGGCGCTGGGCCCAGGAACGGCCCACCGTGGCCCACCGGATCCAGCGACCTACCCAGGAGCGGAACCCCACCTCACCAAGGGGCTTCCCCATGGTTCCCACCTCCCCCCGCCCCGGACTGGGCAACCGGTCCCTGACCTCCAATTCGGGACCGATGCACCGGCCCATGCCCTCGCAGCTGCCCTCGATCCGGGAGGCGAAGGCGCCGTCGGGCACGGGGCCCTATGGCCGAACCGAAGTCCACCGGGACATCCTGGAGACCACCAAGCACCAGCTTCTCCAGGCGCTGGAGATCGACCCCCGGAATGCCAAGGCCCATGCCCTGCTGCTGGTCACCCACTACCGGCTGGGGCGCATGGACGCGGTGATGCAGACCCTCCGCCAGGCCCGGGAGCGGGGTATCGCCCCCGCCGAGATGAAGCGGGTTCCCCGCTGCCAGCAGATCGTGCTGGAGGAGATGCAGAACTGCCGACTGCCCATGGACCAGCATGGCGAATTCATGGAGTACCTGGGACTCTGAAGTCTTTGAGGTCTTCAACCGAGAAGGATGGTTTGGGCTCCAAAGTAGTCAGGTGATGAGATGCTGCAGAAGCTGGGCCGGTTCGACCTCCTGAAGCGCCTGGGACAGGGCGCCATGGGCGAGGTCTACCTGGGCCTGGACCCCGCCATCGGCCGGGAGGTGGCCCTCAAGACCATCCACCGGGAGGCGGCCCAGGGGCTTGAAGCCCGGGAGCGCTTCGCCCGGGAGGCCCGGGCCGCGGGCACCCTGAACCACCCGAACCTGGTGACCATCCACGAATTCGGCGAGGACCAAGGCGTGCTCTACCTGGCCATGGAATTCGTGCCCGGCGTGGATCTGGAAGCCATGCTGCGGGACCGGGTGCTGGCCCCTGTCGAGGCCCTGGACGTGCTCGCCCAGGTCTGCGATGGCCTGGCCTATGCGCACCAGAAGGGCGTGCTGCACCGGGATATCAAGCCCAGCAACATCAGGGTCCGACGCGAAGGCGAGCGCCTCCATGCCAAGGTGATGGACTTCGGCATCGCCCGGGTGGCGGGCTCTGACATGACCGGCACGGGCACGCTGCTGGGCACCTTCGGCTACATGGCGCCGGAATACATCACAACCGGTCAGCCGGATCCACGGAGCGACCTGTTCGCCGTGGGCGTGATCCTCTACGAGGCCCTGGCGGGCCGACGGCCCTTCGAGGGTGAGACCACAGCCACCATCCTCTACCGGCTGGTGAACGAGGAACCAGCCCCACTGGCGCCCGACCAGCTTCAGGGCATCAGCCCCCAGGCGCACCTGCTGCTCGCCAAGGCCCTGGCCAAGGATCCGGAGCAGCGCTTCCAGAACGCCGAAGCCATGGCGCGGGTCCTGCGGGAGGCCATGAACCCCAGCTGGGCGGGACTCCCCGGCAGCGTGCCCACCCGTGCAATGCCACGGTCGGCAGTGCCGCCAATCGTCCCTCCAGTCCATGGGCAACGGCGCACGGTCTGGCCCTGGGTCGCGGTGGCCACCACCCTGGCCGCGCTCAGCGCGGGGGCCTGGTACCAGTTCAAGAGCCCCACTGCGTCGAAGCTCATCTCCTTGGCGAGTCCCGCCGCGCCAAAGATCATCACTCTGGATGGCATGATGCCCGCCCCGCCACCAGCGCCGCCGGCCCCCGTTGCCTCGTCGCAGGCACCGCCGGCCCCGGAGGCCAAGGTCGAGTTGAAGCCCTCCGTCGGCCGGGCCACGGCGGCGAAGGAAGCGCCCCGGCCCGTTCCGGTCGCCAAGGCTCAGCCGAAGCTATCGGAGCTGGAGGCTTCGGAGCTGCTGAACGAGGCCGCCAAGGGCCTGGTGGATCAGCCCAGGGGCAGCCTGGACCGCTGTGATCGCGTGCTCCGGGATCATCCCCTCAACCCCCGGGCCTATGCCCTGAAGACCGTGGCGCTCTATGGCCTGGGGCGCTACCAGGAGCTGCCGGGCGTGCTGGATGCGGGCAAGGAGCAGGGCGTGAAACCCGCCCAGTATCTGGCCTTCGGCGCCTTCCAAGCCATGCTGCGAGAGGAGCGGCGGGAACGGCGCCTGCCGCCCGAGGTGCGCGAGTCCCTCCTGGCCGAGCTGCCCCTCGGCACCTTGAAGCCGGGCCTGGGTCTGCGCCAGCAGCGCCTTCAGCGGCCGTCGAGAGACTGAAGCTCCATAAGCTTCCAGTCGCTTCCCGCCTTTCGCCAGCGCAGGCGGAAGCTGCGGTGGGAGGCGTCCTGGGGAAGCAGCCCGCCGCTGCGACCGGTGAGCACCACGTCCACTTCCTGCAGGGCTTCGTTCCCCCGCACGGTGACTTCGTTGCGCAGGACAGTCACACCGACCTTTTCCCGTCGCAGGGTGCCCAGGAGGAAGAGCCTCGCGGTGGCCTTGTCCATGCCCTCGGGGCCCTGGAAGGCGGGATCCAGCGGTGCGCTGGCGGCGGCAGGATCCCCGGCCTCCACGGCCTGGCGGCAGGCTTCGAATGCCTTGCGCACCTGGGCTTCAGGTTTGTCAGACTGGCAAGCCAGCAGGATAAAGATCGCGCAAACGGAGGCAATGCTTTTCCCCATGGCGGCTCCCCCTCACACTGTGGGTTCACCGAAGGATAGCGCCATGAATCCTGAAGCCCGCTTCGACACCCTCTGCATTCATGCCGGCCAGTCCCCGGAGCCCGCCAGCGGCGCCATCATGACGCCGGTCTTCTTCACCAGCACCTACGTGCAGGAGGGCCTGGGCCAGAACAAGGGCTTCGACTACGCCCGGGTGCGCAACCCCACCCGCGACGCTGTGGAGGCCAACCTGGCGGCGCTCGAAGGCGGTGCCCACGGCATGGCCTTCGGCTCAGGCATGGCGGCCACCCAGGCCATTTTCGAGCAGCTCTCCAGCGGCGACCACGTGGTACTGGGCGACAACGTCTATGGCGGCACCTTCCGCCTGTTGGACAAGGTGATGACCCGCTTCGGTATCAGCTATACCCAGGTGGACACCGGCGACCTGGCGGCCTTCAAGGCTTCGCTGCGGCCCAACACGAAGCTGGTGATGCTGGAGACGCCCACCAACCCCATGCTGGGCCTCACCGATATCCCGGGTGTCCGCCAGGTGATGACCCTGATGGGCTGCCACGCCGTGCTGGCCGTGGACAACACCTTCGCCACGCCTTACAACCAGAGGCCCCTGGAGCTGGGAGCGGACCTGGTCTTCCACTCCACCACCAAGTACCTGAACGGCCACAGCGACTCCATCGGTGGCATCGCCATCACCAACCGCGAAGATATCGCGGAGGGCCTGCGCTTCCATCAGAAGGCCGCCGGCGGCATCCTCTCGCCCATGGAGTCCTGGCTCATCCTGCGGGGCACCAAGACCCTGCACCTGCGCATGGAGCGCCACAACGCCAGCGCCCTGCGCATCGCCCGCTGGCTGGAGGACCGCAAGGACCTGAAGGCCGTCTACTACCCCGGCCTGGAGTCCCATCCCCAGCACGCCCTGGCCAAACAGCAGATGAAGGGCTTTTCGGGCATCGTCAGTTTCGACACGGGCGATGCGGAGCGCACTCGGCGCATGGCCTCGTCATTCAAGGTGTTCGCCCTGGCCGAAAGCCTCGGCGGCGTGGAAAGCCTGGTCTGCCACCCCGCCAGCATGACCCATGGCAGCGTGCCCGAAGCCGACCGTCAACGTCTGGGCATCAACGACAACCTGCTGCGCCTCAGTGTGGGCGTGGAGGATGTGCAGGACCTCATCGAGGATCTGGAGCGGGTGTTGAAGGTCTAAAGATCAAAGGCGGAACACAGAGGACACAGAAATCCCACAGAGGGCACAGAGGAAGATCAAAAGAGGGTTTTTCTCTGTGTCCTCTGTTGCCCTCTGCGACCTCTGTGTTCCAGCTTTTCTATTTCCTTAGCTCAGCCCGTGGGCCTGGTACAGCTCCGGGTAGCTGCGGGGCTCGGCGCGGTCGGGGG
The DNA here is from genome assembly GCA_025363715.1 of Holophagaceae bacterium. GTDB lineage: Bacteria > Acidobacteriota > Holophagae > Holophagales > Holophagaceae > Geothrix. The sequence continues at coordinate 5,219 of JANYLR010000010.1, read as the reverse complement.
CGAGGCCCAGTCCCTCCATGGCCACACGGATGGCCTGGGGATCGCCTTCCAGCTCCAGGTAGCAACCGAAGGGCGTTTCGTCGAGGCAGGCCTCCAGCTCCGCCCGCTCCCACACGGCCCGCACTTTCTCCATGCGCATCACGGGCTCGAAACCGAGGGCGCGAAGGATGGCCTCCAGCGTTTCAAGGTCCACCACACCGGTTTCGAGTTCGGGACGGATCTTCAGGATGGCATCCGGCACCCTGGGGCCCTTCCAGGTTAGGCGGGACTGTCCAGCGAAGGCCCGGGTTCGTAGCGCGGAGCCCGTCGCCCGAAGCTCGCCCTGGCGGTCCCAGAGCACGCTGACTTCGGGCTGCGCAGGCAGGACCTCGCGGAAGCCCAGGGTCTCCAGCAGGGGCCGGTAGGGGCCCGTGGCGGGGATGCGCAGTTTCAGTTCGGTTTCCAGGGCGGGTTTCTGCTTCATCTGGGATCAGGCCTCCCACCGGGGATGGGGCATGATGGAGCAACGCCCCGGGTACCCTGTGATCCCCCAACGGTACATCATCGCCAGCCTGTTCATCGCCGCCATGCTGCTGCTCTTCGCGGTGGTGCAGGCGCCGCGTCCAGTCAGTGCCGGCGGAGTCGCGGCGGTGGAATCGCCGGCGATCATGAGCCTAGGGGGCTTTGAATCCCTGGCAGAGTTCCGCCTGGTGGATGGTTGGGCGCCGCGGTTCCAGGGCACGCGGGACCCGGACCAGGCCGAGGCCTGGCCCTACGAAGGGGGTTTCGGCACCCCCTGGGAGCCGGCGTCGCCTTACCTCGGAGACCTGGGCCTGGCCTTGAACGGCCCCGGCGGCCGCAGCGAAGTGGTGCTGTGGCGCGGACTCGAGTGGCGGCACTACCGCTTCGACGCGCCCCTCTGCTCCGCGCGGCTGGATCCCCTCAAGGCCAACCGCCTGCTGGTGACGCTGCAAATGGGTGCCTCCCGCTTCGAGACCCGTCTGCTGGAGGTGCCCGAAGGCCGCGTCCTATGGTCCTCGCAATCCGGTCCCTGGAGCCGCTTCAGTTGGGATGGCCGGAGTGCGCTCATCGGATTCTTCGAACCTGCTGAGGCCCGCGGCGAGTCGCGGCTGCTGCTCAGTGCCCTCCCCTGCGACGGGGAACCCGGCAACGCGACTCTAGCCGCCTGGGATGAACCGGGCCTGCCAGCCGCGCCCAAGGGCCTTGCCACCAAGGTTGAGGCCCTGTCGGAGGATGGCCAGGACCTGCCCGGTTCGCGCGTCGAACTCCCCTGGCACGTCGGTGACCGGTTGTGGATGCCCCAGGGGGATCGCCTCTGGCACGGCGGCGTCCAGGGCTGGACGGCCTGGGCCCTGGAGGGCGGCCGGTGGCGCCGGCAGGCCGCCGGAGCCGGCCTGCTGAATGCCCATCCGCCCCGACGAATGGCCCTAGTGGCCCCGGCGCCCCAGGAGGGCATGCTCCGCTGGACCAGTCCCTTGGCGAAGGCGGAGTGGACAGAGGTGGTCGCGGACGCGCTGCCCTGGCCCGCCTGGGACGCTGCCTGGGCCTGGCGAGAGAACGGCGCCTTCGATGCGTGGGATCAGCGCTGGAACGAAAGCGCCCTGCCGCCGGAACGGCAGCGCCAGACCCTCTCCGAATCCTACCGGTCCGAGTGGCGCTCGGCTTTGGGCCTGCGCGCGTCGGTCAAGGGCTGGCTGCCCCGGGGGCCCGAAGTGGCGCTCCGGGAGCCCCTCGGCACCGCCTGGATCTGGGTGGGAGACCGGTTCCTGCTGGTCCGGCTCGTGGAGGTCGAACGGGTCAGGATTCTCAGGAAGCTGCTGCACTGATTCGATCCATTGCGTTCGAAGTGCACATTTCTGGTAGCGTTGTGCCCAGCCACTCGTACTTCCTTCCGGCTTCCCGAGGTTTCCGATGTCCCGTCTCCTCCTCGTGGACGACAATCCGAGCATTCACAGGATTGCCGAATCCCTCCTGGCTCCCACGGATGTGGAACTGACCTGTGTGGACTCGGCCGCGGAAGCTCTGGATCGCATCGCCCGGGGCGAGCGCTTCGATGTGGCCCTGGTGGACACGGCCATGCCCGGCATGGATGGCTGGACCCTGCTCACGCGGCTCCGGGCCATGGAGGAAACGGCCCGCATGCCCATCGCCCTCATGGCGGGCGTGCTTGATCCGGTGGATCCCGCCAAGTTGGCGAAGGCGCCCATCCAGGGTTTTCTCAAGAAACCCATCGAACTGCGTGAGCTGGGCGATCGCGTGAAGGCCCTGCTGGCCACGCCGGTGCCCGTGGGGCCCTCCCCCTTCAGCACGGTGCCCGCGACGCCCGCCCAGGACCTGATCAAGCGCGCTGAGGCGGCCCTGCCGGAATTCCGCCCTGAGCCTGTGGCCGTGTCGGAGCCTGAAGCCCCGACCCCGGAACCCCCGGCTGTGGACGAGCCCGACGATCTGACCGACCTGGTGCTCGACCTGCCCATGCATGAGGAGGATCTCCTCGTGCTGACCGCCGAGGACCTCTGGCCCGAAGAACCAGTCCAGACCCTGCCTTCCGTTCCGGCCCTGCCGGAAGTCCATCTCGAGCTGGAGGAACTGGATCTCGAAAGTCTGCACGAACTGGGGGGGGAGCCCCTGCCGGAGGAGCCGACTCTGGCGGAGGCCCTGCCGGAACCCGAGCCCTTGCCACTTCCGGTGCCGGTGCTCGTGGTGGAAACGGTACCTACGCCGGTTCCCGCGGAGGAGGACCACCTGGTCACCCTTTCCGGTCTGGAAGAACTGGAAACCCTGTCCACGGATTTCGATTTCCCATCCGCCAGCCCAGCGGTGGAAGAGCCGGTGGTTCCCGAGCCCGCGGCCCATATGGCGGCTGAACCAGAGGATTCCTTCTCGCACCTGCCTGCTGCGTCCACCCTGCTTGGCGTCGCTGGAGTGGCTGCGGCCGCGGGCCTGGCGTTTCACGGATCGGCACATGAGGCTGTTCACGAGGTCACGCCCGAGGTTCATGTGCCCGTGCCGATCCCCCAGGCACCCGAAGCACTGGTGATTCCCGAAGTCTCGGCGCCTGCCGCAGATGGTCAGGTCCCTGCCGTCCCCGGTCAGCCCACCCCTGTTTCCGTTGAGTCGGCTGCCGTGAGCGCCGAACAGGCCCGGGCCGTGGTCCAGGCCATGCTTGCGGACCCCGTGCTGGTGGATGCCCTGGTCAAGGCTGTGGTGGCCCGCATGGGTGATCAGGTGCTGCGTGAGATCGCCTGGGAAGTCATGCCGGATCTGGCGGGAAGATTGCAACGGTAGGCGCATGCAGCGTCCAGCCACCTCGTTCCCCAGGTTCCCCTCATGATCACCGGCTACAACACTGATGTGCGGCACGGGAACCGAGTCTTCCATGTCCAGACGGAAGACAAGGGCATGTCCAACCCCAGAATCGAAACGCTCATCTACGTGGGCGGCGAGATCCTGGACAGCTACCGCTCCTCTTACGAGGATCTGCTGACCAGTTCCCCGGTCTCCGAATCAACCATCCAGAGCCGCATGGACGAGCAGCACCGGGCCATCATCCGGGACATCAAGAACGGGAAGTACGACCTCACACCGCCGGATGTCATGGAGCAGCAGGCCTTCAACGACCGCCCTCTGGATCAGGCGATTCTGGAATTCCTCCAGCTGGAAGGGGACGTGGACACCCTGGAACTGGTCCTGGACCAGCCCATGAAGCCCACCTTTGGCAGCCTCTTCCGGGTGCAGGTCCGGGCCCGGTTGTGCCAGAGCCAAAGCCCGGTGCCGGAGGCCGAAATCGCCGTGAAGCTGGTCTCCAGCCTCAAGAAGGCCACCGGTCTGTTGTCAGGCCGGACCGGCACAGATGGCTTCTTCACGGGCGAGGTCCAGTTGCCTCCCAGTCAGCCCGGCCAATGCGCCGTGGTGGTCACCTGCACCAGTGATCAGGGTTTTGATGAACTCAAGGCCACCGTAGTCGCTCTGTAAGGTTCTCCGGGGGTTCCGCCCACCATCCCAGTAGAGTCGATCTGACGCGTTAGTCTAATTAATTATCTAGACACTTATGTTGGAACATCTATCATGATCCATGAGGTGGGGTCATGGTCAAGGTCGCGTCGGAGCTCTTGAGCATCGGGGATATCTGTTCAGAAACGGGCCTTTCAGCGGACGTGGTCCGCGTCTGGGAGCGTCGCTACGGGTTTCCCGTGCCCGTGCGCCTGCCTTCCGGCCATCGGCGCTACCAGCAGCAGGATCTGCATCGCCTGAGGCTCATGGCCGAGGCCGTCGCCCAGGGCCACCGCCCATCGGTGGTGGCCAAAGCCGGTGAATCCGCGCTGAGGCGGCTGCTCATCCCCACGGATGTCCCCCAGGTGTCAGCCCTGTTCGAGGCGGTCACCGCCATGGACACAGACCGCATGCGCCTCCTCCTCCGGGAATCCCTGGACGAGCTGGGGCTCAGGCCCTTCCTCCAGCAGGTGGTGGCCCTGTTGTTGGATCGGGTGGGCATGGCCTGGGCCGACGGCAGCCTCGGCATCCAGCAGGAGCACCTGGTCACGGAGGTGCTGGAGGACCTGCTGCGGGAACTTCGCCTGAGGTGCAGGACCGAGCCCGGGCACGGCTGCGTCATGTTGTGCACCCTGCCCGGCGAGCGCCACCGACTGGGCCTGCTCATGGCGGCCCTGGCCTACGCCGCCCAGGGGACCCGCACCGAGCTGCTGGGCGTAGACCTGCCCGTGGCCAGCATCGCCCAAGCAGCCAAGGCCCTGAAGGTGGACCGGGTGGCCGTGAGCCTCTCTATCCAGAGCTCGGGGGAGACGACCCGCAAGCTGCTCCTGGACCTGCAGGAGCGCCTGCCCGCCGGATGCCGCCTGCTTATCGGGGGCCAGGGTGCCGGTCGTACCCGAAAGATCGAAGGCGTGGACCGGATGCTGGGACTGGAGGTGATCTAAGAGTGCCTAACAAAACCCGACAACGCCGCGATGGCGCCAGCCGGGATGCACCGCAGATATCAGTTTGTCTCGCGTATCGCCGCAGGCGATACCGAGAGGGAAGGGCCCGCAGGGCAACGTGGTTCGTTGTTCAAGGGACCTGACGCCGCGGGGCGCCCGGCTGGCTTCATCCCTTCGGGCGAGGGGTGGCGGGCGTCGCCATGCTGCGTCAGGCTCGTTTCGCGTAGTACCCGCTACGCTGCCACTCGCCTTCCTCGCCTCGCTCGCCCGGCACCCCTCGCGCGG
>JANYLR010000005.1 GCA_025363715.1 Holophagaceae bacterium | reverse complement strand
GGGATCGCCTTCGATGAGCAGGCCCTGCATGTCCACGGCGAAGATGCGCTTGCGGGCCTCCTCCTCCGACAGGCCCTCTTCCTTCAGCATGGCGCGGATGTTCATGGCGATGCCGGTGCCCGCCTGACCCATGCCCACGATCACGTAGCGCTCATCCTGGAACCGGCTTTTCTTGGTGCGCATGGCGGTCATCAGAGCCGCCAGGGCGGTGGCGCCGGTGCCCTGGATATCATCGTTGAAGGAGAGGATGCGCTCCCGGTACCGATCGAGGTTCTTGAAGGCGGTCTGCTTGGCGAAGTCCTCCCACTGCAGCAGGGCTCCGGGGAAGTTGCGCCGCACGCCGAGGATGAACTTCTCCACCATCTCCTCGTACTCCACACCGCGCAGGCGGGGCTTGCGGATGCCCAGGTAGAGGGGATCGTTGAGGAGGCGCTGGTTGTTGGTGCCCACATCGAGGCTGATGGGCAGGCAAACAGCCGGGTGGACACCGCCAGCCGCGACGTAGAGGCTCACCTTGCCCACGGGAATGCCCATGCCGTCGGACCCGAGATCACCGAGGCCGAGGATGCGCTCGCCATCGGTCACCACGATGAGATTCACCATGGGCTGGGAAAGCCCCTGGAAGATCTGGTCGATGTTGGCGATATTGTCGGTGGTGATGTAGAGGCCCCGGTAGCGCCGCTGGATGTGGCTCATCTCGATGCAGGCCTGCCCCACGGTCGGGGTGTAGACGATGGGCACCATCTCCTCCAGGTGGTCCAGGAGCAGGCGGTAGAAGAGGACCTCGTTGCGGTCCTGGAGGCCTGACAGGTAGATGTAGCGCTCCAGGTCGTCGGGCTTGCGCTGGTAGGCCTCGTAGGCCCGCTCCGCCTGGGTCGCGAGGCTCGATACGCCGGAACGGAGCATGCCGTCCAGACCCAGGGCCAGGCGTTCCTCCTTGGTGAAGGCCGAGGCCTTGTTCAGATGGGAATCCGCGAGGAGCTGGCGGCCGCGGAGGAAGACATCGTTGTAATCCTCGCCCGTGAGGGGGTCCGTCTTGAGGATGAAAGTCTTCATGGGTTCACTCCGTGATCAATGGACTACCGGAAGGCCTGGTGGGTCCTGGTCGAATTGTAGAGTCAAATCCCTGGTTGGAATTTGATATTGACGAAGGCTTGCGCGGCGATTGGCGCCGCACAAGCCTTCGTCATTCGTGATTTGTTTCTGATGGCACCGAATCAAGCGCGATAAAGGCTGTTCACTCGACCTCAGTGGCCAGCTTGGGGATCTCGACCAGGGAGGCCGGGGTTTCCCGCCGGCCGAGGGTGGCGTGGAACTTGTCCCAATCCAGTTCCTTCTCCCAGCTGGCCATCACCACGGCGGCGATGCAGTTGCCGATGTGGTTGGTGATGGCGCGGGCCTCGGACATGAACTTGTCGATCCCCAGGATGAGGGCCATGCCGGCCACGGGGATCCCTGGCACCACCGCCAGGGTGGCGGCCAGGGTGATGAAGCCGGAGCCGGTGACGCCGGCCGCGCCCTTGCTCGTGATCATGGCCACCACCAGGATGCCCATCTGCTGCCCCAGGGTGAGCTCGATGCCCAGGGCCTGGGCGATGAAGAGCGACGCCAGAGTCATGTAGATGTTGGTGCCGTCAAGATTGAAGGAGTAGCCCGTGGGGATCACCAGCCCGACGATGGATTTCGATAGGCCCAGCTTCTCCATCTTCTCCATGAGGGGAATCAGCGCGGACTCAGAGGAGCTGGTGGCCATGACCAGCAAGAGTTCGTCCTTGATGTAGCCCACCACCTTGAAGATGTTGAAGCCGGCAATCCGAGCGATGATTCCCAGGACGACGAAGATGAAGAGGGCACAGGTGGCGTAGAAGAGGAAGATGAGCTGCGCCATGGGCACCAGGGACTTCAGGCCGAACTTGCCGATGGTGTAGGCGATGGCCGCGCCGGCGCCCAGCGGCGCGAGGTACAGGATCTGGTGCATGACACCGAAGAACATCTTGCTGAGGTTCTCCAGCAGGCCGATGATGGGCGCCTTGTACTTCTCATGCAGGGCGGCCACGGAAAAGCCCAGCAGCACGGAGATCAGCAGCACCTGGAGGATGTCGCCTTCGGTGAAGGCGCTGAACATGGTCTTCGGGATCATCTTCAGGAGGTGCTCTGAAAGGGTCATGTGCTGCGCTTGGGCGACATATCCAGCCACAAGCTTGGGGTCCAGCTTGGAGGGATCGGCGTGGAAGCTCCGGCCGGGCCCGAACACGTTGGCCATGACCAGGCCGATCACCAGCGCCAGGGTACTGACCACTTCAAAGTACAGCAGGGCCTTGCCTCCGACCCGGCCGGCCTTCTTGATGCTGCCCGAGCCGGCGATCCCCAGCACCACGCTGCAGAGGATGACCGGGGGGATCAGCATCTTGATGAGGCTGATGAAACCATCGGCCACGGGTTGCATCTTCACGGCGACGGCGGGATAGAAGTGCCCCAGCACCGCCCCGAGGATGATCATCAACGCGACCCAGTTGTACAGCTTGGATGCAGCCCGCTTCACCATGTGATCTCCGAGAGTTGACCCCATGGTGATCTGAGCTTTCGATCAAACGCTCCATTCGGAAGTTGATTCGGACTATTGGAACTAAAGGAAGCGCAGAAGGTCATCCAGCATGAGTTTCTGCAGCCGGAACCGGTGCACGGGCCGGCCCATGCCCCCATAGCCTGGCTCCATCCGCAGCACCTTCAGCCCGCAGAGGTACTCCAGGTATTTCCGCACGGAGACCCGGCTGATCCCCACCTGCCCGGCCAATTCCTCTGAGGTGAACCAGGGGGTGTCCCCGGGCAGCGCGCGAATGGCCTGGCCGACCCGGCCCAGGGTGGCCCGATCCAGGCCCTTGGGCAGTTCGATGTCCCCCGGGGCCTCCCGGGGCCTGCGGCTGAGAGCGGCGTCCAGTTCTCTCTGGCTCAGGGACTGCTCCGTTCCCATGAGTCGGTGGGTCTCGCGGTAGCCCTCCAGGGCCTGCTGAAGGCGCTCGAACTCGAAGGGCTTGATGAGGTAGTCCACCGCACCCAGCTTGAGGGCCCGGTCGATGGTCCGGGTATCCCGGGCGGCGGTGACGAAGATGACGTCCACCTCGAGGTTCAGGCGACGGATCTCGGCCATCAGGTCCATGCCGGTTTGTCCGGCCATGAAGATATCCAGCAGCAGCAGGTCTACGGGCTGGGCCTGCAGGGCCACCAGTCCCTCGGCGGCACTGCGGGTGGAGGCCACCACCTTGAAGTCCGCCACGCGCTCCACATAAATGCGGTTGAGCTCCGCTACCATGGGATCGTCTTCCACCAGCACCACTCGAATCACGGAACTACCTCCCCCGGGAAGAGACGCAGGGAGGCCTCGAAGATCGCCCCCCCGCCCACCCGGCTCCGGGCCCGGAGCTGGCCCCCTCGGGCCTCCACGCTCCGGGCAACGCGCCACAGGCCATAGCCCCGGTTCTCCCCCTTGGTGGAAAAGCCCCGCTCGAAGAGGCGTGCAGGCTCCCCCTCAGGCAGTCCGGGTCCGCTGTCCTCCACCCGGATGCGAAGCCACTCGTCCTCCTGCCAAAGGCCAAGGTGGATCTCCCGGGAGGGGGACTCCCCGATGGCTTCCACCGCGTTCTCCAGCAGGTTGCCAACGATGGTGACGATGTCGTGGGCCTCCGCCTCGCCCGGGCATCTCGGCACCTCAGTGTCCGCGTCGAGCTCGAGCAGGATGGCCTGCTCCCGGGCTTCGGAGAAACGGGCCAGGAGGAAGCCCGCCACCACCGGATCCTTGACCCGCTGCAGGACGTAGCCTACCTCGTCGTCCAGCCGTCCGGCGATGGCTGCCACATAGTCCTTCAGGCGCTCATGCTCCCCCAGCTTCACTAGACCGAGGATCACATGCAGTTTGTTCATGAACTCGTGGGTCTGAGCCCGCAGCGCGTCGGCGAAGTGGCGCACGCCCGTCAGCTGTTCCGCCAGGCGGCTCACCTCAGTCTTGTCCCGGAAGGTGGCCACGGCCCCCGCGATGCGCCCGTCCACCAGCACGGGTACCCGGCTGCTGAGGATCTTCAGCCCGTTGATATCCCCTTCCTGGTCGTACTGAGGCTCGCCGGTTTCCACCACGGCCCGCATGCCCGTGAGCGGGATCACCTCATCATGCCGGCGGCCGACCAGGTCCCCGTGGATGCCCGCCAGGGCGAAGAGGCGCACCGCCTCTTCGTTCACCAGGGTGATGGTGAGGTTCCGGTCCACGGCGATGATGCCCTCCCGCACGGACTGGAGCAGGGCGCTGCGCTGCTGAAGCAGGGTGGCGATTTCCGCGGGTTCCATCCCCAGGAGGATCCGCTTGATGCGGCCCGCCACGTACATCGCCCCCAGGATGCCCGCCCCGAAACCGATCAACACCCCCAGGCCCACCCGCTTCCGCACACTGACGACGGTACGGTCCAGTCCTGTCACCAGGTTGCCCACCGCCACGGCGCCGATCTGGTGGCCGTCCCCAGGGTCCAGCACCGGCGAGAAGGCGCGCAAGGAGAGGCCGAGAGTGCCGCGGGCGGCGGAGACGTACGAGCGCCCCAGGAACACATCCGCTTCGTCGCCTCCGGCAAACCGGGCCCCGATCTGGGCGGGGTTGGGATGGGAGAGGCGGATCCCCTTCATGTCCATGACGGTGACGTAGTCCACCTTCGTATCCAGGCGCAGGTGCTCGGCAAAGGCCTGGACATCCGCGGCGGGGCGCGCGCCCTGCAATCCGTGGATGACGACCTCGGCGGCCGCCGCGGCCCGGGAGGCCAGTACCATCTTCTCGGTCAGGGCCTCCCGGGTCTGCTGCTCGATCTTCCAGTTCACCATGACGCCGGTCACCCCCAGCACCAGAGCCAGCACGATGACCACCAGGAGGGTGATCCTGGCCCGAAGATGGAGTAAGAGCCGTATCCAGGACATGGTCATGAGCATTGCAACGGAGACCGGTCCACGCAAGGAAGATGCGAGCGGGTCGGCGGTCGCATTCGGCGGACGCCCAGGTACCCTGGACTTCCCCGGTGCCAGGACGCAGAATGCCTCCACCCATGTCCGACCCCTCACCGTCCCCCGTGCTTCGGCGCCAGCCCTGGGCCGCCCTGATCCTGCTGGCCGTGCTGGGGGCCACCTGGGGAGGAATCCTAGGGGGCGGCTTCCGCTTCGACGACTACCCGAACCTGGTCTACGATCCCGCCACCTCTTCCTCGGCAGCCTTCCTCGACCGCCTGGCCTGGGGCCTGCGTCCGCTGCTGAGGGCCAGCTACTTCGCCGATCACGCCCTCTGGGGCCTCCGACCGGGGGGCTTCCTGCTGACGAACCTGGCCCTGCACGCCGCCGTGGCTCTTGAGGTCCTCGCCCTCGCCCGCCGGCGGCTCGGCGAGGGCCCGGGCTCCCTCCTGGCCGCCCTGATCTTCGCCCTCCAGCCCGCCCATGCCGAGGCCGTGGCCTACCTGTCGGGCCGTTCCATCCTGCTCTCCTCGGCACTGCTCCTCGGCGCCCTGCTCGGCCACGAGCGGGCCCGGGAGGGAGGCGCAAGGCAGGGCTCCTGGCGCCTCGCCTCCCTGCTGGCCTTCGTGCTGGCCGTCTTCGCGCGGGAGACCGCCCTGGTCTTCCCGCTGCTGCTGCTGGCCTGGGAGGCCACTCGCGAAGCCCCTGGCGGATCGCTGCGCGCCGCGTTCCGACCCACGCTCCCCTACGTCTTCCTGGCCGGTCTGCTGGGTGCTCTGCTGCTCAACCTGCCCCGCTATCGCGAGCTATCGGCCTACGCTCTGGACTTGCGGGGTCCCCTCGCCAGTCTGGCCCTGAACCTCGTGGCCCTGCCGGAATCCCTCAGCCTCTGGGTCCGCCCCTGGGCCCTCTCCCTGGTCCACTCCGCCCCGGAGCTGACCTGGCTGCGGGTGGCCCTGGGACTCGGCCTGGCGCTGCTCCTGGCCGGACTCGTGGTGCGGGGGCGACGGTCCACACCCCTGGTGGCGCTAGCTGCGGCCTGGGTGCTCCTCGCCCTGTTGCCGACTCATTCCGTGCTGTCCCGCCGGGACCTGATCACGGAACGCCACCTGTACCTGGCCTGGGTCGGTCCGAGCCTCCTGCTGGGCGGACTCTGGCCCCGCCTGCATGGAGTCTCTGTGCCTCGGCGCCTGGTGGCCTTTTCGACGACCGTGCTGGTTCTCGCCGCGGGCTGGTGCTCGGCCCGCCGAGTGGATCTCTGGTGCGACGAGGTGGCCCTCTGGACCGACACCGTGCGCAAGGCGCCCCAGTCCGCCCTCGCCTGGAACAACCTGGGCGCCGCCCGGAAGGATGTCGGCGACGTGCCAGGGGCCGCCACCGCCTTCCGCCGGGCCCTGACCCTCAACCCCTCCGACCGCACCGCCCGTTTCAACCTCCTGGCGCTGGAGATGCTCTCCTTCCGCGCCCTCGATTCCGGGACCCCGCCATGAAGCCCGTCGCCCTTCTCCTGCCCCTGCTCCTGCTCCAGGCCCCGGGGCTCTTTGCCCAGCAGGGCTACCCGCAGACCTGCGACCGCTGCGAGGACCTGCCGAGGCTCCTGCAGGAGCTCAAGGAGCAGGAATGGCTGCGGGACAAGTTCCGCGAGTACTCCCCATGGTCGTCCTACCAGCTTTCGGCCTCGGATGTGACGGACCTCCAGAACCGGGTGCTGAATGCCTTCAACACCTGGCAGAAAACCCCTTCCGGTGGAGGCGGGGGCGCGGGAGAGCCCACCATGGGCACCAACCCTGAGAACTGCCAGCTGGTGTTTTACGTGAAGGGCGCTGACGGCAAGACCACCATCCAGCCCTACGACGACAAGGCCATGAAGGCCCGCTACTGCGGCGTCGTCCTGGCCTTCATGAAGGCCCATGAGGCTTCGCACCAGCGCACCTGCCGCGATCTGGGCGCCAAGAACAAGGGGTTCCTCGGCCGGCCGGAATTCGTGGCCGCAGATGAAGTGAAGGCCTACGAGGCGGGGATCCGAGTCCTGGAGAAGGCCATCAACGAGCTGGCGAAGAAATGCAAGGAGGAGGGGACCACCGCCACCTACCGCCTGGATCCCAGCCTCAAGATCACGCCCGCCAATGTCTATGGCTCGGAAGACCGGGCGAGGCAGATCGCCGACCTGCTGGAGCGTGCCCAGCGCGCCGCCGATGCCCGCCAGAACGACGGGAAAGGGAGGAAGTGATGATCCCCATGTTGAGTGTCCTCCTGCTGACGTGGATCCCCCGAGGTCCCGCCCCGGCCCCTGACATCCGTCCCGTGATGGCCCGCTTTGAAAAAGAGTGCCAGGGCCGCGGAGGTCCTGCCTGCGATGAGCTGCAGGCCCAGCTGGAGCGGGCCCTCTACCAGGAACTGCTGGTGATCGAGCTGGGTGGGAAAGATCCGGAGCGCCGGGTGCTCCGCGTGGCCGCCCGGGGCCAGCTGCCCGAACTGGCCGCCTTCGCCCTGCGACGCCTTGGCCGCTGGGCCTCGGCGGAAGACGCGCCCCTGGCCGCCGCGGGTCTGGAGAGCCCCTATCCCGCCGTGCGAAGCGCGGCGGCGGACCTGGCCCGCTCGGTGAACGATCCCCAGCTGCGCCGCCTTGCCGGTCGGGGGGGGATTTCAGATGAAGGCTCCAAGTCCGGCCTCGTTCCCAGCCGGAGCCCGGACGCCCAGCGTCTTGGAACCGGACTCTACCCCGGATCCAGCTACAGCTTCGCCGCGAGCCACCCGGATCTGGCCGTGTTCCGGACCCCGGACAGCCCCGACAAGGTGGTCGCCCACTTCGCCCGTGGCAAGCGCGTCCTGAGCGGAGCCGAACTCAATGCCCTGAAGAAGACCAAGGGCGGCAAGAAGAACGACGAGGAGATGGCCAGCGAGATGATGCAGGCCATGATGAGCGGAAAGGATCCCCAGGTCGTCATCCGGCAGATGCAGGAATCTGCCCAGGCCATGAACATGAGCTGGACCACGGGGATCGAGGGCGTGGACGGCATCGTCGCTCCGCGCTACGTCATCCTGGAGGAATCCGGCCCCCAGAAGCTGCCCACCAAGGTGGTGGCGGTCTACCGCGACGAGGCCCTGGGGACCACGGCCGTGGCCTACCGTCTCACGCCGTCTGTCCCTTCCTACGCCACCGCCGCGCAGGGTGGCAGGCTCGATCCCGCCTACTTCCAGGCCCTCCAGCAGCTTCAGATGCGCCAGGACTAGTCAGGCAAGGGGCAGTCGCGGAACAGCAGGAGCTTCCCGCCTTTGCCCTTCTTGAACACTTGGATGTAGCGTGCCCTGGAGGTGTCGACCTTGCCATCAGCCTCGCTGATCATCTCGTAGTGCCCCTGGTCCAGGAGCGTCTCACCCATGGGGTGGATTTCCTCGGAGATGATCTTCATGGACTTCACCTTCATACCCTTCATCATCCCGGTCATGAACTCCTGGATGGCGGCCCGGCCCTTCAGGGTGGTGCCCTTGAAGAAGATCAGCTGGGCGTCCTCCGTGTAGAAGGCGGCCACGGCGGCCGCATCGCCCTGAACCATGGCGGCGGCGAAGGCATCGTTCACGGCATCCACCTTGGCCTTGATCGCTGGGCTGGCGGCCGATGGCAGGGCCACAAGTGCGGCAAGCAGCAATGTGCGCATAGCACCTCCTGGGGACTGGGTTGCGGATCAGGATGGGTTGTTTTTGATTGAGACTCAATACTAATAATATGAAAAACAAGCGCCCTTCCTGCCCTGGGAAGGGGTCGGATGCAGCGGCGCTCGCAAATTATTTAGGATTAAGATCCCGGACCACTAAAATTTTTGAAGAAAATTTTAGTGCATATACATCATATTTGAATCATCCTAAATGCCGAGGCGCTCCATGTCCCTCCTTCCCTTTACCCAAAAGGCCAACGACACCCTGGTGGCGGCTCGGCAGCGGGCGGTCCAGGACCAGCATCCAGAGCTGGTGCCCCAGCATCTCTTCGGGGCCCTGCTGGCAACCGAGGCCGGGCTGTACTCCCTGCTCGAACGGGCCGGCTTGAACCCGGAATCCCTGCAGGGCCTGAGTGAAGCGGCCGAGGAGCTCATCGCCAAACTGCCCCGGGCCGTGGGCGGTGCCGAACCCCAGGTGGGCGGCGCCTTCCGGCACTTCCTGGAGGTGGCCAGCGACACGGGGCGGGGCCTGGGGGACAGGTTCCTTGCTACGGATGCCCTCCTCCTGGCCCTGGCCAACGCGCACACGGACGCCAAGAAGGTGCTGGAGCGCTTCGGCCTGGACCGGAAGACCCTGGAGGCCGCCATCCGCGAGGGCCGCAAGGGCTCCAAGGTGGAGGACGAAAAGGCCGAGGAGAAATTCGCGGCCCTGGAGAAGTACTCGAAGGACTACACGGCCCTGGCCGCCGAAGGAAAGCTGGACCCCGTCATCGGGCGGGACGAGGAGATCCGCCGGGTGCTGCAGGTGCTCTCGCGGCGCACCAAGAACAACCCCGTGCTCATCGGCGAGCCCGGCGTGGGCAAGACCGCCATCGTGGAGGGCCTGGCCCAGCGCATCCAGAAGCGCGATGTTCCGGAAAGCCTGAAGGGCCTGCGCGTCATGGGCCTGGACATGGGCGCCCTGGTGGCGGGCACCCAGTACCGGGGGCAGTTCGAGGAGCGCCTGAAGGGCGTCATCCAGGAGGTGGAAAAGGCCGAGGGCCAGGTCGTGCTCTTCATCGACGAACTCCACCTGCTGGTGGGCGCCGGGGCCGTGTCCGGCGGCATGGACGCCGCCAACCTGCTGAAGCCGGCCCTGGCCCGGGGCGAGCTGCGCTGCATCGGCGCCACGACCCTGGACGAGTACCGGAAGCACATCGAGAAGGATGCCGCCCTGGAGCGCCGCTTCCAGCCGGTCTTCGTGGCGGAGCCCGGCGTGGAGGACGCCATCTCCATCCTGCGGGGACTGAAGGAGCGCTACGAGCTGCACCACGGTGTGCGCATCCAGGACGCGGCCCTGGTGGCCGCGGCTCAGCTGAGCCACCGCTACATCGCCGATCGCTTCCTGCCGGACAAGGCCGTGGATCTCATGGACGAGGCCGCCAGCGCCGTGCGCATGCAGCTGGATAGCCGGCCCACGGAGATCGACGTGCGGGAGCGCCGGGAGATGCAGCTGCAGCTGGAACGCCATTCCCTGACGAAGGAAAAGGATGCGGCCAGCCGTGCGCGGCTGGCCGAGATCGAAAAAGAGCTGGGGGCCCTGAACGAGGAGCTGTCCAGGCTCCGGGCCCAGTGGGAGAACGAAAAGAAGGTCATCGAAGGGGCCCGTGCGATCCAGAAGAAGCTGGACGATCTGCGCATCGAACTGGAGCAGGCCAAGGTCAAGGGCGAATACGAGCGCGCCTCCCGATTGGAATACGGCGAAATCCCGGCGTTGGAAAAACAACTGACGGCAACCTCACCCAGAGAAAGCGCCATGTTGCGCCTGGAGGTGGGGGAGCCGGACATCGCCGCCATCGTGAGCCGCTGGACCGGCATCCCCGTGAACCGCATCCTCGAAGGCGAGGTGGAAAAGCTGCTCAAGATGGAGGCCCGCCTCACCGAGCGGGTGGTGGGACAAGAGCCAGCTCTGATAGCCATCGCCGATGCCCTGCGTCGCAACCGCGCGGGCCTGGGCGATCCCAAGCGGCCCATCGGCAGCTTTCTGTTCCTCGGCCCCACCGGTGTGGGCAAGACGGAGGTGGCCCGGGCCCTGGCAGAGTTTCTTTTCGACGACGAGAACGCCCTGGTCCGCATTGACATGAGCGAGTTCACCCACGAAGCGGACGCCACCCGCCTCATCGGCGCCGCGCCCGGCTACATCGGCTACGAGGAGGGCGGCCGCCTCACGGAGGCCATCCGGCGCCGCCCCTACGCCGTGATCCTCCTGGACGAAATGGAAAAAGCCCACCCCCGCACCTTCGACCTCTTCCTGCAGGTGCTGGAGGACGGCCGCCTCACGGATGGCCAGGGGCGCACCGTTGACTTCCGCAACACCGTGGTGCTCATGACCACCAACCTGGGCAGTCAGGCCATCTTCGACGCGGGGGGCGACGCCTCGAAGGCCGAAGCCGCCGTGCAGATCGCCCTCCATGCCCACTTCCGGCCCGAGTTCCTGAACCGCCTGGACGAAGTCGTGATCTTCCGCGCCCTCAGCCGGGAGGACATGAAGGCCGTGGCCCGCATCCAGCTCAAGCGGGTGGAGGCCCTGCTCCAGGCCCAGCGCCTGAGCCTGGAAGTGCCGGAGGAAGCCCTGGATTGGCTGGCCGCCGAGGGTTTTGATCCCCAATTCGGTGCCCGCCCCCTCAAACGGCTCATCCAGCAGATGGTGGTCAACCCCCTGTCCCGCCTGGTCCTCCAGGGCCAGCTCCAGCCCGGCGGCCTGGCGCGGCTCCTCGTCCGCGAGAGGCAGCTCGTCGTGGAGGCGGAGGCGGTGCAGTAAGGCAGTCTGGAGACTCCCTACATCTGCTCCGAAACTTGCCTCCTCCCCCTCCCGGTCCGATGAGGTTCGCGTACCTGGAGCTGGCGTGCCTCTTCCCCAACCCATCCCGATCCTCATCGTGGATGACGAAGCTGATCTGCGGGACCTGTTGGTGGAAGCCCTGCAGGATCAGGGATATGCCGCCGAGGGCGCGGACGGGGGCGCCCAGGCCCTGACCCTGGTGCATGAGAAGCACTTCCCGGTGATCTTCACGGATCTGAACATGCCCGGTGGGCTGTCGGGTCTGGAACTGCTGCGGGCCATCCATCACGAGGACCCCCAGAGCCTCGGCATCCTCATGACGGGCTATGCCACCACGGAATCAGCCATCCAGGCCCTGAAACGCGGGGCCTACGACTTCATCCAGAAGCCCTTCAAGCTCGCCGAAATCGAAGCCAGCCTGGAACGGGCCCTGGAGCACTACCGTCTCCTGCGGGAAAACGAGGAATACCAGAAGAACCTGGAACGGATGGTGGAGGACCGCACCAAGGAGATCCTGGGGCTCAAGAACGATATCGAACGGCTCTTCGAGGGTTTCGTCAACGCCTCCGTGACCGCCATCGAGTCCCGGGATCCCAGCACCTCCGGTCATTCCAGCCGGGTGGCGGACCTGACGGTGGGCCTGGCCGAAGCCGTGAATCAGACTCCCAACGGACCCTACGGAATCATCCAGTTCAACCCGCTCCAGATCCGGGAGATCCGCTACGCCAGCCTCCTCCATGATTTCGGCAAGGTGGGCGTCCGCGAGCAGGTCCTCGTCAAGGCCAAGAAGATTGAAGGGGAACGGCTGGAGAGCATTTACCAGCGCCTGCACCAACGGACCCTGGAAGCCATGCGCGACCGGCTGCTGGACACCTGGAGCAAGGGCCACGCTTTCGACCACGACACGGTGGGCAGCCTGCTGAACCAGCAAGACGAGGAGGCCCGGCGCCTGATGGACCTGGTCCGCCGCAGCAACGAACCCACCGTGCTGCCCCAGGAGGTGGCCCTGGAACTGAACCTCTTGGGAGACCTCACCTACCAGCACTGGCAGGGGGACCGGCGGACCCTCATCGAACCCCACGACCTGGACCTCCTGCGCATCGCCAAGGGCAGCCTGTCGGAAAGCGAGCGCGACGAGATCCAGAACCACGTCACCTACACCTACCGGTTCCTCAGCCAGATCCCCTGGACCACGGAGCTCGCGGGGGTGCCCGAGATCGCCTGGGCCCACCACGAGCGCCTCAACGGCAAGGGCTACCCCCGCCAGCTTCTGGAGCCGGACATCCCGGTCCAGAGCAAGCTCATGGCCGTGGCCGACGTCTACGATGCCCTCACCGCCGCGGACCGCCCCTACAAGGCCGCGGTGAGCGTCGAACGCAGCCTCGAGATCCTCGAACAGGAGGCCAAGGTGAACCTGTTGGATGCCGAGGTACTGAAGATCTTCCTCGAGGCCCGGATCTACGAACGGACGCTCATTCCAGGGCGAAACCCATGATCCAGGAGCCGATCCTGATCGTCGATGACGAGGCCGAGGTCCGGGCGACTCTGCTGGAGGCTCTGCGGGAACAGGGGTACACGGCCGAGGCCGTGGCCAGCGGCGAGGCGGCCCTGGCCCGCATGGCCCAGCGCGCCTTTCCGGTGGTGCTTACGGATCTCCACATGCCCGGCGGTCAGACGGGGCTGGACCTCATCGGCGCCATCCGGAACCAATTCCCCGGTACCCTCTGCGTCCTCATCACCGCCTACGCCACCCTGGACACCAGCATCGAGGCCCTGAAACGGGGGGCCTACGACTTGATCCAGAAGCCCTTCCGCCTGGCGGAAATCGAGGTGGTTCTCGACCGTGCGCTTGAGCATGCCGCCCTCCTCCAGAAGGTCCGCGCCTACCAGGAGGAACTGGAAGGCCGGATCCTGAGCCGTACCCGCGATCTCCAGGAGGCCCACCAGGAGGCCCTGGCCCTGAGCAATCTCAGCCTACAGGCTCTGGACGCACCCACGGTGGGAGCGGCTCTGGACCCCATTCTGGACCGGCTGGCCGGCCGCTGGACCCCCGATGGCCTGGGCTGCTACCAGCACAGCCAGGATGGGGCCCTGTTCCTGGTGCAGGCCCGGGGGCGGCTGCCCCTGCCCCAGGGGCTGGCCCGCCCCGGACCCGGCCCCCTGCCGATGCCGGGATTCGGGTACTTCGAAGAGCACCTGGTCCCCCTGGGGACGGCCGGTTGGCTGTACCTCGGCTATGAGGGCCGCTCGGTCTTCTCGGAATCCGATCCGGCCTTCCTGCTGCTCGCCCGCCATCTGGAACTCGTGCTCCGGGTAAGGTGAGGGCATGCGCAGCCCTGAGCAACTTCTCTGGACCGGCTTCCGCGGTCTCGATCCGGCCGAGGTGGATCTGCCCTTCCGGCCCGGCGGAATCATCCTGTTCGCCCGCAACCTCGACCCGGATCCCGGCATCGGCCCCGTCCGCTGCCGGGCCCTCATCGATGGGCTGCAGGCCCGCTTCGGCTCTGACCTGCCCCTGGCCGTGGCCCTGGATCAGGAAGGCGGCCCCGTGAGCCGCTTGCGGCCCTGGACGGGTCCCACGCCACCCTTGCGCCAGCTCTGGAAGGAGTCGGGCCCGGCGGGCTGCGCAGCCTGGGGGCGGCTCTGGGGCGAGGGCCTCCGACTGCTGGGGTTCAATGTGGATTTCGCGCCGGTACTCGACCTCTGGGATGGTCATCCCGGTGCTGGCATCGGGGATCGGGCCGCCAGCGAGCTGCCTGCCGAAGCCGCCCGGGCCGCCGGTGCCTTCCTGCACGGGTTGGAAGCCACCGGGGTGCGGGGCTGCCTCAAGCATTTTCCTGGGCTGGGCGGCACCAGCCTGGACAGCCACCAAGGTCTTCCTGTCCTCGAGGACGAGGGGCAAGTGCAGCGCAACGCCGAAGCCTTCATTCCCCTGGCCCATCCCGATCGGCTTGTCATGGTGGCCCACCTCCGCACCCCGGCCAGCGGTGCCCTCCCCGCGAGCCTCCACCGGGGTTCGGTGGAGGAGAACCCCTGGGGGGTCCGGGGACGCTTTCTGCCGGACGACCTGGAGATGGGCGGCTGCACGGATTGGAATTGGGAGGACCGGGTGCGGCTCTCCCTGGAGGCCGGCCACCAGTGGCTGCTGGTCTGCCAGACGCCCGGGGGCTGGACGGCCTGTTCGGAGGCGGCCGCCAGCCTCCCGGAATCCCTCTGGGCCCCGGCCCTGGAAGCCACCCGGTCCCTGCGCCGCCATCTTCCGGCCACCGTCCCCTTCGTCGCGGAGGCCTGGCAGGAGTGGCTGGCCCGGATCCAGGCCGCGGCGAAGGAAGGACCTGTCAGGAGTGCCTCATGAGCGGCCGCATCCTCATCGTCGATGACAACGCCATGATCCGCAGCGAGATCAAGGCGGTGCTCATGAAGGACGGCTCCTACTCGCACTTCATGGAGGCTACGGATGGCCTGACCGCGTTCAAAACCATCATGGAACACCCGCCCGACCTGGTGCTCTGCGATCTGGTCATGCCGGGCTTCGACGGGCTCAAGTTCCTGGGCCTCAAGGCCAGTCGCAAGGAGCTGGAGCAGATTCCGGTCATCATCCTCACCGCTGAGGATGACCTGGACCGCAAGGCGGAGATCCTGGAACGGGGCGCTTCCGATTACGTCACCAAGCCCTTCCACGAGAAAGAGCTGCTGGCCCGGGTGCGCATCCACACCAAGCTGAAGCTCCTCCAGGACGAACTGCGGGAGACCAACGCCCGCCTGGAGATGCTTTCGGTCACGGATCCACTCACGGGCCTGGCCAACCGGCGGCGGCTCATGACGCGGCTGGAGGAGGAGGTCGCTCGGGCCCGGCGCTACAAGACGCCCCTGTCGGTGGTGATGATCGACATCGACCACTTCAAGCAGGTGAACGATACCCATGGCCATTCCATGGGTGACGAGGTGCTCCGGAACATCGGGGCCCTGCTCAAGGCCAATGTGCGTACCACGGACCTCGCCGCCCGCTACGGGGGCGAGGAGCTGACCCTGGTGCTGCCCCACACGGACCTTCCCGCCGCGGTCCAGGTGGCCGAGAACCTGCGGCAGAAATTTGCCGACTTCGAACACTTGCTCGATGGCGTCACCCTGAAGAAGACCGCCAGCATGGGCGTCGCCGCCCGGGACGGCCAGGGCGACATTCCCCACGCCGAAGACCTCCTCAAGCATGCCGACGAGGCCCTCTATCGCGCCAAGCAGGGCGGGCGGAATAGGGTGGAGGCGGCGGAGTAGGGTTCAGGCTTCAGGCTTCGGGAAAGGAAACTGATGCGCGGCTGTGCGGCGCGGTGATTGTTCAGTCCGGCGCCGACCCAACTGCGCGACCCAACGGCAGAGACAAACGCGGCCCCGAAGGGCCGCATCCTTTGTTACCTGAAGCCTGGCGCCTAGAGCCTGAGGCCTTACTTCGCCGCCTTCCGCAGGGCCTCGACCTTGGCTCGGGCCTCTGGCCCTCGGGGCTTCGCCCCCGCCATGGGCCATGCCCATGCGGCCCTATCCTCCCTTCGCTCCGCTTCGGTCGGATGGTGTCCGTCTCGGTCGGAGCGAGGCTTAGCGGGCTGCGGCCCGCAGTGCCTCGACCTTGTCTGTACGCTCCCAGCTGAACTCGGGTCGGCCGAAGTGGCCGTAGGCCGAAGTCGCGCGGTAGATGGGTTTGCGCAGGTCCAGGGCTTCGATCATCGCCTTGGGCGTGCAGCTGAAGACCTCACGCACGGCGCGAACGATGGCCGCGTCGGACACCTGGCCCGTACCAAAGGTGTCCACGGCGATGGAGACGGGCTCGGCCACGCCGATGGCGTAGGCCAGCTGGATCTCACAGCGGCTGGCCAGGCCTGCGGCCACGATGTTCTTGGCGATGTAGCGGCCCATGTAGGCGGCGCTGCGGTCCACCTTGCTGGGATCCTTGCCGGAGAAGGCACCGCCGCCGTGGTGGCCCGTGCCGCCGTAGGTGTCCACGATGATCTTGCGGCCCGTGAGGCCCGTGTCGCCCATGGGCCCGCCCACCACGAAGCGCCCGGTGGGGTTCACGTGGTAGACCGTCTGGGCATCCAGGAACTCGGCCGGGAGGGCGGCCTTGATCACGTCCTGGAGGATGCTATCCCGGATGGTGTTCTGGGTGACGTGCTCATCGTGCTGGGTGGAGATGACCACCGTATGGATGCGTCGCACCTTGTCCCCATCGAATTCGACGGTGACCTGGGACTTCCCGTCGGGGCGCAGCCAGGGCAGCTGGCCACTCTTGCGGGCCGCGGAGAGCCGCCGGGTCAGCAGGTGGCTGAACTGGATGGGGGCGGGCATCAGCTCTGGCGTATCGGTGCAGGCGTAACCGAACATCAGGCCCTGGTCGCCGGCGCCCCCGGTGTCCACGCCCATGGCGATGTCCGGACTCTGCTGGTCGATGGTCACCATGACCGCGCAGGTGGCGTAGTCGAAGCCCTTGATGTGGTGGTCGTAGCCGATGTCCTTGACCACGTCGCGCACAAGCGACGCCACGGGGATGTAGGTCTCGGTGGTGATCTCCCCCGCCACCAGTACCAGGCCGGTGGTCAGGAGGGTCTCACAGGCCACGCGGCTGCGGGGATCATCCTTCAGGGCCGCATCCAGCACCGCATCGGAGATCTGATCGGCCATCTTGTCGGGATGCCCCTCGGTGACGCTCTCCGAGGTGAACAGGTGTTGCCCCTGGGTGGCCATGCAGGACTCCTGAAAACGCCCCTCAAACAATCGTCCGGGGGAATCAATGAGTATATCGCACGCAGGTGGCGCTTACACCTTTCGGATGACGCGTGAAACCTTGCCATGGCCTAGCCTGAAGGACTAAGGTGGGGTGTTCCCCGTTTTTGCAGCGCTCCCTTACCGCCCCCCATGGAGGAACCCATGATCCTATTCCGCCGCCCGACGCTGGCCCTTGCCTTGATGGCCGCGTCCTTCCTGATGATCTCCACCGCCTGCAAGCGGGAGGATCCCCAGATCCGGGAACTGACCCAGAAGGCCGCCGAGGCCGACAAGGCCGGGCAGCAGCTGAACCAGGCCGGCAGTGAGCAGCAGAAGAAGCTGGCGCAGGCGGGCGTCAACGACATCAAGCCCAATGCCGAAACCCTCCAGCTCACGGACGAGCAGAAGAAGGCACTCGAAGAGCGCATCAAGAACGAGAAGAACAGCTCGTACCAAGCCCTCCTCCAGGAAGTGCTGGACAAGGACAAGGAGATCAAAGATCTCAATTCCAAGGTCGCCAAGCTAAAGGCCGACCTGCCCAAGCCCGACCAGGCCAAGCCCAACGACAGCCACTACGGCATGGCCATGCGGTTCCTCAAGAAGAAGGGCGTGCCCGAGGCCGAGGCCAAGAAGCTGGTGAGCCGAGTGGCCATCCTGGAGAAGCTGGCCCCTGGCTTCGAGGTCTACCACTTCTACGCCAACGGCACCTATGGCACCTGGGTCTCCCAGGGCAAGGCCAAGATCAGCCCCAATGACCTGATGCGCCAGGAACGGGAG
This sequence comes from Holophagaceae bacterium, assembly GCA_025363715.1. GTDB lineage: Bacteria > Acidobacteriota > Holophagae > Holophagales > Holophagaceae > Geothrix. The sequence continues at coordinate 13,271 of JANYLR010000005.1, read as the reverse complement.
AAGATCGAGGGCGAGCGGGACGAGGCCGTGGCCCAGAACGATAAGCTCCAGGAAGAGGTCACCGATCTCGAAAGCCAGAAGAAGAAGATCGAGGAGGAGATCACCGGCCTCCGCAGTGAACGCACCGGCCTCATCGAAGAGCGCGCCAAGCTGCAGTCGGACAATGCCGCCCAGGTCTCCAAGCTGAACTCACTGCACTACCTCGTCGGCAAGCGGGACACCCTCAAGACCGATGGCGTGATCGAGATCCCCGTCTTCGCCAAGGATCGGGCCGGCAAGAACTGGCGCGACGACGTCTTCACCCAGAGCCTTGACCTTAGGTCAGCAAAAACCATCACCATCAAGGCCGCCGACCTGGGCCTGAAAAAGATCGGCAAGGTCAACGTGGTCCCCGGCTCGTACGTGAAAGATGAGCACTACAAGCTCACCCTCAGCGAAGACAAGCAGACCGCCACGGTCGAGCTCATCAACGCCAGCCGGTTTAAGAACGACAAGGTCGTCTTTGCCGTCACGGAATAGGCCACCGAAGTGTCCCGGGGGGCCCCATTTGGGGCCCCTCGCTTTTGTATGGCATTTCGTCCCGGTCGGGCCTATCGTCTTGAAACCAATCCACCGTCCTTTTCAACCCCACCCATGAGGTGTGCGATGCATCGACGCTTAAATGAAGCGGCCCTAGGAACCCTCCTCCTGACCTTGCTTGCATGCACAGGCGGCGGCGATTCCAAGGTCCCCACCATCGTCACGGGCGGCGGCTCCACGCCGAGCACCGTCGCTCCCGTGTTCGATCCGGCCAATGCCAAGATCCCCCTGCCGAACATCCTGGCGACCGCCACGGCCACGGATCCGCTGATCGCCCGGCTGCTGAACAAGCCCATGACTCCACCGGAGGCCTTGGCTTACGTGAACCTGCACGAGATGGGGGGAACCAACGCGGTGGCTGGCACCAATGCCCCGATCTACATCCAGTTCACCGGACCCGTAGATGCCGCCACGGTCACCGCGGCCAACATCAAGGTCTTCCAGTTGGCCCCGGACGCCGCCGGCACGGAGAACGCCGCCCTTGGCTTCACGGACATCTCGGCGACCTTCAGCTACCGGTACGCCGCAGGTGGGACGGACCTCCTGATGTTCCCGAACTTCCCCATGCTCCCGGGCACCCGCTACCTCTATGTGGTCACCAACCGCGTGATGGACGCCGGAGCTCCCAGCAAGCCGGTTTCAACCCCGCCGTTCTTTGAAGCCCTGAAGTCCGTCACGCCCCTGGGCGGGGCCTTCGCGGCCCTGGAGCCCATCCGCGCCAATGTCACGGCCGGGGCCAACATCCTGCTCTCCGGCTACGGCAAGGTTATGAACGACCTGATCACAGCCTCCGCCACCACCACCATCACCCAGCGCGCCGACATCGCCCTGATGGGGCGCTTCATCACCACCGCCGCCGGCGCCATCTCCCTGACCACCACCAGCCCCTCCGCTACTGGCGCGAGTCTGCTTCCGGTGGAGAGCGCTCTGCGAGCCTTCGCCTTCGGTTCCAGCAATGGCCTGGGCGGTCTGCTGGCCGGCAAGACCTGGACGAACACCATCGCGGTGCCCGCCAATACCGCCACCTCCATCTCCACCTTCGTCGCCGGCACCGCCGCGAGCCCCGACCTCTACTGGGGCGCCGTGCTCACCGCCGGCGGCCAAACGGTCACCCCGGCCCCGGCCACGGTGGGCACGGTGGTGCTGGGCTCCTTCAGCAGCGCGGACCTGTCCATTGATCCCGTCGCGACTCTGAATTCCACCAACTCCGTCACCATGAACCTCACGGGTATCGCCGGCGTCAACAACCCTGCGGCCGGTGTCACCCAGGCCTTCCGCGTCGCCAATAACCTCATGGGCTTCTACCACACCGATCGCACGGTCCCCTTCGTCTACATCGCCCCCAATCCTGCCGTGGTGGGCGCAGCGCCTGCCGGCGGCTGGCCCGTGGTGATCTACCAGCACGGCATCACCTCCCAGAAGGAGACGGTCATTGCCGTCGCCCAGTCCTTCACCGCCGTAGGCCGGGCCGTCATCGCCATCGACCTGCCCCTGCACGGGGCCTTGGCCGCCGCTGGGCACACCAGCGAGGCCTCCTGGGGCCAGGACTTCATGGCCGTGGGCGCGCCCCTGGCCACCCGCACCAACGTCCAGCAGGGCGCCTTCAACCTGAACCGCCTGGAATTCACCCTCCGTGCCGGCTCCTTCGCCGCGGTCGGCGCCGCCGCGCCTTCCCAGGCCAAGGTCAGCTTTCTCGGCCACAGCCTGGGCTCCATCGTGGGCGCCTACTACCTGGCCGGTAACGCCACCCTGGCCCACACGGGCCTGCCCTACACCCAGGCGACCCTCGACCTCGACATGAAGGGCTACCTGGCCGTGCCCGGCGCCCGCACCGCCTACCTGATCCAGAACAGCCCCTCCTTCAACGGTCCCAACGCTGACCCGGCCAAGGCCTTTCCCATCGATCAGGCCCTTGCTCTCGCCGGAGTCCCGACCGGAAGCCCGACTTACCACCAATTCTTCCAGGTGACCCAGAGCGTGGTGGATCCGGTGGATCCGGCCACCATCACCACTCCGCTCTATGGCGTAGCGACGGGTGCCCCTGTGGACGGACCGAGCCGGCTATCGGGTCGCGTCGTCATCCAGGAATCCACGACCAGCACCTACAGCGCCACCGTGGTCGGGAAGGATCTGCTCCCCATGCCCACCAACGGCGATCTCGTCATTGGCAATGCCTACACGCGCTACTTTGCCGCGGCCCTCGGCGGACGCGACCTGCTCAGCGCCGCTGGTGCCAAAGTTGCTCCGAATTTCAGCCAACTGGCCTACACCGCAGGAGGCACCCCACCCCACGCTGCCGGGATCGTGGGTAGCGCATTCTTGAAGACCATCAAACTGGGAGCCGTGGTCGACAAGGTCGTCAATGCCGCAGTCCAGGCCATCGACCCCACGCCGACCGAGGGCTTCTTCCAGTTCGACCAGACGGGCATCGGCCACAGCTCCCTGCTGGATCCCACCGCCAGTCCCGCCAATACCGGCCTGATCCAGAAGCAGATGCGCTACTTCCTGGGCATCACGGGCACCGTGGTGGATCCCACCCAGGGCGCCGCCGCCCTTCCCATCGCCCCTGGCCTGGTGAAGGACGTGCAGGTTCCCGAGGCCTTCACCATCCTCGGTTACTGAACGCGATCCCGGGAGCTTGAGAGGCGGGGCTTCGGCTCCGCCTTTTCGCGTCAGCTCCCCAATTCAGGAAACGCCGACCGCAGCTGCCTGCGCGCCTCCAGCAGCTCTGGTACGGCGGGATCCCGGCGCCGCAGGAAGCCGCGGATGGCCTGCAGGTCTTCGGCAGCCCGCTCCAGGATGGGCTGACCCAGGCCGACGGCCAGCAGGGCGATGGACGGCACCAGGGCGAAGCCCCAGCCCCAGCGCAGTCCGGCCAGAACCGACAGCGTCAGGGTCCAAAGCGGATACAGCAGGAGGCCCGCCAGCAGCTTCAGGGTGGCCACCTGGTCCCCTTCGTGCGTGAAACGTCCCGCCACCCACCCGGCCAGGCGGTAGGGGGGCCAGAAAAGCAATCCTACAGGGAACAGCAGCAGGGCCACCCCCAGGCGCAGGGCCGCCCCGGGCAGCCAGCGGCTCACTTCCGTCCAAGGATAGGGATGCCCCACCTGATCAGGTCGGAGTCCCTTGGATTGCAGCCAGGCCTGGGCCCCATGGACCCGGGCTTCCAGGGCGTGCAATTCCGGCTCGGAAAGGGAGGCCAGGTGCGCTAGCAGTCCCTGGACCCGCGCCCGCAGGGCCTCCAGATCCACCCGGCTGCCCGGTGCCTCCGCCAGCAGCCAGGCCACGTCCTGGGCCAGGACCAGGCGCCGCACATCGGCATCGTGCAGGGTCAGCGGCTTGAGCGCCGTCCGGATACGTTCGGTCAGTTCGGCCACGGCCGCGGGAGCCACCCCCTGCGCCACCAGATCCGCGTGGAGGACCGGCGGGCCCAGCCGCAGCAGCACGCTGTGGCGGAAGGTCGTCCGGTCGCCGTAGACCAGCCCCGCCGGCACGATGGCCACGGGCACAGGACTGGACAGGGCGATGCGAGCGGCCCCGGTCTTCAGGGGGGCGAGGTCAGCCCCGGTGTGGCTCACGCCCTCGGGGAACATGGCCACGGATCCGCCCCGGGCCAGCACCTCGTGGACCTTGCGAAAGCTCTCCTGGATGGCCTCCGCCGTGGCGCCGCCATCCTTGGGCCGGGTGACGGGGATGGCCCGGAAGGCCTTCAGGAAGGGCCTGAGCGGAGCGATCTTCCATAGGGTGGCCTTGGCCAGCCAGCCCGCCCGGCGGTCCAGCAAGGCCGACGCGGCCAGAGGATCGAGCAGCCCATTGCCGTGGTTCAACAGGATGAGACAGGGTCCCTCTGGAAGGGTCGGCCCCTCCCGGCGCAGGGCCCGGAACCAGACCCGGCCCAGGAACCCCGCCGTCCGGCTGCCCGCCACCTCAGGCCTGCGCCGGGCGGCGGCGGGCCCAGACCAGGGCCAGGGCCGAGACCAGGATGGCGGGGATCACCACCATCATCGCCTTGCCCAGGGCCACTCCATCCGCCCCTCGGGCCTGGGAGATCCGGCCCACCAAGGCCGGACTCAGGGCATCCCCCAGCAGGTGGATCAGCAGCACGTTGATGCCCGTGCCCGTGGCTCGCACTGAGGCGGGCAGGCAGCTCACCGTGAGGGCATTCACAGGGCTGGTGTTCACGAACAGCATGAGCATGGCGATGAAGAAGGCGAGGTAGGTGGCGTGGAGATTTCCCGATGCCAGGGCCCAGAACACGGCTGGCACCGAAACCAGCAGTGTGACGGCACTCAGGTCCACCCCGATGTCGGGCCAGCGGTGCTGCAGACGCTTGGTCAGCAGGCCTCCGGCGAAGGTCCCCAGGATGCCGGTGACCACCAGGAAGATGCCGAAGATCTCGCCCGCGGAGCCCACGCTGACCCCATGACGGCGTTGCAGGAAGGCGCTGCCCCAGAAGCTCAGCGCGCCCATGGCGAAGGTGTAGGCCACGTAGCTGCCCGTGCAGGCCAACCAGATGCGGTTGGTGAGAATCGCGCCCAACCGCATTCCATAGGAGAGCTCCGCGGCGGTGTCAGTGCCCAGATCGTTGCCACCCCTGGGGGGATCGGCGAGGGTGGCCATGCGGGCGGCCAAGAAGAGGCCCGGCAGGCCGGCCACCAGGAAGGCCTGGCGCCAGCCCCAGTGCTGGGCGACGATGCCCCCCAGGGCATAGCCCAGGGCCGAACCCACAGGGATGGCCAGGTAGAACCAGGTGAACTTGGCGGCCCGCTCGTCTTCGGGAAACAGATCCGCCAGCAGGGCGGGTCCCAGACTGGCGTAGGCCGCCTCGCCGATGCCCACCAGGGAGCGGGTAAAGAGCAGGCCCCAGAAGCCGTGGACCAGGCAGGCCCCGGCCGTGGCGAGGCTCCACAGGGCCACGCCCACAGCCACCAGCCGCGGCCGATGGAACCGGTCGGCCAGCATGCCGAACAGGGGCGCGCCCACCATGTAGGCGAGGAGGAACACCCCATTCACCCAGCCGCGCTGGGTGTCGGTCAGGCCCAGCTCCCGGCCCAGGGGCTCGATCACCGCCGCGACGACGTAGCGGTCCATGTAGTTCACCAGGTTGATCCCGGTGAGCAGCAGGAGCAGCCGTCGCGCGGCGGTCATCTGTCAGCGTTCGTGGGTCGTCGGCAGTAGGCCGAGGCTACTTCTTGGGGGCGGCGGCGGGCTTGGCAGCGGGCTTCGGCGCGGCCGGCTTGGGCGCGGGCGCGGCGGCGGCCGGCTCGGAGGCATCCATGCGCTTGGCCACTTCGGCCGTGAAGCCCTTCATCCAATCCTGGTCGGCCCAGGCGAGGATCTGCAGAGCCTGGTCGGACAGGACCATCTGGACCTTCTGCTCCTTGGCGAGCTGTTCCACGATGGGGCCTGCGATCTTGGTGATGGCATCGTAGACCTTCTTCTGTACGCGCTGGAACTCCGTCTGGCTGTCTTCCTGCGTCTTCTTGGCATCGAACTCCACGTCCCGCAGCTTCTTGACAAGGGCTTCCTTCTTGTCCGGATCGATGCTGGGGGAATTCAGCTGCTGCTGGAGGGCCTGCAGCTCCTGGCCCTTGGCCTGAAGCTTTTCTTCCAGGTTCTTGCCGGTGATCTCCACCTCAGAGAAGAGGGCGGCTGCCTTCTTGGAACTCCGCACCAGCTGGTTCATGCTGAACAAGGCCAGTCGAGGGGTTTCCTGGGCGGTGGCTGGCGCGGAAAGCGCCGCGGACAAACTGAGGGCAGCCAGGGGCAGGGCGAAAAGGCGCATGGGTATCTCCAGGGCGAAACCCCTATTGTAGCCAGGAAGATCGGGGCTTTTGGCCAGGATTTAGAGCTCAGAGCAACACCCGACGATGCCGCGGGTTACTGTTCTGAACTCCTAGAAGGTGCTTCCGATGGAGAACTGGAAATCCGTCCTGCTTTCCGTATCGAAGGGATAGGGATTCAGCTTCTTGGACCAGATCAGCCGCAGGGGGGCGGGACTGATGGGCAGGAAAAACCGGAATTCCACCCCCGCCGACCGCACCAGAGTGGGGTTCTGGAAGGTGTATTCATTGTTGTTCACATCCCGGTAGGCCACGTGATCGCGGCTGAAGATCTTGGTGCCGGAGGCCCAGGCGTTGCCGGCGTCGTAGAAGAACACCAACCGGAACTGGTCGGCGATCTTGAACTGGTACTCAGCGTTGGTGATGAACTGCTTGTTGCCGCCCACGACCACCGCGCGCTGGGTGCTGGGATCGAGCAGCACCGACCCGACCTGGCCATAGCGGTAGCCGCGGATGCTGTTCTCCCCGCCGGGCCGGTAGAGATTGTAGAGCGGCAGCTCATCCCGTCCCATGTTCTGCAGGTACCCGTAGCTCGCGTTGATGGCGAAGATATGCCGGTCGGCCACGTTCGCGTACTTGGAAACGCCCCAGGTGGCCCGCAGGAAGGGCCGGTCTCCGCCGAACTGCCAGCCGCCGTACTCCAGGCCGAAGGAAAGGCGGGTGCCCTCGGTGGGCTTGAACTGATGATTGACCGTGCTGTAGGTCAGGCTCTGGCTGATGGTGGAGGTGAGCTGGTTCGGCGTGTCCTTGAAGTAGAAGTTCTGACCGCCCTCGATGCGGATGAGGCTAAAGCTGTAGCCCGACGCATAGGTCGTGAAGAAGGCCCAGGGCTTGTCCGCGAACCAGTTGCTGAGCCGGGCCCCCACGGATACGCCGATGCTGCGGGAGAACTGCTTGTAGGCGTTGGCGATGCCTACGCGGGAGGCATCGTAGTCGGCGGAGCCGTTGGACACGCTGGCCGAGAATGAGTAGGGCAGGTCGAAGACGAAGGGTTCCGTGAAGCCGATGGAGGCGTTCTTCGAGAACTTGCCTCCGTTGTAGCTCAAGGACAGCGTTTCGCCGCCCCCACCCAGGTTCCGGGTGGAGAAGCTCACGCCCAGCGAGAAGCCGAACAGCGAGCCGTAGCCGCCCTGGAAGAGCACTTCGTTGACGCCCGCCTCCTCGCCGCGGATCACCACGTCCACCTGGGCCTTGTCCGGAACCAGATCGACCTTGGGCTCGGAGCTCTTCACGTCAAAGAAGCTCAGCTGGCTGATGCTCAGCAGGGAATCCTTGAAGCGGTCCGTCTGGAAGGGATCGCCCTCGCGGAGGAGCATGCTGCGGCGCAGCACCTTGTCCTTGGTCGTGAGGTTGCCTTCGAACTCGATCTTCCGGACCGTGTAGGTTTCGCCCTCGTCCAGTTTGAGGGTGGTATCCACTTTCTTGACGCCATCCTCTTCGCGGACCTCGAATTTCTTTTCCGCGCGGAACATGATGTAGGCCTGATTGGAATAGGCCTCCTTCAGCTTGTCCACGGTCTGGTTCACGGCGTCCAGATCGAAGGGCACCGGCTTCGCCCCGGGCTTGGGCGGTTCCAGAGACGGCTTGATATTGAAGAACTTCTTGAGGAAGGACTGGTTGTCCCGTTTGATCTCGGCGTACTTCGTCGTGTAGAAATTCTCGCGGAAAAGCTTGCCCCCTTCGGCCTTGAAGGTGCCCTCGTAGAATTTGTCACCTTCCAGAATGGGAATGGTCAGTGTGGCCCGAAGGTCGTACTTGGGGGTCTTCGCCTCTTTCACCCGCTGCTCGTTCTTCTTCTTCTGCTTGGCGGTGGTGCGGTCCTCCACTTCGATGATGGGCTTGCCGACGAAGACGTCCTTGTAGCCCTCCTTCCAGTAGGCCTTCTTGAGGTTCTCCAGATCCTCATCCAGGTTCTTGTCTACCAGCAGGTCATGCGTGGTGAGCCAGCTGAACATCCAGTGCTGCCTGGTCTTCTCCATGACCTTCCGCAGACGGGGGGTGCTGAACACCTGGTTGCCCTTGAAGGCCACCTTGTAGACCTTGGCCTTGCCGCCTTCCTTGATTTCGAAGACCAGACGCGCCACACCACCGGACATGGGCTCGAGGTTGATGTCCACCACCGGGTTGCGGAACCCCTTTTCACCAGCCTGCTCGACGATGAGGTCCTTCACCTTGCGGGCGGTTTCCGGATCGTAGACGGTGTCCGGGTTGATGGTGAGCTTCTTCTCCTTGACCTTGTCCTTGATGTTGGTGAGGCCCACTTCCGTGCCCCCACGGAAGTCGACCTCCTTGATGAGGGGCCGCTCCTTGATGCGGATGACCAGCTTCTTCCCCCCCGGGGCGTCGACCAGCTCAAGCTTGATGTCGTCGAAGGAACCACTGGCCCATAGCTTCTCCATGACGGCCGAGAAATCGAGGTTGCGCAGGTCATCGCCAACCTTCACCCCCGACTTGAAGATCACGGTCTCCACCGTCTGCTTCTGGGCGCCGACCACCTCGATGACGACGATCGGTTCGATATCCTGGCCAACCAGAGGCATGGTGAATCCGGCCGCGAGCAGTACCAGGGTCAGGGGCAGCACGCCCTTCCACCACCGGGGCCGGACCCGGTTCCAAACCATGCTTCGCTGGGTCATTCAGGAGCTCCGACCAGATGGGTTTCCTGGCCGGTGGCCACGTCTCCGGTATCAGACAGGGTGGGGACCAGTTTCTCGTCCACCAGATCGAAGTTCACCAGCCCGGAAGGCACGGTCTCCTGTCCGACCATGAGCTCGGCCAGGGGATCCTCCACCTGCTTCTGGATGGCCCGGCGGAGGGGCCTGGCGCCATAGGCGCGATCCCTCATCGTGGTCTTCACCAGCCAGTCGCAGGCGGCATCCGTGAGGGTGACCGTCAGGTTGTGCTTCTGGAGGGTGATGTTGAGGTCCTCCACCAGGAGGCGGACGATCTTGCGCAGCTCGTCGTCACCCAGCCGGTTGAACACCACGATCTCGTCGATGCGGTTCAGGAACTCGGGCGGGAAGGTGCGCTTGAGGACCTTCATGGCGTCCCCGCTCTTGGAGTCCGGACGGCCATCCTGCTCGACGAAGCCGAGGTTCTTTTCCGAAAGCAGCTCCCGGCTGCCCACATTGGAGGTCATGATGATGATGGTGTTCTTGAAGTCCACCAGGTTCCCGAAGGCATCTGAAGCCTGACCATCGTCAAAGATCGACAGCAGAATGTTGATCAGGTCCGGGTGGGCCTTTTCAATCTCATCGAAGAGCAGCACGCAGTAGGGATTCCGCCGGATGCGGTCCGTCAGCATGCCCCCTTCCTCGTAGCCCACGTACCCCGGAGGGGCTCCGAGCAGCTTGGAGACTTCGTGCTTCTCCATGTACTCCGACATGTCGAAGCGGATCATCTTCTTGACGTCGCCGAACAGCCGGATCGCCAGGGTCTTGGCCAGTTCCGTCTTGCCCACCCCCGTGGGGCCGAGGAAGAGGAAGGAGCCCATGGGCCGGTTGGGATTCTTGAGGCCCGTCCGGGCCCTGCGCACGGCCCGCACCACGGCGCTCACCGCCTCGGGCTGGCCGATGACCCGCTCGTTGAGCTTGGGTTCCATGTTCGCCATGTTGGCCTTCTCGTCGCCCTTGAGGGCCCGGACGGGAATGCCGGTCCAGCTGGCCACCACATCCTCGATGTCCTGCTCCGTGACCTCCGGGAAGCGGGCGTAGTCCTCGTCCGTGAGCTCGGAGCGGTTCTTCTGGATCTCGTCGCGGAGCTGCAGCTCCTTCTGGCGCAGCAGCACGGCCCTCTCGAAGTCCCGGCTGAGAACCGCCTCGTTCATCTCGTTGATGACGCGGTGGAGTTCCTCCTCGTGGGTCTGGCCCTCCGGCGTGGCGCCGCTGGGGCCCACCCGCAGCTTCACCCGAGCGCCCGCCTCATCCAGGAGGTCGATGGCCTTGTCGGGCAGGAAGCGATCCGTGATGTAGCGATTGGACAAGTAGACCGAGGCTTCCATGGTCTTCTGGGTGTACCGCACGCGGTGGAACAGCTCGTAGCGGCTGCGGATGCCCTCGATGATGCGCAGGCTCTCGGCCTCATCCGGGGGGTTCACGGTCACGGGCTGGAAGCGGCGGACCAGGCTGCGGTCCTTGTCGATGTACTTGGCGTACTCCTTGTGCGTGGTCGCGCCGATGCACTGGATCTCGCCCCGGCTGAGGGCTGGCTTCAGGATGTTGGCGGCGTCCAGGCTGCCCTCGGCGGCGCCGGTGCCGATGAGCGAATGGATCTCGTCGATGAACAGCACCACGCTGGGGTCCTTGCTGGCCTCGGCGATGATGGATTTCAGGCGCTCCTCGAACTGGCCCCGATACTTGGTGCCGGCCACCACGAGGCTGAGATCCAGCGCGTAGATCCGCTTGTCCGCCAGGCTGGGGGGGATCAGGCCCTCATGGATCTTCTGGGCCAGGCCTTCCACGATGGCGGTCTTGCCCACGCCAGCTTCGCCCAGAAGGATGGGGTTGTTCTTCCGGCGGCGGCTGAGGATCTGGATGATGCGCTCCACCTCCGCATCCCGGCCGATGAGGTTATCGAAGATGCCGCGCTCGGCCATTTCGGAAAGGTTGCGGGCGAACTCGGAAAGAAGCGGGTGCTCCTTCTTCTTCTTCGCGATCTTCTCTTCCTTGCTGCTCTCCAGCAGGATTTCCTTGGCGGCGATGAGATCCGCCCCCGATTCCTTCAGCAGGCGCCCGGCCAGGCAGCCATCCTCCCGCAGCATGCCCAGTAGCAGATGCTCGGCCCCCACATGCTTGTGGTTGAGCTTGGCGCTTTCCGCCGTGGCGTGCTGGAGGATGCGCTTGACCTCTTCCTCCATGGGAATGTCGATGCTGGTGCTGCTGGGGGTGATCTTCTTGTCCTTGGGAGTGAGGGCCGCCACCAGGCGTTCGCGCAGGCTGCTGACCTGCACGCCCATGCGCTCCAGGAGCTGGGTGCTGGTCTTCTCCGATTCCCGGAGGAGGCCCAGCAGGAGGTGGCCGCTCTGGATGCTTTCCGCACCAAACTGGCTCGCCTCATAGCGGGCGAAGAACATCACACGTCGGGCTTTTTCGGTAAATTTTTCGAACACGGGACACCCTTCCGGGTCATGGATGGCGCCGGGACCAGGATGGTTCCGGAGCGGTTTACCAGGGTAGCGCCTTCCGCCAGCCTTGTCCCGGCCCTGTCCTGATCCACCCGGGACAGAACCGCCGCCGGGCGGTATCCTGGAAGGCTGGGAGGGCACCATGAGCCTGGCTAGGACCAATCTGGCGATCCTCGGCCTCCAATGGGGTGATGAGGGCAAGGGCAAGGTCGTGGACCTGCTCAGCCCCCGCTTCCAGCAGGTCGTGCGCTTCCAGGGCGGCAACAACGCCGGGCATACCGTGGTGGTCGATGGCCAGAGCATCGCCCTGCATCAGGTGCCCAGTGGCGCCCTCCATCCCGGTTGCTTCCTGGTGGTGGGCAACGGCGTGGTGCTGAATCTCGAGGTCCTCCAGCAGGAGCTGGACCGGCTCAAAACCCGGGGCTTCGATTTGAAGGGCCGCCTGCTGCTGTCCGAAAAAGCCCACATCATCCTGCCCCACCACATCGCCCTGGATCAGTGGCGCGAAGTGCGGGCCGACAAGGTGGGCGCCAAAATCGGCACCACGGGCCGCGGCATCGGCCCCGCCTATGAAATGAAGGCCGCCCGCATGGGCGTGCGCCTGGGCGACCTGCACCATCCCGAGGTCCTGGCCGAGCGCATCCGCACCGGCTACGAGGAAGTCCGCCTGCGCCTCGGCGCCGGCGCCGAGCTGCCCACCCTAGAAACCATCGTCGAAGGCCTGCTGCGCACCGCCGAGCCCTTCCTTTCTTATATCGGCGATGCCCAGGGCCACCTGCTAGCCGCCTGGGGACGGGGCGACAGCATCCTTTACGAAGGCGCCCAGGCCACCCTGCTCGACATCGACCACGGCACCTACCCCTTTGTGACTTCCAGCAACTGCAGCCTGGGCGGCCTGTTCACTGGCACCGGCCTGCCCCCCAAGGCCCTCGACAAGATCCTGGGCATCGCCAAGGCCTACACCACCCGCGTGGGCGCCGGCCCCTTCCCCGCCGAGCTGCTGGACGCCACCGGCAACCGCCTGCGCGAAGTGGGCCGCGAGTTCGGCACCACCACCGGGCGCCCGCGCCGCTGCGGCTGGTTCGATGCCCCCATCACCGCCCACGCCTGCCGCACCAACGGCGTGGATGGCCTCGCCATCATGAAGCTTGACGTGCTGGATGGCATGGACGAAGTGGGCCTCATCGTGGGCTACCGCACCGGGGAAGGCACCCTCACCACCAAGCTCCCCACCTGCTCCGCCGATTGGCTCGAACTCAGGCCCGAAGTGAAGCGCTTCAAGGGCTGGACCACCACCCGCGGCATCACCAACCACCGCCAGCTGCCCGCCCAGGCCCAGGCCTTCCTTGGCTCCCTGGCCGAAAGCGTCGAAGTGCCCATTTCGTACCTCAGCACCGGACCCGACCGCCAGGAAGGCTGCCTCTACCCGGGGACCTTCCTCGAGCCGCTGCTGGGTTGACCATTCGCCCATCTACGGGCAAACTGATCCTCCTGCCCATCCAGGCATCGCACGCTCGCGTGCACCGCGCGCTCGAGGGTTCGCGGGCCCGGAACCACCGGCAAGGGCCCTTAGCTCAGTGGTAGAGCAGCGGCCTTTTAAGCCGTTGGCCGCGGGTTCAAATCCCGCAGGGCCCACCAAGTTCCACCCCATGGGGCTATCGTCTAGGGGTCAGGACACCGCCCTTTCACGGCGGTAACACGGGTTCAAATCCCGTTAGCCCTACCAG
>JANYLR010000002.1 GCA_025363715.1 Holophagaceae bacterium | reverse complement strand
GGGATCGCCTTCGATGAGCAGGCCCTGCATGTCCACGGCGAAGATGCGCTTGCGGGCCTCCTCCTCCGACAGGCCCTCTTCCTTCAGCATGGCGCGGATGTTCATGGCGATGCCGGTGCCCGCCTGACCCATGCCCACGATGGCGAAGCGCTCATCCTGGAACCGGCTCTGCTTGATGCGCATGGCGGTCAGCAGGGCCGCCAGGGCCGTGGCGCCAGTGCCCTGGATATCGTCGTTGAAGGAGAGGATGCGCTCCCGGTACCGATCGAGGTTCTTGAAGGCGGTCTGCTTGGCGAAGTCCTCCCACTGCAGCAGTGCGTCCGGGAAATTGCGCTTCACGCCCAGAACGAACCGCTCGACGATCTCCTGATACTCCGCCCCCCGCAGGCGGGGTTGCCGGTAGCCGAGGTAGAGCGGATCGTCCAGCAGGCGCTGGTTGTTCGTACCTACGTCGAGGCAGATGGGCAGGCACACGCCGGGGTGAACGCCGCCCGCGGCTACGTAGAGGCTGACCTTCCCCACCGGGATGCCCATGCCGTCTGACCCGAGATCACCGAGGCCAAGGATGCGCTCGCCATCGGTCACCACAATGAGGTTCACCTGGGGCAGAGAGATGCTCTTGAAGATCTGGTCGATGTTGGCGATGTTTTCCGGCGTGATGTAGATGCCCCGGAACCGCCGCTGGATATGGCTCATCTGCAGGCACGCCTGCCCCACGGTCGGCGTGTAGACAATGGGAACCATCTCCTCCAGGTGCTCCACCAGCAGGCGATAGAAGAGGGGTTCACTCCGGTCCTGCAGCCCGATGAGATAGATGTAGCGCTCCAGATCATCAGTCTTTCTCTGGTAGGCCGAGTAGGCCCTCTCCACCTGGATTTCGATAGGAGAGACCCCCGTGCGCAGCAGTCCATCCAATCCCAGGCTCAACCGCTCCTCCTTGCTGAAGGCGGAGGCCTTGTTGAGGTGCGGATCATTCAGAAGCTGGCGCCCCCGCGTGTAGATCTCGTAGTAGTCCTCACCGGTGAGCTGATCGAGCTTCAACGCGAAGGTTTTCATGGCTGTCCCTTTCCACGGCGCCCCGCTCGGAAGCGGCTCATTCCAGGGCCTCTTCCCGACGGAACTTGATTGTGGACAGCAGTGTAGCTTACGGGATTGAAGGAAGGATCACAAGGCGAGGTGTGCCTATTTGAGAAGACCTGCAAGTCCCCTGGCTGTCCTCACCGGCGGAGCACAGGTACGGCCTCGGCAAACGAAGGCCAGGGCTTGCCCTGCCGCAGAGCCACGCCCTTCATGAAGGGGCAGGAGCACATCGGCGGAAACGGAAAGTACCCGTCCCGGCAGGAAGCGTCTATGCACTTCGTAAAGCATCGCCCGCACCCCGGGGTCCGTCGGTTCACCGGAAAGCGCCACATTCAAGGGGTCCCGCAGTACCTGATCGAGCACGCCCAGCAGCCCGAGAAAGGCCCGTGGGGCGCGCTGCATCCAGGCCCCAAAGCACTGGAGGGTCCCCTCCGCCGCCGAGCGGAAGTCTTCCCGCTGGAGGTGACGGGATAGGCGCAGCAGAGCTCTCGCCGCCAGCGTATTGCCGCCGGGGATGGCGTTATCGAAGCCCGGTTTCTGCCGGAAGATTAGGTCAGACTGGCCCATCTCGGTGCTGAAGAAGCCGCCCTCGCCGGCATCATGGAAGCGCGCCAGCAGGCCCTCTCCGAGAGTCTCCGCCCACCGGAGCCGAGCCGGATCGAAGTCCGCTTCGAAGAGGTCCACCAGGCCTTCCACCACGGCCGCATAGTCCTCGAGAAAACCCGGAGTATGGGCCCGTCCCTGCCGCCAGACGCGCAGCAGGCGCCCCTCCCGCCAGAGTTCGCGCTGAAGGAAGGCGGCACAGGCCTGGGCGGCTGCCAGGTACCGCGCATCGCCCAGCACCTGGAAACCTCGAGACAGCGCCGAGAGCGCCAGCCCGTTCCAGGCTGCCAGCACCTTGTCATCCTTGCCGGGGCGCACCCGGCGATCCCGCCAAAGACGCAGCCGCTCCCTCAGTATTTGATCTTCTTTCTCGGGAAGCGAAGCTTCCCGAGCACAGGAAAAGCGGTGGATCACGCTCTTTCCATGCTCGAAGTTCCCCAGGCCAGTGATGCCGAAGGCCGCGCAGAAGCGCTCGCCATCCTCCCTGCCAAGGGCCTCCTGGATTTCCAATGGGGTGAAGGCGTAGAACTTTCCCTCTTCGCCTTCGCTGTCCGCGTCCTCGCTGGAGTGGAAGCCTCCGCTCGGATCCTGCAGGTCTCGAAGTAAATAGTCCAGAGTCTCCCGGGCCACCTGGGCGTACCGGGGCTCACCGGTGGCCTGGAAGGCCGCCAGGTAGCAGCCGATGAGCTGGGCGTTGTCATAGAGCATCTTCTCGAAGTGGGGCACCAGCCACTGGGCATCCACGCTGTAGCGGGCGAAGCCACCCCCCAGGTGGTCGTACATCCCGCCTTCCCACATGGCATCCAGCGTACGGAGGGTCATGTCTTGATCCTCCCGCGTTCCCCGGGCGAGGAGCAGTTCCACCGCCATCTGCTGGGGGAATTTCGGGGCGGGGCCGAAGCCTCCCCAGCGGGCATCAAACCCCCGACGCAGTTGCTCCAGGGCCACGTCCAGCACGGCAGCCTGGGGTGTCTCCCCGGCTGCCCCCACGGTCGCCTGGCGCCGGAGGTCAGCAGTGAGCTGGCCCGCCTGGGTGATCACCCCGGCCCGGTCCTCACGCCACAGATCGGCGATCCGGGTGAGCAGGGGAATGAAGCCAGGCATGCCGCCCCGGGGTTCCGGTGGGAAGTAGGTGCCGCCGTAGAAGGGCTCCAGCTCCGGCGTGAGCCACACGCTCATGGGCCAGCCGCCCCGGCCCGTCAGGGTCTGCACCGCGTCCATGTAGAGGTCGTCCAGATCGGGCCGCTCTTCCCGATCGACTTTGATGCTCACGAAGTGGGCGTTCAGGACCTCAGCCACGGCCGGGTTCTCGAAGCTCTCCCGCTCCATTACATGGCACCAGTGGCAGGCGCTGTAGCCGATGCTCAGGAAGATGGGCTTCTGCTCGATCCGGGCCTGCGCCAGGGCCTCGGGCCCCCAGGCCTGCCAGTCCACGGGGTTGTGGGCGTGCTGGAGGAGGTAGGGACTGAGGCTTTGGGCGAGGCGGTTGGGCATAAACCTGACTCCATTGGTCGGAATTATGCCCAGGCCCACCCGTGGATGGCCAGAAGGCGGAGGCCGGAGCCTGGAATGAGAGGGCCCCCGTACGGCCCGTGGCGGGGTCGTCCCCAGGCCATTGGGCGGGACGCTTCTGGCGCATGGACTGATAAAGGTCTATATTTGGTCCAATGCTTGAAAGGCTCCCATGCAGTACTCGGCCCAGATCAAACCCATCAGCTTCCTCAAGGCCCATGCGGCTGAAGTCTTCCAGCGGCTGGGGGAGAATCGGGAGGCCCTGGTGATCACCCAGAACGGGGAGGCGAAGGCTGTGCTTCAGGATGTGGCCTCCTACGAGGAAACCCAGGAAACCCTGGCCCTACTCAAGCTCCTGGCTCTGGGGCAGCGGGAGGTGGAGGAGGACCGAATCCGGCCCGCCACCGCCGTGCTGAAGGGCCTCCGCGCCCGGAAAACCTCCGCGTGAAGGGGGCGGGAGTCTTCTTCACCGCAGGCGCAGAACGGGACCTCCAGGAGCTGTACGAATTCGTGGCATCCCATGACTCCACGGCCCAGGCCGAACGCCTCCTGGATCAGATCGAGGCCCTGGTGGCCGATCTGGCCACCAGCCCCGACCGCGGCACACACCCTCGGGAACTGTCGGCCCTGGGCATCCGGGACTACCGTCAGGTGTTCTTCAAGCCCTACCGCGTGATCTACCGCCACACGGGTGGGAAGGTGATCATCTACCTCGTGGCCGACGGCCGCCGCGACATGGGCACCCTCCTGGCCCGGCGGTTGCTGTATGGGTGAGGCCAACCCTCGGGGGTGCCCAATCGCGGCGGCGCGGCGGGTTGCATCACGTGGCGCGTTTATGGCTCCGTTCCTGGGGTGAATAGTCTCCACGAAAGGACGATTTCAAACTCCCTGAGTCCACCAACACGCCGCGTTGGCAGTCACCGCCATGGCCAAGAACCGCTTGACCTGCCAGGGGAGGGTGCGATTCTTGTCGAATCACTAATATCTTTGCCAATCTGACCCGTTTCTGCGCCCCTATACGCTGACCAAGTCCCCAGAAACTGCTCTTTGTCTTTTCGCCATTCAGCGTTTTGGACCTTTATTTGCCCTATCCCCCCTATCCCCGAGGGAAATATGCGACTACAAATCCCATTCTTTGCCTTGCTTTTTGCAATTACGCCACCCTTGAGTGCCCAACTCGCAAAAATCGACCGAATCGCTTCCCAGGCGATGGTGGCAATTTATCGTGAGGCGGTACCGTTAAATGCGCAAAATGCCGTCCTGCTTGGGGTGGCTAAATACGGAAGCTGGGATTCGGGGTCCTTGCGAGAACTGCCATCCTTTGTAAGCCCTTACACTATCCATTTTTCGGCCTTTAATGCGTCAAAAAATGAATTCGCACGCGCTCGAATGGAGGCAGGGATTAAGGAGGCCATCGACAAAGAACACAGGCAAATACTTGGGAGAAAATATTTTAGCGCAACTTTCCATGGAGTTAAGCTAGGCCCGTATTCGTTCTCGCAACGCGGGTTTCCCCTCCCAAAATTCGATGATGCCATGCCTATCCGAATCAAAAATCTGGACAACCCAATATTCTTCCCTACATTCATTCCCGTTCATGAGGCGGAGGCAGAAGCTTTCATTAAGGCTAGCCCAGACCGCGAAGTTCGGATCACTTTCGTCTTCGAAAACTCAATGATTGATACCAACATCAGGGAAAACTATCCGGATATACGGAAGTTTATCCAGCCTCTGTACGGTGATGCACTATTCTGCGTCGTTGAAACATTTTTTCGCCAAAAGCCTGGCACTGGGAAAGTCCTCTCCGTGATAACCAATCCAGCCATCGCGAATCAACAGGTTCTAACCTACTCAAAGCAGGCACAACTGATTTTGGATAAGCTGGATAAACCCGCCGATCTCAAGAATGAAAACGATGTTTTCTCGACATATAATTATACGCCGGTTGACTATTTTGCACTGCTGGAAGGTGTCCTGAAACACTGCGAGACTCTTGGTATTCCTCTGACGTCAGAGGCTGAATCCGCTAAGACGAAGTACATTGAGGCTCGTGATTCCAGACTGCAAGTCTTTTTTAAGGTGTTGTCCCAGAAGCGATGGTACTACGGGAAATATGGCTCAGAAAAGGGCGACTTTGGTATCTGCTTGGGAAGTTTCAACCAGGAAACGGGTGTTGTCCTCGGAAAGTACTACAACGGTGAGGAAGAGAGTGACCTTCAAGCCGTCGTAGAACACGATGTGTACGGCCCACTGTTGAAAATCGGTCGAGGTACCCTCCTCAGGCTGCGAGGAAGGAATCAACTGTGCGGCGGAAACGGCATTGGGGCCATGGGACTCAGCACGAAAGTCTACCTCCTGCTTGACAGCGACAATAAACCGCCAGGACGCTAGCTAGAACCTACTTGATTTTACTCCATACACAGGCACGGCCCCGTCTGAGGGATGAAAGCAATGCGCAACCCGTGGGGCCCGTTGGGTTTCTGCAGGCCGCAATGGCACCCAGGAGCCGGCGTTGATCGAGGATGGATGTGCATGCGGTAACGGTCGTGGCGTGCCTTGTGAAAACAGGGCCGAATGGAGGCCCGCGCTACGTGGAGCGGAGCTTCACCGCCCGGACCAAGTAGTCGGCACTTACACGACTTTCCTTGGGCCGTAATTTCAGGCTTAAACGTATTGGATTCAGAGCACCAAACATAATGATTTTTAAATAAATATTCCGCCTTTTTGATTTTGGTCTAAATCAAGGAAAAACATGCTGTTTGGGGGGGGTCGGGCATTTTTGATTTTGAGTTAGCATAGGGCCAAAAATGTAGACACCTTTTTCTGATCAAATCTCCTAATTGCAGTGAATAGGGAATTCAAAGGCTCCATTTTGACCCGGGGCGGTGCTTGAGGGCAACCGAAAGGGCGACCGGGCACTTAGTGTGCGCTCGCGGTGAGGGTGTTTGGAGGATGGAAAGCCTTCATTGCTGACCTGAGCCCTGCTTCCCGGTTGTCAAAGAGGCGTTCGCCCACGATGGGCCAAGGCTCCGCCTGGGGTCAAGGGGGGCCCCACGGTAAGGCTGTCTGACTTTTCGGAACTGCCCACCGGTTCAGGGTGGGTTCTCCTTCCGGCTGAGGCAGTCCAGGATCGCGGCGATGACGCTGGGCTGCTGGATGACGGCGATGCGCTGCATGCGGCTGTCGCATTTGGGGCAGATCATGACGTCGACCGAGAACACCTTGAGGAGCAGTTGGGCCCAAGGCACCCAGCGCCGCCGGATGGTCCTGCCCTTGCGGGTTTCCGTGTATGCCACGCTGTGGCCGCATGGATCGCCCTCTGGATCCTCGGGCGCTTCAGGCACGACCTGTTTCCGCAACCTTGCGTTCGGGGCGAGCACACCAAAGTAATGCACCAGGTGCATCCGCGGGGGCGGCACTAGGGCCGAAAGCCGGGCCACCAGTTCCTCGCCGGAGAAGAAAATCACGCGAGTACCGTCGGGCCAGGGGCTCTTCAGTTCAAAGGCGTACTTCCCGTCCATGGTTTCGTGCAGGCGGCCCTTGGCCAGGGGCGGGCGCAGCAGGTAGCGGCACAGGCGCTCACGATGGAATCGGTTATCCGCCGATACGCGCACTTCGGCATCCAGCACGAAACCTAGCGCCTTCCCAGCCCGCTCCACCTGATCGGGCACCCATTGCCGCGCGTCCTGCAAGCGCACGGGCTTGGCCCCGGCTGAACCAAAGACGAGGGTGCCTGCGATGGAGGCCTTCGCCATCCCCGCTAGCGATTCACTGCGCTGCGCCACCGGATCTTCGGATTCGTCCAGGTCGTCCAGCCAGATGCGGCGACGGCGCAGGAGGGCCAGCATCGCTTCCGCGATGCGGGCCGCGACCCGGTGCAGATCCTCCAGACTGGGCGGGGCCAGATCCACGAAGGCGGGGTGGCCGAAGGCATCCACCACAAAGACACCATCCAGCACCAGGGCATGAAAGTGGATGTTCAGGTTCAAAGCCGAGCCAAACCGCTGCACGGCCAGCATGGCCCCTGTGTGGGCCTGTCGCGTGGAAGTCAGGCCCAGCGCACGCCGAGCCCGCAGGCGCTGGTAGCGGAACACCTCTTGCATGGCCGTTTTCGCCACGGCGCGGCAGAGCTTGCCATCGTAGGCCAGCAGGTAGCGCAGTACCTTGGGCAGGCTGAGCACCCACTGCCGCAAGGGCACAGGCGGCAGCACACGCTCGCACAGCCAGGCGGCGCCCTCCGCCATTCTTCGTCCGCCGCAGGAGGGGCAAAACCCTCGTCCCTTGCACGAGAAGGGCACCAGCCGGTCGTGCCCGCACCCGGCACAGTGGATGCGCAGGAAGCCTTCCCGCGGGTCACCGCACCGAAGATACGATTCGAACTCGCGCTGGACGAAGGCCGGCAAGGGGCGGCCGTGGGCCTCGCAAGCCGCCCGAATTCGGGGCCAGTGCCCAGCCACGCATTGATGAAGGAGGGCTTGGTCGAAGACGCGTGGCTGGTAAGACCGGGGGCAGAGCATTTGCGTAATTTCGTATATTTTTCGCTTTTTTCAATTCGCAACGAACCCGCCCCCCCTTTTGCAAGTGCAGGAACCTGGGCATCGGCCTGATATCGGCGCCTCCGGCCTGGCAGAACCCTCCGCAGGCAAGCGCTCCATTGGGCGGTACAATGGCGGTTTGCGCCTGCCCGGAGTCCCATGTTCGACAGCCTTTCCCTGAAGCTCAGCCAGGCGATGAAGACCCTCCGGGGCCAATCCAAGTTGACCGAAAGCAACCTTGAGGCCGTGCTGCGGGAAGTGCGCATGGCCCTGCTGGAGGCCGATGTCCACGTGAGCGTGGCCCGGACCTTCCTGCAGCGGGTGAAGGAAAAGGCCCTTGGCGTCGAGGTCTTGCAGGGGCTCAACCCCGCCCAGGCCTTCATCGACATCGTCCACCGGGAGCTGGTGGAGATCATGGGTGGCCAGGCCCCAGAGCACCCCCTCAGCTTCGCGTCGAAACCGCCAACGGTGGTGATGATGGTGGGCCTCCAGGGTGCGGGCAAGACCACCACCTGCGGCAAGCTCGCCGTCTTCCTCAAGAAACTGGGGAACTCACCCATCCTGGTGCCCGCCGACGTCTATCGACCCGCCGCCATCGAGCAGCTGCACGTGGTGGCCAGGGATGCGGGGGTGCCCTCCTTCCGTACCGATCTCAAGGATCCCGTCGCCATCTGCGCCGCGGCCGTGGCCGAGGCCCGGCTGAAGGGCTGGGACGTGGTGGTGCTGGACACCGCTGGCCGCCTGCACCTCGACGAAGGCCTGATGGAGGAGCTGGCCCGCATCAAGGCGGCGACTTCACCAGACGAGATCCTCTTCGTGGCCGACGCCATGACCGGGCAGGACGCGGTACGCAGTGCCACGGCCTTCCACGAGAAGCTGGGCATCACGGGCGTCGTACTCACCAAGACCGATGGCGACACTCGCGGCGGCGCGGCCTTCAGCATCAAGCAGGCCACGGGTCAGCCTCTGAAGTTCGTGGGCGAGGGCGAAAAGCTCGAGGACTTCCAGCGCTTCCACCCCGACCGCATGGCCCAGCGCATCCTGGGCATGGGCGACATGCTCAGCCTCATCGAGCATGCCAAGGACCGGATCGACGAAAAGGAAGCGGAGGTCATGGCCAAGCGCCTGGCCAAGAACCAGTTCACCCTGGAGGACATGCGCAAGCAGTTCCAGCAGGTGCAGAAGATGGGCTCCATGAGCAAGATCATGGGCATGCTGCCCGGTGTCACCAAGGAGATGAAGGACCAGATGGCCAGCGCGGCCACGGACAAGCGGGTCAAGCACCTGGAAGCCATCATTAATTCCATGACCGCCGCCGAGCGGGCCAACCACAACCTGCTGGACGGCAAGCGCAAGCGCCGCATCGCCGGGGGCTGCGGCCGCCCCGTGAGCGAGATCAACCAGCTCCTCAAACAGTACGTGGAAACCAAGAAGATGATGGGGCAGATGAATGATCCCAAGTTCATGGCCCGCATGCAGCGCATGGCCAAAATGGGCGGCGGCCCCAACCTTCCGTTCTAGGTAGCCATGCCCGCGCCTCACCCTGCCCCGGCTCGACCCCGAACCTGGCTCCTTCTGGCGCTGGTGTTGATGGGGTTCGGGGTGCTGGGCCTGATCCTGGCCAGGTTCGCGGCCCCGGATCGCGTGCTCATCCTGGCCTCGCCCCTGGATGACCAGGGGAGGGACCTGGGTCCGGGCATGGAGACGCTCCTGGCGGATTGCCTGGAAGTCCTGACCGGGGCCACCGTCACCCACGCCGCAACCCAGCCCACCTCGGAGGACCTGAAGTCCATGGCCTCCGATACCCGGTTCCTCCGATTCAATGGCCGGCGCGAAGGTACCAGCCTGGCTTTGACTCTGGAATGGAACACGGCGAAAGGGCTGCTCGGCGACCAACCCTGGACCCAGGAGGCGATCCCGTCCCTGCCGCCCCGGCAAACGATGGAACAGGTCATCCGGCAATGGCCCCTGGCCCTCCGTCATCGGCAGATGGAGCATCTTTTCCCGACCACCCCGGAGCAGTTCTGGAGCCTGCTGGATGGGATGTCGATCCGGGATGACCAGGCCGCCGTGGCACACCTGGCCACTTCCCAGAAGCTGGTGGAGGATGAGCCTGGTTGCGCCACGGCCTGGGCCACCCTGGGCGACCACCTCTACCGCAGTCTCTGGGTGCAGCCGGACCAGGCGGGCATCGGTCTGAACTCGCGCAATCACCATGCCTTCCAGAACGCCGTGAAGCTGGTGCCGGGCCACCCCCGGGCGACCTTCCTGTGGGCCATGATGCTGACGGACACTGGGAACCAGAGCTTCGCCCTGCAGGTGCTCCGGGATGCCATCCGCCTCCGGCCCGGCATGCCGGATCTGTATCTTGGAATCGCCTACGCTGGCCGGACTGCTGGGTTGCTGGAACTGGCCCGCAAGGCCCTAGCCCAGCGCGGCGACCTGCTGGGGCCCCTGGCCTCGCCCTCGTCCTGGTTTGCCGAAACCACTTTCCTCTACCTCGGCGATCTGGATGCCTTCCGGCAGGATCTCACTCGGGCGTCCTCGGTGCGCCAAGATGCCAGCATCCTGTTCTACAAAGGCTATTTTGCCCTGCTCCAGAGCGATGCCCCCCAGGCCCTTGGATTCATGCGCTCCGGCAGCGACCCCGGCATGGCCCCGGTCCCCTTCCGCGATCTGTGCCGCGTCTATCGGGCCTACCTGGAAGGCCGGACCGCCGAGGGACTGCAGGATCTCCGGGAGCTCGATGAGATTCGCGGCAAGCTCCGGATTCCCGATGGCGAGTGGACCTTCAAGGAAGCCGAAGCCTACGCGCTGCTGGGCGATGCCGATCGTGGGGTGGATTGCGCCACCCGGGCCTTCGTGCAGGGCTTCAGCTGCTCGGCCTGGTACGAAACCTCGCCCTTTCTCGCCAAGGTGCGTCAACACCCCCGCTGGCCCACGCTCCGTCGGAACATCCGGGAAAGGCAGGCGGTGCTGTCGGGAAGCTTCCCCCCGGGCGATTTCCAGCTCTAGCTGTCCCAATTTGCCCTTGGGAAAGGGGGGATTTCGCGATACACTCTCCTGCTCAGGGAGTGCCCATGCTTTCGATTCGTCTTGCCCGCAACGGCGCCAAGAAGCGCCCGTTCTACCACATCGTCGTCTCCGAGAACGATCGCATCCCCACCGGCCAGGCCCTGGAAGTGCTGGGCTTCGTGAATCCCATCGCCGGAGCCGGCGAAGCGGTCCGCATCGATGTGGAAAAGGCCAAGTCCTGGCTGCAGAAGGGCGCCCAGCCCTCCAAGACCGTGCTCGATCTGTTCAAGAAGAACCAGGTCATCTAGCCCGTCTCAGATCCACGAAAGCCGGGCCTGTGGTCCGGCTTTCTTTGTTCTCCCCGGAGCCGCCATGAACCTCGAAGCCTTCCTGCGCGATGTGTTGACGCCGCTACTGGACCATCCCGAGGCCTTCCGCATCGAGATCGAAGGCGAGGGCAGGAAGCGCGATGTCCTGGTCTACGCGGATGCACGAGACCGTGGCCGCATCATCGGCAAGCACGGACGCATGATTTCGGCGCTCCGCACTCTCTGCAAGGCGGCTGGCGAAAAGGCCGGCCTGTCGGTGGACCTGGAACTCTACGACGGGGATGAGGCCTAGGGTGCTGCTCGCAGGCCACCTCGCCAAGATCCAGGGGCTCAAGGGCGAGTTCCTCTTCCATGCCCTCATGGATGCCCCGGAGCGGCTGGAGGGCCTGACAGGTTTGGTACTGGCCCCGCCCCACCAGGACCTGGAACACGCCGAACCCGTGGCGCCGGCCCGACCGGTCAGCCTGCGCGGCTTCCGCTGGCACCAGGACCGGCCCTGCCTGGCCTTCACGGACGTGCCCGACCGCACGGCGGCGGAACCCCTGAAGGGGTGGGCCCTCTGGATGCCCGAGGCCGCGGCGACCCTGGAGGACGGCGAAACCTTCCGCCATCAGTGGATCGGCTGCGAGGTCTTCATCGCTGGCCGCAAGGTAGGCGAGGTGCTGCGCCTGGACCCGGGCCCCGCGGGCTATGACATGGTGATCATGCGCGATGTTCGGCCCGGCAGGACCGGGCAGCGGGATATCCCCTACATCAAGACCTGGTGGACCCTGGACCTGCCGAACCGCCGGCTGGACCTGGACCCACCCGAGGGGCTGCTGGACGTGAACCAGGTTGGAACCTGAGCCATGGCCACACCCTGGCGGCGCTTCAAGCAGACCTTCGGCATGCGCCTCTTCGGCTGGCTGAAGATTCCCCTGCTGGCCTCGGTGCGGCCCAGCGTCGTCGAGCTGTCCGAGACCCGCTGCGTGGTCCGGATCCCCCTCCGCCGCTGGACCCGGAACCATCTGGGTTCCATGTACTTCGGCGCGTTGGCCATCGGTGCCGACTGTGCCGGGGGGTTGCTGGCCATGGACCAGATCAAGCGCTCCGGCGGCCAGGTCTCGCTGGTCTTCAAGGCCTTCCAGGCTTCCTTCCTGAAGCGTCCCGAGTCGGATGTCTACTTCATCTGCGAGGAGGGGACCGCCATCCGGGATCAGGTGCGGCGCACCCTGGATTCCGAGGAGCGCATCACCGAGCCCATGCACATCCAGGCCGCCGTGAGGCTCCCGGATGGCAGCTTCGAACCCGTGGCCGAGTTCACGCTGGAGCTGAGTCTCAAGCGGAAAGTCTAGGCGACCCGCAGCTGCAGCACGAACTTCTGGATGCCTGCCAGCAGCATCTCGATGGCGATGGCGGTCAGCACCAGGCCCATGAGCCGCTCGAAGGCCATGGTGACCTGCTCGCCCAGGAAGTCGGCGATCTTCTCGGCGAATCCCAGCACCACGGCGGAGATCGCCATGGCCACGGACAGGGCCCCCAGCCATTCCCACAAACGGTGCGGCTCCCGGCTCACCAGCAGCAGCACCGTGGCGATGGCCGAGGGGCCGGCGATGAAGGGGATCGCCAGGGGCACCAGGAAGGGTTCCCCGTGGATGGGGTGATCAGCCCCCCGACCTCCGGGATTGGGGAAGACCATCTTCAGCGCGATGAGGAAGAGGATCACGCCGCCCGCGATGCCGAGCGAGGTGTCCGTGAGGTGCATGAGCTTCAGCACCCGCTCGCCGAAGAGGGCGAAGAAAATGAGGATCACGAAGGCGAACAGCACCTCGCGGACGATGATCCGCTGGCGCCGGGCCGGATCCACCTGCTTCAACAACCCGATGAAGAGCGGAATGTTGCCCAGGGGATCCGTGACCAGGACCAGCAGGACGACGGCCGAGATGAAGGATGAAGAATCCATCGAGGTTATTTCAGGTCGATCTCGAAGGGCATGCGGGCGTAGATCCCACGGGGATCATTCAGCGCTGAAAGCCTTTCCAGCTGGACCTTGAAGGCCTCCCCCAGCGCGTCCACGGGTCCGGCCTTGGTCAGCCTCCTGGGCTTGCCCTGGCCGATGTTCTTCAGCAGTTCCTTGAAGGCGTCAGGTTCCCGCTCTGGCCCCACGACATAGAAATCGCCCTCGGCCTTGACCAACTTCGCCGCGTGCTTCACGGCGGCGCCCAGCCCGCCGAGCTCGTCCACCAGTCCCAGCTTCAGGGCTTCCTCCCCCGACCAGACCCGACCCTGGGCGATCTCATGGACTGCCTCCTTCTTCAGCTTGCGGCTGTCCGCAACCTTGGTGAGGAACTGGTCGTAGATGCGGTCCACCACGCCCTGGATCCGCTTCAATTCAAACTCGTTCTTCGGGCGGGTCAGGGTCATGGGGTTGGCCAGCTTCGCGGTCTGCACGCCGTCCCAGGTGATCCCGTGCTCGTTGGCCAGCTTTTTGACGTTGGGCAGAAGACCGAAGACGCCAATGGACCCGGTGAGGGTGGTGGGTTCCGCAAAGATGCGGTCGCCGTAGGTGCTGATCCAGTAGCCGCCGGAGGCCGCCAGGTGACCCATGGATACCACCACCGGTTTCACCTGCTTGGTCAGGACGACCTCGCGCTGAATGAGCTCCGAAGCCGTGACGCTGCCGCCGGGGCTGTTAACCCGCAGAACCACCGCCTTGATGCGGTCATCCATGCGGAGCTTCCTGAGTTCGCGGCTGACCCGCTCTCCCCCGACCTGGGCGGACTTGCCCTCGCCATCCACGATCTCGCCTTCGGCCACCAGCACGGCGATCCGAGTCTTGCCCGATTTGGCTTCCCCCGGAATGCCGGCATAGGTCGTCAGGGTGATCTGGGGGAAGTCCTTGTCCTTGGCCTGCTTCCCGGCCAGTTTCTTCAGCTCGTCCAGCACCTCGTCATAGGGGGCGACCCGATCCACCAGCCCGAGCTTCAAGGTGTCCTCGGCTTCGACGAGCCCCTTCTCGTCAGCGATGGCTTGGAGATCTGCCGGTGTCTTCTTCCGGTCTCGGGCCACGGTGACCTTCCACTCGCCCCAGATGTCATCCAGCAGCTTCTGGATCTGCTCCCGGTTGGGTTCGCTCATGCGATCCGTGATGAAGGGCTCCACGGCGCTCTTGTACTTCCCGACGCGAGTCACTTGCACTTCCACGCCGTACTTCTTGAAGGCCTCGCCGAAGAACATGGGCTCAGCAGCCAGACCGTTCACTTCCATCCCACCGAAGGGATTGATGAAAACCGTCGTGGCACCAGCCGCAAGGTAGTAGTCCCGCTTGCTCCAGCTCAGGTTGTAGGCCAGCACGGGTTTCTTGGCCTTGAAACGCTGGATGGCCTCGCGCAGTTCGCGCAGCTGGGCTGGTCCCGCGGCATGCAGGTTGCCCGTCAGGAACAGGGCCGTGATGCGTGAGTCAGCGGCCGCTCGATCCAGCGCCTCGATGGCTCCTGGCAGAGACTGGCTACGGGCTCCTCCACTCCCAAAAGCCTCATTCAGGGCCTCGCCCGGTTCGGTATCGCGCTCCCCATCGATGAGGCTCGTGTCCAGTTCGAAGACCAGCACCGCCTTGCCTGGCACCGTGGGCTTACCGGAAGAACCAATGGCCGCCAGCAGCCCAAAGAGCAGCAGGAAGGCCACGCCCCCCGTCACGATCAAGGCCAGCAGGGTGGC
Organism: Holophagaceae bacterium; assembly: GCA_025363715.1. Classification (GTDB taxonomy): domain Bacteria; phylum Acidobacteriota; class Holophagae; order Holophagales; family Holophagaceae; genus Geothrix. The sequence continues at coordinate 2,898 of JANYLR010000002.1, read as the reverse complement.
GAAAAAACTCTTGAAGAAGTCCTTCATGGCAGCTCCGGAAGCGTCGCACCAGGATGGCACGATCCTTTTACTGCTGGCGGAGCTTCGCCGTCAGGGCCAGGAAGCCATCGAGGATCTTCGGCACCATGGCGGCGGTCCTGGCCTCCGTGGGCGCCCCAACCGCATCCAGCTGCTGATCCGCATGGGGCACGGTGATCGCCTCCGGCAGGGCCAGGGCCCCCATGTTGGCCAGGGTCGCCCGCCAGGCCATCAGCCCCCGCGCGCCGCCGAAGGCCCCGGGGCTGGCGGCGCAGAGCAGGACCGGCAGGCCGGGCCAGGGGCTGGGCTTCAGGGTGCTGAGCCAGTCCACCGCGTTCTTCAGGTGGCCCGGAATGCCCGCGTTGTACTCGGGAGATACGATGACCAGGCCCTGAGCCTCCAGCAGCGCCCCCTGCAGGATCATCACCCCGGGCGCGGGAGCGAGGCCATCTTCATAGAGCGGCAGACGCAGGGCCTCCCCGGCAAAGGCCGAAACCTCATGGCCCCGTGCTTCCAGTTCCTGCGCGAGATGCTTCAGCAGCCGCGTGTTGAAGGAGGCGGCCCGGAGACTGCCACCCACCATTACCAAACGCATGAATCCTCCTGTGATGTGATCTGGATCAATCTTGACTTGTTTGGTAAACTTTTTCATCCCTTGGAGGATGCCTTGTCTAACTACCCCGAAGAAATGGTGGCCCCGATGCGCGAGGAGCTGGTCCAGGTTGGATTCCAGCAGCTGCTGACCCCGGCCCAGGTGGATGCGGCCCTGCAGCAACCCGGCACCACCTTGCTGCTGGTGAACAGCGTCTGCGGTTGTGCCGCTGCCGGGGCCCGCCCCGGGGTCACCCAGGCCTTGCGTTCTCAGGGGCTTCGCTTTGACCGGCTGGTCACCGTCTTTGCCGGCATGGAGCAGGAGGCCACGGCCCAGGCCCGGGAGTATTTCGAAGGCGCCCTGCCCACCAGCCCCCAGGCCGCCATCCTGAAAGATGGCCAGCTGGTCCACCTCATGCAGCGCCAGGATTTCCTGGGCCACAGCCCCGAAGAGATCGCCACTACCCTCAGCTCTGCCTACCACCGGACCGTCGCCGCCAGCTGAGCTCTCACGAGAAGGTCGCCGCCAAGTAGGTGCAAGGGATTCCCATCGACCTTCGGCCGAAGGCTTGCCACCTATGGGACGAGCTCCCGTTCGAGTTGAAGTAGGCTGGTGCCAGGAGATGTCGACCCGATGCCCAAGCCTTTGTCCCACTTCAAGATCGTGGATCTGTCCTGCGTGCTCGCCGGCCCCTTCGCCACCCAGCTGCTGGCGGATTTCGGCGCCGAAGTCCAGAAGCTGGAACCCCCGGGCGGCGATCCCACCCGGGGCTGGGGCCCACCCTTCGATGAAGGCGAGGCAGGAGAGAGCGCCTACTTTCGCTGTGCGAACCGGGGCAAGCAGAGCCGGACCGTGGATCTCCACACCGATGAGGGGAGGGGCACCCTTTTTGAGCTGCTGAAGGAGGCCGACGTACTGGTGGAGAACTTCCGCTCCGATTCCGCCGACCGGCTGGGCCTGGGCTGGAAGCGGCTCCACGCCAAGTTCCCGAAACTCATCCTGGCCTCTGTCCGCGGCTTCGCTTCGGATGTCGCCGCCTCCCGCCGGGCGGGCTACGACTTCATCATCCAGGCCGAAAGCGGCTGGATGGACATCACCGGTGAGCCCGAGGGGCGGCCCATGAAGGTGGGTGTGGCCCTGGTCGACGTGCTGGCGGGGCTCTACTGCGCCAACGGCATCCAGGCGGCCCTGCTCCACCGGGAACGCACCGGTGAGGCCATCCACATCGAAGTGCCTCTCATGGAGGCCGCCCTGGCGGGTCTGGTGAACGTGGCCGCGGGCTCCCTCATGACGGGCAAGCCGCCCCAGCGCTGGGGCAACGCCCACCCCCAGATCGTGCCCTACCAGTCCTTCCGGTGCAGCGATGGGGACGTGGCCATCGGCGTGGGCAGCGATCGTCAGTTCGAAGTGTTGGCCATGTGGCTGGATCTGAATCTGGAGGCCCGCCCCGAGTGGAAGAAGAACCGCGGCCGCGTGCGGGACCGGGAAGAGCTGGTGGCCCTCATCGAAGGTCGAACCGAGACCTGCAGCGTGGATGACGTGATCGCCATGTGCGAAGCCAACGCCATTCCCGCCAGCCGGGTGCGCAGCGTCGATGACGTGCTCTTCCGGCAAGGGGGCACCCTGCACAACCTGCTCCAGCCCCTCTACGACGTGAACACCAACACCATGGTGCCGACCCTGGCCTCCCCTCTGCTCCTGAATGGAGAGCGTGCCTGCGCCTCCCTGCCACCACCTCGCTGGCAGCCATGAAGCAGGGCCTCCGCCTCGTCCCCATCGGGGCCCGCCTGCCCAACCAGAAGGCCGAGGCCCGGTTGCGCCAGGCCTGGCGGTTCGTCGTGGGACCGGCCCTGGCGGATCGCACCAAACCCCTGAGGGTGGAACGCGACATCCTGATCATGGGCTGCTGGGAGCTGACCCGCATTGCCACCCTCCGGGAAGCCGCCGTGGCCGTCTGGCCCCAGGTGCGCGAGCGCATCCATCGTGCCCTCGGCCTGAACCTCATGGGCCTGCAGATCGTGCCTTGCGATCCACCTGCCGAGGTCACGGAACCACCCAAGGACCCCGATCCCCTCCGCCGCGCCCTGCGCCTTCTCGAAGCCAGACGCCAGGAACGGATCCGCCTCGGCCTCGAGCCGGAATAGCCCCGCTGGACGCACCGTCGCGTTTCCAGTACAGTCAAGCCTTCGTCGGGGCGTGGCTCAGCCTGGTAGAGCGCTCGGTTCGGGACCGAGAGGTCGGAGGTTCGAATCCTCTCGCCCCGACCAAAAAAGGGTGGCCTTTTGGGC
>JANYLR010000095.1 GCA_025363715.1 Holophagaceae bacterium | reverse complement strand
CACCCTTGAGGGGCTGCTTCACCGCGTACTGCTCACGGATGGCCATGAGGGCGGGCATCTCGCCCTCGGCGATGGCGATCTCCTTGCGGCCCCAGGCGGCAAGGGCAAGATCGGCGACGATGAAGTCGGTGGTGGCGACGGTCATGGGACCTCCTCGAAGGGCGGGCGACGGGCGGGGGACCACCTCATCGACCCGATTCAGGGTTGAGGTGAGCGCCGTTCCAGTGAGGAAGCGTCCGAGCCTGAGATCCCATGCAGCCGATCTGCCGGGTCCTGCAGCGCTCCTCGGACTTTCCCAGGATAATCGGTCCTGACAGGAATCTGGGATGGCGAATTCTTGGATCTTATTTAAGTGTCACTTTGCAAAATTTTTTCAAAATTTTATTACAAAAAATAAATATTAAAATAAATGAATTTAATATAATTTATTAAAATTTTGTCATTTTTATATAACTAAATTTTTTCGTAGAAAAAATTTAGCAAAGCAAATAAACGACTTATGATTTGGCACAACTCTCGATTGGATTGGCTTGCCTGAAAGGAGGCAACCATGTCCAACCCCTTCACCTCCCTGGCCTTGGCACTCGCCCTGGCCTTCCCCCTCTCCGCCGCGCCGGATCGCGCCCCCCGGGCCCCTCAGCGACCGGTGAACCTCAACACGGCCACCGTGACCGAGTTGATGCAGCTGCCCCGCGTCGGGCAGAAGACGGCCGAACGGATCGTCGCCTTCCGGAAACAGCACGGTGGCTTTCAGCGGTCGGAAGAGCTGATGAACGTCAAGGGCATCGGCGAGAAGTCCTACGCCAAGCTCAAGCCCTTCCTCGCCACCAGCCCCGCGCCGCGCCCCGCGGCCGCCAACAAGTAGGAGGCGGCGATGCGTCCAGGCTGCCGACGCTTCACCCAGCAGGGCACCTCCCTGCTGGAACTCACCGTGGTGATGGCCGTGATCGCGATCCTCGCGGTGGTGGGAACGGTCACCTGGGACACCGGGGCGACGGAGCTCTCGGCCGCCCACCAGGAGATCCGCGGCAGCCTGGAGCAGGCCTTCACCCTGGCCCGGGCCCGGGGTTCGAACGTCACGGTAGCCCTGGGGAAGGCCAGCGGTGCCGGCGAGCATCTGCCCGTGCAGCTCAGCCGCAAGGTGAAGTGGGGCAAGCCCGCCCGCATCCCCCTGCCTCCCGACATGGACATGCCCCTGGTGGCTGCCACCACCGGCGAAGCGCATCCGATCCTCACGGTGACGCCCCGGCGCACCGCCCTGGCCAGTGTCTGGTTCCTGAACGATGGCCGGGAAGCCCTGTGCATGCGCCTCTCCGGACACGGCCAACTGCAGGTGCTGCGCTGGCGCCAGGATCTCCTGAAGTGGACGAGGGTGTGATGGGCGCCGCCACGACCCACTTCCTCCAGCAGGTGACCCGGGCCGCCGCCGCCCTCCTGCCCGCTCCCCTCAGCCCACCCCTGCGGGCCGCCCAGACCGAACTGCGCCGCAGCCTCCACCTCGCCTTCCAGTTGGCCGCAACCCATGACCGTGCCGTGGTGCTGGAACCCTGCCGGGCCGCCACCGAAGGACGCGTGTCCGTGCACCTGCCCGAAGGGGTGCACTGGGGACGACCCACCGCGATCCCCCTGCCGCCCAGCCTGGCGGACAGCGGCTGGCGGTGCGGGCATCCGCGCCCCATCACCGTCATGCCGCAGCGCCGGGCCTCGGCCAACGTCTGGTTCCTCCACCACGGCCGCCAGGCGCTCTGCCTGCGCCTGGACTTGTCCGGCTCGATGGAGCTGCTGCGCTACCGCCCCCTGCTCGGCACCTGGGTTTCCTGCTGAAAGGTCCCTCATGCGAATCCTTGATCTCTCCCCTGACCAACGCCCCCGCGAGCGCCTCCTGGCGGGCCACGGCGAAGGCCTGGCCGACGCGGAGCTGCTGGCCCTGCTCTGGGGCACGGGCCGGCGGGGCCAGAGCGCGGTGGAACTGGCGCAGACCCTGCTCGGCCGAACCGGTGGCATCGCCGGACTGCTCGGCCTCGGCCTCACGGACTGGCTGGAGCAGCCAGGGCTGGGGCCCGCCAAGGCCGGCCAGCTCTGGGCGGCGATGGAGTTGGCCCGGCGCGCCCAGCGCACGGCCGAGCGGCCCCGGATCACCAGCCCCCGGGCCGCCGGCGCCTACCTGCTGCCCCGCTGCCAGGGCTGGACGGAGGAGCGCTTCGGCTTGCTGGCCCTGAACGCCAAGGGCGACCTGCTGGCGGAGCGGATCCTCAGCCAGGGCACCAGCACCGCGACGCTCATCAGCCCCCGCGAATTCTTCCGCGAAGCCCTGCGCTATGGCGCCACCACGGCCCTGGCCTACCACAACCACCCCAGCGGCGACCCCACGCCCAGTCGCGAGGACACCCAGCTCACGCGGCGCCTCCAGGCCGCGGGTGAATCCCTGGGCGTCCCCCTGGCCGACCACCTCATCCTGGGCAGCGACCGCTACCACAGCTTCCGGGCGGCGGAGGGCTGGGATGGGAAGGGCTGAGCTGACGGCCGGAAATTTTCACTTGAAGAGTAAGTCTTGCTATCCTCCCTCCCGGCACTCACAGGAGGTTGGCATGGCTGTCAGGCGTGACCGTCCCTATACCGAGTTCAACTTCCTGGTCGACCTGGGCACCGGTGATACCGATGGGCCCGAGGCCGGCTTCCAGGAGATCAGCGGCCTCAGCCAGGAAGTGGCCGTCACCGAGTACCGCAATGGCAACTCGAAAGAGAACAGCGTCATCAAGCTCACGGGGCTCAACAAGGCCACAGACGTCACGCTGAAACGCGGCATCATCGGCTCCTTGAACCTCTACAACTGGCTGAACGATATCCGCAACGGGAACCAGAACGCCCTGCGCACCGTCACCATCATGCTGCAGAACGAGGATCACTCGGGCACGGTGCAGACCTGGAAGCTGCTGCGCGCCCGCATCACCAAGCACACCAGCGGTCCCCTCAATGCAAAGGGCAGCGATATCGCCATGGAAGAACTCGTGCTGACCTACGAACGGCTGGAAATGGAGTGACCAGGCGCTCGCAGGCCTCAGTGGAGGGTGGCGCTACAAGCGGAGGCCGGCCTGTCCTGGGTTCCAACTTCCTTGTGGATTTCGGCAATGGCAAGTCACGCCAGAGCAGCGGCGGCTTTGCGGAAGTCATCTTCCCCGAGTTCCGGATCGGCCCCGGCGAGGACGGCCACCCCGCGCCTTCCGGCGCCGGGAACACGCTCATCCTGAAGCGTGGCGTCTGTGGTGCCCTCGACCTCTATGCCTGGTGGGACAAGGCACGTAGCGGGAAAACAGCCCGCGGAAAATCCATCAAGGTCATGCTGCTCGGCCAGGACCAGCAGACGGTCGTGCTGACCTGGACCTTCCACAAGGTCCGCCCCGTGGCCCTGTCCTACACACCCCTGCGGGCCCAGGAGAACGAAGTGGCCATGGAAACGATCGAACTCGCGTTCGAGGGGTTCGAGGTGTCCTGAGCGGGGGGACTGCCTCAACTGGCCTCCCTTCCCTCCACTCCCTGCGCTTCGCCAAGGGCCCGCCGCAGCGCAGCCAGAAAGCGTTCCGGCGCCTCCTGCTGGGGCACGTGGCCGCAGCGATCGAGCGGGATGAGCTCGACCTCCGGCAGGACAGCCACCATGCGCAGGGCATAGTCCAGGGGCATCAGCCCATCGGCCACGCCCCAGATCAACCGGACCGGAACCCGCAGGACGCGGAGCTGCTCCTCGGTCAGCATCCAGTCCTCCATGCTGGCGGCGGTCGCCGAGAAGCGGGCCAGGGCCCCAGATCTGGAGCGTCGCACCAGGTCATCGAGGATATGGCCGGGAATGGCCGGACTGCTGGCATCACGCAGCTGGGCCATGGTTGCCCGCGCCTCTTCCCGGGTCGCGGGGAGCAGGCGTACCTCCGCATTCGCACCCTTCAGGGGCCCGCCGTTGACCGCGATGAGCCACTCCACCCAGTCGGGGTGGCGCGTGGCCAGGACCATCGCCATCCACGCCCCCAGGGAGTTGCCGATCAGGGTGACCGGCTGACCATGAGCCTGGCTGGCGATCACCGCTTCCAGCCCCGCGACGATGTCCGCCGCCTGAATGGGTCCCGTGGCGGGCGCGCTCTCGCCATGCCCGGCGAGGTCCGGGATCACCAGGGTGTACTGTCCGCCGAGGGCCTTGGCCACCCGCAGCCAGGTTCCCGCCTGGTGGCCGGCGCCGTGCAGGAAGACCAGCACCGGTCCCGTTCCCCCCACGAAGACGGTCTGGGGACCCACGGGCGCCGGGACGATCACCTTCTTCAGACCAGCGCCGGCCAGGGCGCGCCGCGTTCCCCAGTCCCATAGCTCAAGGGGCCGCTTGAGCATCAGCCAACCCAGGATGAGGAAGCCAGCGAGGAACGACCCCAGCAACAGGGTTCCGATGATCCACCCATTGGACATGCAGTCTCCTATGAGTGCCTAACAAAACCCCCACGGGTTTGCGCGAGGGTCGCCGGGCGAGCGAGGCGAGGAATGCGAGTCAAAGCGTAGCGGGTACTACGCGCGACGAGCGTGACGCGGCATCGCGACGCCCGCCGCCTTTCGCCCGGAGGGATGGAGCCAGGCAGGCGCTCCGCGGCGTTAGGTCCCTTGAACAACGAACCACGTTGCCCTGCGGGCCCTTCCCTCTCGGTATCGCCTGTGGCGATACGCGAGACGAACTGATATCTGCGGAGCATCCTGCCTGGTTTCATCGCGACCTCGTCGGGGTTTTGTTAGGCACTCTTACCCGGAATAGGGGCCCCACTGGATGGTGGTGGCGGCCCAGACGAAGCCCAGTCCGGCGCCCACGAACACAATGCGGGAGCCGGCCTGGATCTTGCCGTCCCGGAGACCCAGCTCAAGCGAGAGCACCTGGTCGTTCTGGCCCAGGTGGCCGTACTCGTCAAGGTAGGTGCTCTGCTCGGGTTTGAGGCCCAGCTCCGCCAGCACGGCGTCATGGGCGCTGCGCTTGAAGTGGAGGATGGCGAGGTAGTCGAGGTCCTGCTCCGACAGGCCGGACAGCTTCAATGACTCGCGGATCACGGCGTAGAAGTTGGGCATGGTCACCTCGCCCAGCTTGGCCTTGAAGGCGGGCTCATCCGGCACCACGAAGTGGGTGCGGGCCACGTCGCCAGCGGCCGGTGGCCAGGCCTTGGAGCCCAGGGCGGGGACGATGCACATCTCGGACAGGGAACCATCGCCCCGGAAGGCCGAGGCCAGGATGGCGTTCCGGCCGGCGTTCTTCTTCAGCACCAGGGCCGAGCCGCCAGAGCCGATGTCGAGCATGAACCGGGTCTCGGGAACACTGAGATCGATGAGGTCATTGTTGCGGTAGCCCGAGACGAGGAGGACGGTCTCCAGTTCGGGGTGGGTCAGCATCATCGACTTGGCCACATCGAGGGCGACCATCATGGAGCCACACATGGCCTCCATATCGAAGCTCCAGGCCTTCTTCGCGCCAATCTGGTTGGCCACGTAGAGGCCGGCCAGCCAGCAGGGGTAGTCCTTGTGCTGAGCGCCGCACCAGATCACCAGGTCCACCGCACTGCCTTCGATCCCGGCGCTTGCCAGGGCCTTGTTGGCGGCGGCCAGCCCCATGAAGGCCGTGGTCTCGCCGGGCCCGGCGACGGGCTTGCCCTTCACGCCGAATTTCAGGGCGATGACGTCCTCGGGAATGCCCGTCGCCGCGGCGAGCTCCGCGGCCGTCTGCCTTCCGGTGGGCTGCCAGTTTCCAAATCCGGTGATGCCTACGTGCATGGGTTCTCCAGAGGTCCTGTTCGATGCGTCCGGTCGGCCGGATCAGAGGTAGTTGAGCTTCCGGGCCTGCTCGGTGAGCTCGGCGCGGAAATCGGGATGGGCGATGGCGATGAGCTCCTGGGTCCGCTCCCGCACCGTGCGGCCCCGCAGCCGGGCGACGCCGTGCTCGGTGACGACGTGGTCCACGTGGGCACGGTGCAGGGTCACGGCCGAGCCGAGGGGGAGGGTGGGGGTGATGGTCGAGACGGTGCCGCCTTTGGCCGTGCTGTAGCAGGCGATGATGCTCTTGCCCTTGCCATCGAAGCCGGCCACCGCGCCCTGGGCCGTGTCCGACTGGCCGCCCGTGCCTGAGTACTGGCTGGTGCCGATGGACTCGCTGGCCACCTGTCCCGTGAAATCGACGGAGATGCAGGTGTTGACCGAGACCATTTTGGAGTTCTGTGCGACGATGGCCGGGTTGTTGACCCAGCTGCCGCGCTGGAACTCGACGGCCACGTTGTCGTCGAGCCAATCGTAGAACTTCCTCGAGCCCATGGCGAAGGTCGTGATGAACTTGCCGGGCTTCAGGGCCTTCCTGGCATTCGTGATGACGCCCATCTCGTACAGCTCCATCATGGAGTCCACGAGCATCTCCGTGTGGACGCCCAGATCCTTCTTGCCCTTGAGGGCCAGGGCGGCGGCGTTGGGAATGCCGCCGATGCCAAGCTGGAGGGTCGAACCATCCTCGACGAGGTCGGCGATGCAGGCCCCGATCGCAAGATCGGTCTCATTGGGCACGGGGGCCGGCAGGGAGGGCACCTCCTGGTCGTGCTCGACGAAGTAGTCCACCGCGGATACGTGGACTTCCGTGTCGCCGAAAGTCCGAGGCAGGCGCGGGTTCACTTCGAGAATGACGAGGCTGGCGTGGTCCATGATGTCCTTCTCATAGGTGATGCCCAGCGAGAGCGAGACGAAGCCGTGTTTGTCGGGCGGCGTGCAGGTGCCGAAGAAGATGTCGGGCCGGTGCGCATGGATGCGATCGGTGGCCGCGCGGTGGAGCATGTTGGGCACGTAGGTCACGGTGCCTGTGCCGGCCTTGAGGGCGGCGCGGGAGCCTGGGGCGTGGAACCACGAGGCCAGCTCGAAGTGACCCTGCATCTCCTTCTTCATGTAGAAGTCGTATTCCTTGAGGGTCAACACCGAGAAGACGCGAACGTTCTCGACCCGGTCCCCGACGATGTGGAAGCGCGACATGCAGCCCTGGGGCTCCGAGGCGCACTGGGCGACGATCACGTCGTTGTCGCTGCGGATGTGGGAGACGGCCTCATCCACGCTGATGAGCTTGCTGCGATAGAGGCCCTGGTGGTTCATGACAACTCCTGAAATGGACGCGAGGCTCCCGGGCACTCTCACAAAGGGTGTTTGGCCAGGAAGCCGAGAAGGATGGTGTTCACTTCCGCCGCCCGCTCCAGGACGACGACATGGCCGGCCCCGGGAATCAGGTGGAACTCGGACCTGGCGATGGCCTGGTGCATGAGCTCCCCGTATTTCCGGGGCTTGAGAAGGTCGAGCTCGGCCGAAACGATGCAGGTCGGAACCCGAATGCTGGCTAGGTCAGCCCGGACATCGAACCGCTGGAAGCTCTCGATCAGCCGCACGGCGGCAGGCAGGTCTAAGGTGGCGTAGCGCTGCTCGGCCATGGGGATCAGGTCGGGCCGCTCGCGCAGGAAGCCTTCCGAATAGGTATCGGCATAGATGAGGCGGAAGAACAGGGGCCCGTCCCCCAGCATGGCCGCCAACCGCCAGCGCTCGATCATGGCCACCAGCAGGGGATCGCTGTGCGACACGGAAGCGATGATCGTCAGGCTGCGGCACCGCTCCGGATGCCGGATCCCCATCAGCAGGTTCAGCTCGCCGCCGTACGAGGTGCCGACCATGTGGGCTTTGGCGAGACCCAGGGCATCCATGAGGGCCACTAGGTCTTCGGCGTGCAGCTCCAGGGAGTAGTCGCTCTCGGGATGCTCACTCTGGCCCTGGCCGCGCATGTCGTAGGTCAGCACCCGGTAGCGCTTGGCCAAATCGGGCAGCTGGAAGGCCCAGGAGCCTGTGTTCATGAACACGCCGTTGTTGAGAACGACCAGCTCGCCCGTTTCGGGGCCGTGGAGTTCAAAGTAGAGATCGACGTTGTTCACATGGAGCTGGGGCATGGTGGATGACCTCCCGGAGATCCGCAGAAGCCAAGGTCAGGAATACCCGCGGGCCTTGGAACGCAGCTTGCCTACGATGCCCGTGGGGAATCGGTAGACGCTCAAGACGAACAGGATCCCCAGCCAGAGCAGCCAGCGATCCGGATGCAGCAGGTCACGCAGGAAGGGCACCTTGCTGACCCCCTCGCTCGCGAACCTCATCAGGTCCTGCAGGTAGTTCTGCACGATGATGAACAGGGTCGCGCCGATCACCGACCCGTACAAAGTGCCCATGCCGCCGATCACCACCATGAGCAGGATGTCGATCATGATCTCGAAGGAGAGGGAGGTGTCCGGGCCGTTGTAGCGCAGCCACAGGGCAAGCAGCGCGCCTGCCAGGGTGGCGAACACGGCCGAAAGCACGTTGGACCAGGTCCGGTAGACCACCGTCTGGTAGCCCAGGGCCTCGGCGCGGAAGGCATTCTCCCGGATGGCCTGTAGCACCCGCCCGAAGGGCGAGTTGACGATGCGCAGCAGGATAAGGAACAGTGCCACGGTGATGGCCAGGAGCAGGTAGAAGGCGATCAGCCGGCCATCCAGGGACACCCCCAGGAAGGGCTGCTCGGAAAGCGAGAAGGCCGGCGACAGCAACTCCGGGACCTTGAAGGTCAGGCCGTCTTCGCCCCCGGTGAATTCGGACAGCTGGGAGGCGAGGGTCTGGAAGGCGGTGGCCACGGCCAGGGTGATCATGGCGTAGAACATCGCCTTCACCCGCAGGCTGAACAGGCCGATCACCATGGAGAGGACCAGCGACAAGAGGACGGCCGCGCCGACCCCCACAGCCACGGCCGTCCAGGTTGGCCCCAGCCGCGTAAGGGCGATGGCGACCCCGTAGGCGCCGATGCCGAAGAACATGGTGTGGGCGAAGGAGACGATGCCGGTGTAGCCGAGCAGCAGGTCGAAGCTCGCCACCAGCACGATGAAGATGCAGATCTTGGCGGCGACATTCAGCGCCTTCGCTCCCGGGAAGACGAAGGGGGTGAGCAGCAATCCGGCCAGGATCGCGACCAGGACCATCAGCAGGACGCGGCTCCTGGGCAGGTCCCCGGAGAATAGGCGGTTGAAGATCATCGCTTCCCCACCGGATAGAGCCCCTCGGGCCGCCACATGAGGACGATCACCATCAGGAGGATGTTGGAGAAGAGCGCCACCTTGGGAGCCAGGAAACCCGTGTAGTTGGCCATCAGGCCCACGAGCAGCGAGCCGATGAAGCAACCGCCCACGGAGCCCATGCCGCCGATGATGATGACAATGAACAGCAGCACATTGATCTGGCCCCCCATTTCCGGCGTGATGGTCTGCTGGTACAGCCCCCACATGACGCCACCCAGGCCCGCCAGGGCGGAACCGGCCACGAAGACCCCGATGAACAGGCGCCCGATGCGATAGCCGAGGCTCTCCACCATCTCCCGGTCCTGGACGCCGGCCCGGATCAGGAGGCCGAGCTTGGTGCGGCTCAGCACCCAGGACAGCACCGCGAACACACCCAGCCCGACCACGACCGCGATCAGGCGGTATTTCTCCACGGCCGCGTCTCCGAACAGCAGGGAGCCCCGGAAGGCCGTGGGCAGCGGCAGCGGAATGGCCTGGGCGCCCCAGATGACCTTGATCAGCTCCACGCCGACGATCATCCCGCCCATGGTGATCATGATCTGTTTCAGCGGCTGGCCGTAGACCGGACGGATGATCAGGCGCTCGAAGGCGAACCCCACCAGGCCAGCCACCACCATGGCCGCCAGCATGGCAGGTAGCACCGCCACCAGGTTCAGTAGCAGCGAGCCGCTTTCAGTCCAGCCGGTCAACCGACCCAGCACGGAGGCCGCGAGAAAAGCACCCAGCGTGATGAACACCCCGTGGCCGAAGTTGAGCACGTCCATCAGGCCGAACACCAGGGTCAGACCCGAGGCGATGATGAAGATGATCATGCCCATGGCCAGTCCGGCGAAGGTGAGCGTGACCCAGGTGGAAAACGAGCCGACGAGGGGCAGCGCCAGAAGGGCCAGGACCGGCAGCAGCAATAGCGGGATCCGGTCCAGCTTGACCGCTGGCAACGCATCCAGGAACGGAGTCGGCGTGGAGGGGGAATTCATCTGCGCTCCCGGATCATTGGTGGGCCGCCAGCGACAGGCCCAGGAGGCGCTGTTGCAGGTCCTCATCGCCCGCGAGTTCGGCCATGGACCCCACATGCACGATGCGCCCGCCATCCATCACGGCCACACGGTCACCAAGCTGACGGGCGAAATTGAAGTTCTGTTCCACCAGCAGGATGGTGGTGTCGGTTTGCTTGAGCTCACGAAAGGCCGTGACCATGTTCTGGATGATGGCGGGGGCCAAGCCCTTGCTCGGTTCATCGATCAGCAGCAGCTGCCGCGGTTCGATGATCGCGCGTGCCACCGCCAGCATCTGCTTCTGCCCCCCGGAGAGCAGCCCCGCTGGATGCTCCCAGAAGCGCTTCAGGGCGGGAAACAGATCGAAGACCCACTCCAGCCGCTTGCCATCAATCTCCTCAATGCTCCTGGCCCCCCGAGCGGCGAGCAGCATGTTCTCCCGCACGGTGAGATCAGCGAACACTCCCATGTTCTCGGGGACGTAGGCGATGCCCAGGTGGGCGATCTCCGGGGTGCTCCGGGCGCTGATGTCCTCCCCATCGAAGCGTACGCAGCCGGAGGAGACGCCCCACAGGCCCATGATCGTGCGCAGGGTGGTCGTCTTGCCAGCGCCGTTGCGACCCAGCAGGACCGTGAGCTCGCCGCGCGGCACCTGAAGGTCGACTCCATGCAGGATGTGGTAGGCGCCGATATGGGTATGGACAGCCTCAAGCTGCAGCAGGGGCGTGTTCATTTGGCCACCTCGATGCCCAGATAGGCTTCCTGCACGATGGGCGAGGCGATGACCTCGGCGGGTTCGCCCTCGGCCACCAGGGCGCCGTTGTGCAGCACGATGATGCGGTCCGCCAGTTCCCGCACCACGTCCATCTTGTGCTCGACCAACAGGATGGTCTTGTCGCGGCGGGCCTTGAGGGCGCGGATCAGGTCCAGGATCACCGGCACCTCGTCCACGCTCATGCCCGCCGTGGGCTCATCGAACATGAACACGTCCGGTTCGAGGGCCATCAGGATGCCGACCTCCAGCTTCCGCTGGTCTCCATGGGGCAGCGCGGCGGCAGCCAGGTCCCGCTTGGCCGTGAGGGCGACCGCTTCCAGCACTTCCTCGGCCCGGGCGATCAGCTCGCGATGGCTGCTCCAGACGCTCCACAGGTTGAGGCCCAGCCCGGCCCGCGACTGCACCGCCAGGCGGATGTTCTCCAGCACGCTCAAGTTCGGGAACAGGTTGGTCAGCTGGAAGGCCCGGCCGATGCCGCGATGACTGCGCTGGGGCGCCGAACAGGCGCTGATGTCCGCGCCCTGGAGGAGGACCCGCCCCGCGCTGGCCTTCAGCTGGCCTGAGATCAGGTTGAAGTAGGTGGTCTTGCCCGCGCCATTGGGGCCGACGATGGCCGTCAGGGTGCCCGGGGCGAAGCCGCAGGACACGGCATTGACGGCCACGTGGCCACCGAAGCGGATGGTGAGGTCTTGCGTTTCCAGGGCGAAGGTCATGGTCACTCGAGAGGGGCTGATTTCGGCGGCACCGGCAGGACCGGGCCGCGCATCCACCGGGGCGAAGGCGCGGCCGGATCCTGGGACTTCAGCGCTTGTTGGTGATCGGAATGTGCATGTCCTCGATCTTGATCTCACGGACCAGTTCGGGAACGGCCCAGGCCACCTTGGGATCGACCTTGATCTTGAAGTGGAACATGGACTGCATGGCCTGGTGATCCTCCTTGCGGAAGGTCATCTTGCCCTTCGGCGTGTCGAAGGACATGCCTTCCATGGTGGCGATGAGCTTTTCGGTGGTGGCATCGCCCTTGGTCTTCTTGAGGGCTTCCACCACCGCCAGGCCGGCCGACATGCCCCCGGCCGTGAAGAAGTCGGGCGGGGTGTTGAAGCGCTTGAAGTGCTCTTTCACCAGCCAGTCGTTGATCTTGTTCTTGGGGATCTCGTAGTAGTAGTAGGCGGAACCCTCCAGGCCGGGGAAGGCCTTGTAGGCCGCCAGCGCCGGCAGGATGTTTCCACCCGTGGCGATCTCGATGCCGAAGCGCTTGGGGTCCAGATCGGCGATCTTGAATGGATTGCCGCCGCCGGCCCAGTTGATGAAGATGATCTTGCGGCCGGGCAGGTTCTTGAGCTTGTCAAAGAGCCGCTGGGCGCCCGCGGTGAAATCGGTGGTGGTGGCGGGCAGGTACTCTTCGTGAACGAGCTTGGCCTGCTTGAGGGCGCCCCGGAAGGCCCTGACAAAATCCTTCCCGAAAGCGTAGTCCTGGGCCAGGGTGGCGATGGAAACGCCGGCCTTGTCCAGGGCCACCGCGTTGGAGATGGCGTCCTGGGAGGAATTGCGGCCGGTGCGGAAGATGAAGCGGTTCCACTTGTCCCCGGTGATGGAATCGGCCACGGCGGGCTCCACCAGCAGGATCTTCTTGTATTCCTCGGCCACGGGCAGCATGGCCAGGGCCGCGCCCGAGCTGGTGGGTCCGACCGCCAGGGCGGCCTTGTCGTCCGCGTAGGCCGAGGCCAGCTGGGATTTGGCGATGTCGGGCTTGCCCTGGGTGTCCTTCTCGATGACCACCAGTTTGTGGCCGTTGACCATCATCGTGCCGCCGGTGGCGTACTCGATGCCCATGAGCAGCCCGGCCTGGGTCTGCTTGGCGTAGGCCTCCAGCACGCCCGTCTTGTCGTAGACGTGGGCGATCTTGATGTCCTGGGCGGCCAGGCCCGTGCTGAGCAGCAGCGGGGCCAGCCCGATCATGAATGTCCGTCTGAGTTGCATGGTACCTCCTGAGGTTTCGGTCAAATGGGACGCCAGCCCCTCCCCGAACTGGCGTCCCCCATCCAGCCTGGAATGGTAGGGTGCCGGAGCCTATCCCCGGTCACCCTCCTCCAGGGCTAGAACCAGTAGTTGAGGTTGAAGCCGACTTGGCGCCAGTTCTCCCCGGTCACTGAATTCGTGGTGCCCCCGAGGGAGGATCCGGAGAGGAAGGGCGTGTAGTGGGCATTCACCTCGTTCTTGATGGCGGTGTAGAAGACGCCGATGAAGGCCCGCTTGGTCATGGCGTAGTCGTAGCCCAGGTTCAGCTGCGTCGCGCCGGTATCCACGCGGGAGGAGGTGTTGCCAGCCTTCGAGTAGGTCGCATAGACCGCGTGGTCGCCCCAGGCATAGGAGATGGGCACTTCGAAGACGGAGCGCTTGGCCGACTCAGAGGTCGCCACCGTCCCGATCACCGCGTTGTCGATGGAGGTGCTGTCGTAGACGATGCCCACCTTCAGGTTGAAGGGCAGCTTGTAGGAAAGCCCAGCGCGGACGGCCTGGAGATCCTGGGGGCCGGCGTAGCCAGCGGCGGTGACGCCCCCATTGATCTTCTTGTCCAGGTAGCTCAGGGAGGCCGAGATGGGGCCCTTGTTGTAGCGGGCGCCTGCATAGATGGTGCCGCCATTGTTGTAGGCCCGGGTGAGGTAGCCGGCGGTGCCGGGAACGGCGGTCGGGGCGTTGACCGTGTACTTGAGCTCATCCCCATCGGGGTTCTTGGTGTAGGCCACGGAGAAATCGAAGCCGCTGTAGTTGATCGAATTAAAGCGGATCACGTTCCTGGACCGGGTGTTGCCAAGGGTGAAGCTGCTGCCGATGGCCTTGCCGGTCGTCTTGTTGATGGGGGTGACCTGATCCAGCATGTTGAAGGTGCCCAGGCCGTTGTCATCCCAGATCCGGTAGCTCTCGCCGGGGGCCTCGAGGGAGGGAGCCAGGTAGCCCACGGAAATGGTGTCGGTGTAGTAGAGGGTCGACTTGCCGAATACGAGGGAGCCGTAGGGGGAGGAGATGCCGCCCCAGGTGTCGCCATCCGCCCAGCCCGTGATATTGCCGCTGTAGAGGGTGGTGCCGGGGAAGGCCGGATCGACCGGACGGACGTCCGCCTGGAAGCGGCTCTCAAGACGGAAGATCACATTCCAGCCATCGGTGATCTTGGAGCTGCTGCTGATGATGACGCGCGAGGTGTTGTCATCCAGCCTGAGTTCGGCGCCCATGCCGGGGCGGGCCGTGTTGGTCACCTCGCTCTGCTTCACGCCCACGGCGAGCAGGCCGCCGATGGTGACATTGGTGGCGGATCCGACCTGGAAACCCTGGCCCCAACTGGGCAAGGTGGCGAAGGCCGAGGCAGCTGCTACGACAGCGAAACGAATTTTCATGGCCTGTCCTTTTGGTGAGTGATGGACGGAGGTGTGACCCGCGGTCCAAGGGTTAGTGGAAGGGAGAACGGTTAGAGAGAGGGGGGATTTGGTGCAAAAATTTTCAAACCGGCAACCTAGCCGCGAAGAACCCTACTTGGCGATGCCCTTGGGGTAGCAGAGGCCGCCGGTGATCTCGATGGTGGTGGCATTGATCGCTTCGTTCTCGACGCAGTAGCCGATGAGGGAGGCGATCTCTTCGGGCGCCACCAGGCGGCCGAGGTGCACGTCCTCGAGGATCGCCTTCAGGGCGTCCTGGTTCATGCCGGTCAGCATGGGCGTGGCGGTGTAGCCGGGGGCCACGGCCACGCAGCGGATGTTTCGGATGCCCCGCATCAGGAATTCGCCCACGATGATTTTCGGCATGAGGGCATCCGCGACCTTGGCCGACGAGTAGTTGATCTGGCCCACCTGGCCGATCTTGTTCACGGACGAGATCGGCACCAGCAGGCCCTCCCAGCCCCCGTTCACCATGGCTTCGGCCGCATCCCGCATGCAGAGGAAGGTGCCGGTGAGGTTGGTGTCGATGACCGCCTGCCACTTGTCGAGGCCCAGCTTCTTCGAGACCTTGCCGGTCTCCTTGTCGAGGCTCAGCATCATGCCATCGCGGATGATCCCGGCGCAGGACACCGCGATGTTGAGCTGCCCGAAGGCCTCGATCGTGCCCTTGATGTAGCGGGCGGTATCGGCCTCGCTGGTCACATTGGCCTGGATCCCCAGGGCTTCGCCGCCAGCCTCCTTGATGTCCTTCACCACGCGGTCGATGTTCTTCTGCACCATGTCGACCACGGCGACCTTGGCGCCTTGCCTGGCCAGGTGCTTCACCACGGCCTCGCCGATGCCGTTGCCGCCGCCTGTCACGAGAGCCACGCTGCCATTGATTTTCATGATTGGGTCCTTTGTCCTGAATCGCGAATCGGTTGAAATCGGGAAGCCTGATCGCCCGGATCAGAGTTCTTTGGGACAGGAGACGCTGTCCTTGTCCCAGTAGATGAAGTTGGGGTGGGTGACATCCGGGCCGATGATCTTCAGATCGCCGATGGTGTTCGGGTGGCTGACATCGGGTCCCACACACCTGATGCCCACCGGGAAGACCGTCTTGATCAGAGCCAGTGCCCGGACAGTCGCTTCGCCTTCCGGCAGGCCCGCAAGCAGACCCGCTCCCGCGATCGCGTTGGCGCCGTTCGGCAAGGCATAGCTGATATCCCAGCGGTCGCCCCGCGGCTCGACCGCGAATGTCATGTCGTTGTAGGTAAGGGTTGGCATGGTCGTCCTTTCCGCCCCTAGAGCTTTCTCAGGACGGTGACGCAGTTGGTCACGGCGGAGCCGCCCACGTTGAAGGCCACGCCGATATCGGCCTGGCGGGCTTTCACGCCGATGGGCTCGCCGATCAGCTGCTTGTAGATCAGGGCATGCATGGAGGCGCCGGTGGCGCCCACGGGGTGCCCCTTGGACTTCAGGCCGCCCGAAAGGTTGATGGCCACCTTGTCGTCCCGGGTGAACCGGCCCTCCAGGTAGTCGTAGCCGCCACGGCCGTCCGCGGAAAGCCCGAGCGCCTCAGTGGACAGAATCTGGTTGATGGTGAAGCAGTCATGCACCTCGGCAAGGTCGATGTCGGCCGCCGAGATGCCCGCTTCCTTGAAGGCCTTGGCCACCGCATTCTTGCCCGCCATCAGATCGTACATGTTCGGTCGCACATTCTCCGCCAGGCGCTCGACCGAGTGGCCGATGCCGGCGATCTCCACGGCGCGGTTCCGGTTGCTGACATTGGCCGTCTGGGTGATGACCAGGGCGGCGGCACCGTCCGTCACCAGGGAGCAATCGTGCAGGCGCAGGGGCGCGGCGATCATCATGTTCTTGCACTTGCCCCGGGCATCCAGCTCGTTGAGCTTCATGATGGCCTCTACCGTGGTGGGGCCGTTCTGGACGTGGGCCAGGGGGTTCTCGGCACCGTTCTTGTAGCAGAGCGCCCCGGCCGTCCAGAGCATCTTCTCCAACTCTTCGTTGGAGATCTTGTAGTGCGCCTGGTAGCCCTTGGCGTACTCCGCGAAGAGCATGGGGAAGGACATGCCGCGGGAGCCCTCGGTGGGCCAGTGCGAGCAGCAGGCCAGCACGTGGGTCATCTGCGGGGTGGGTAGCAGGTTCATCTTCTCCACACCGATCACCAGCACGTGCCTGGCGCGGCCGGCCTCCACGGCGTAGACCGCGTCATAGAGGGCCACCGAGCTGGAGGCGCAGGCACATTCGCAGCGGGTCATGGGCTTGAAGCGGAGGGCCGGGTCGATCTCGGCCGCAAGGGGCGCCACATGCTCCTGGTTGATGAACGAACCCGGGGAGCAGGATCCCACATAGATGGCGTCAATATCCTTCGCCTCCAGCCCGGCGTCGGCAATGGCACCGCGGCCCGCCTCCACCAGCAGGTCGTAGTAGGTCTTCGTGTCCGTCATCAGTCCGGTCGCCTTGTCCTTCTTCACGAAGGCGCCGAATTCGGTGTTGTAGGCACCTATGATGCTTGCTTTGCTCACAGTGGTTTTCCTTTCAGGATTGGATCGCCCGGCCCACGGCCAGGCGGTTGGAATCAGGGCATGTCGAAGGCGACAGCAGCCTGGTTGTAGCCCACGCCCGAGCCGACCAGCACGACCCGGTCGCCGGAGCGGATCTTCTGCTTCGCGAGGGCATCGTCCAGGGCCATCGGAAGGCAGGCCGAGCCCGTGTAGCCCCACGCTTCCATGATGGTGTGGGTCTTTTCCATGGGCAGTCCGAGGTCAGCCATGACCAGGTCGATGGAGGGTTTCCGGACCTGGGTGAAGAGGATGAAGTCGATATCGGAGAGCGCGAACCCGCTCCCGGCGGCCAGCTTCCGCACCACCCGTGGCCAGCCCTCGTGGTTGATCTCGGGGGGGTAGCGCTCGAGCATCTTCACCGTGGTGCGACCCGCAGCCACCGACTCCAGCGTCGCCGGCTCGTAGGTGCCGCCCGAGAAGATGCCCCAGTGCTTGTGGTAGGCCCCCCCGGCCTGTGCCGCCGCGCCGATGAAACCGGGACGGTCGGAAGCCACCAGCACCGCCGCCCCCGCGCCATCCCCGTAGAAGAAGCCCATGGGGTCGTCAGGAGAGGCCAGCTTGTGCATCAGGTAGACGCCGACCACCAGGACCGTCTTGACGGCGGGGTTGGTGGCGATCCAGCCGGCGCCTGCGGCCAGGGCCGTGGGAAAGGAGGCGCAGGCGCAACCGACATCGAAGGTCCCGGCGTTCACCGCGCCCAGCTTGTACTGCAGCACCACCGAGGTGGCCGGCGTGATGTAGTCCGGCGAATCCGTGCCGAGGATGATCAGATCCACATCCTCGGGGCGCAGGCCCGCGCGGTCCAGGGCCTGCTTGGCCGCCGGCAGCGCCAGGTCAGAGGTCGCCCAGTCTTCGGGCGCATGCCAGCGGCAGCGGATGCCCGAGGAGGCCTCCATCAGATCCACGAAATTGGGGATATGGGCGAAACGCCGGCGGAGCTCGTCGTTATTCACCTCGATCCCCGGCAGGTAGCTGCCTGTGGATGCGATGGTCGCGAATCGGTTCATGGGTCCTCTAGGGGCCGTGCGGGTGGTCAGGGGCAGGCAGAGCAGTGTGGCTGAAATTAAAAAACGAACAGTCGGTCGGTTTTTGAAAAGATTCCTCTCCGGCCGTACCTGTGTCAACGGGAAACATGAAATTGTTTCCATCGTGTGACGCAGGTCTCATCCCCGTTCCGTGCCTGGATGGGCAAATCCAATAGAAACCCAATTGGAACCATACATTGGCTGGTCAAAAGGGTAAAATATTCTGTCTAGATCACGATTATTTCTCGGGTTCCGGCGGTCGCAGAAAGCCCCGGCGCAGGATCTTGGAGATCTCTTTCAGGGCCGCAGGAGTCTCCTGGCCCAGTTGATCGGGGACCCCGAACAGGACTTCCACCGCGAAATACTGAAGGAAGACGCGGCTCGCCAGCATGAGCGCGGTAGTGGGGTCCAGTCCCGGCGCCAGCTGGTCCTTCAGCTGGCCGTCGGGGAAGCGCCGGCTCAGGAAGGTCTCGAAGCGACCTGACATGCCCGAGTAGAACTTCCGGATGTGGGTGCCGTCGAACTCGACCACGTCCACGTAGATCAGGGCGACGTGCCGGCGGTAGGTGGTGACGCTTTCCCGGGCAGCCTCGGCGAGGGCCTCGAGGTCATCTGGGAAGGCCCCTGCGGCCAGCGCCTTGTTGAAGGGGAACGCCGGCGTGTCGATGGCTTCCCAGTACTGGTCGAGGAGCGTCCTGAACAGGGCCTCCTTGTCCGGGAAGTGATGGTAGACGTTGCCCGTCGACAGCCCCGCCGCTTCCGCGATCTCCCGGATGCTGGTACCCCTGTAGCCCTGCTTCGAGAAGAGCTGGAGGGCCGCCTCCAGGATCAGGCCACGGCTTCGTTCCGATTTTTTCTCTTGGGTCAGCTTCAACCTTGGGCTCCTGGGCCGAGGGTACGAGGCGGGTAGACCCGAGGTCAAGTTCGCCGGCAATGTACGAGCTATGATTCGCTGGAGCCAGCAGGAAAACCAGCGGTTCAGGAATTTTGAATCTCGCTGATCGGTGCCAAAAAGAAGCCGCCTGGCGGCGGCTTCCCATGGCGGAGAGAGGGGGATTCGAACCCCCGGTACTGGTTGACCCAATACACTCGCTTAGCAGGCGAGCCCGATCGGCCACTCCGGCATCTCTCCAAGGCCTACCAGATTACCGTTCGGGGCGGGTTGGCACAAGGCTTCTTGCCTGAAACCGCGCCCAGCCTTCAAGATGGAGGCACGGAGGGTTGGCCGAGTGGTTGATGGCGCCAGTCTTGAAAACTGGAGACGTGCAAGCGTTCGGGGGTTCGAATCCCTCACCCTCCGCCACATCAGCGCCCCGCCCCGCGGGGCGCACTTATTTCAGCGCGGCGGGTGGGGGGTTCGAAGTCGCGAAACCCAGGCGGGTGACAGGAGGGAGCTAAATCAGACCTCGTACTTGCTGATGGCCTCGCGGAGGTGCTCGGAGGCCTTGGCCAGGTCCGTGGCGGTCCGGTTCACTTCCTGAATCGTGGCGGTCATCTGGGTGGTCGCGGCGCTGTTCTGGGCCACCTGGCTGTTCACCTTGTCCAGCTGTTTGGCGACCTCGCCGCTGGTGAGGGATTGTTCCGTGGTCGCGGTCTCCATCTCCTTCGTCATCCGGGCGATGACCTGGGTGGAGACGCGGATGGTGCTCAGCACCTTGACCGTGTCGCCCACGCGCCCTTCGCCGTCCTGTACGGCTTCGTTGGTGCGGGTGATGAGATCGGCGATCTCGCGGGCAGCCTGGCCAGAGCGTTCGGCCAGCTTGCGGACCTCGTCGGCCACCACGGCGAAGCCCTTGCCCTGGGCGCCTGCCTTGGCGGCCTCGATGGCGGCATTGAGGCTGAGCAGGTTCGTCTGGCGGGCGATGTCCTGGATCACCGTGACGGCCTGGATCATCTGCGTGTTGGCCTCCCGAATGGAATCCATGGCCTGGCTGCTTGCGCTCCCCGCGATGGCTCCCTCATCCACAGCCTTCTCTGCCTGCACCACCTGGCCTCCGGAGGAGCGCACGTGCTGGCTGACCTGCTCGATGGAGGCGGACAGTTCGGTCATGGCCGAGGCCACCTGCTCCAGCGAATCCCGCTGCGATTCGGAGGCATGGCTGATCTCGCTGCTGGCTGTGGCCATCTGGTCAGAAGCCGCGCTGAGCTGGGTGGAGCCGCTGGCCACCTGCAGAGCACTGTCCCGAAACTGGCTGAAGGCGCCCCGCAGAGAGGCGCAGGCGCTGTTCAGCGCCTTCCCCATCTGACCGAACTCGTCCTCGGATTCCGCCTGAACCTGGATCGTGAAGTCGCCCCGCCCTAGCCGCTCCATGCCGCCCTGGAATTCCTTCATCGGGGTCGTGATGCTACGGGAGATGGTCACGGCCAGGCCGATCCCCAGGGCCAGGGCCGCGAGGGTGACCGCCAGGCTCACCAGCTTGGCCGTGGCATCCAGGCCGTGCAGATCCTCCATCCGCTTCTTGGCGTGCTCGGCCTGGATCTTGGTGAACCCATCCACAGCATCGCCCCACTCGTCGTTGACCTTCTTGTTCGCGAAGTAGGTGGCGATGGCCTCCTGGGACCGCCCGGCAGTGGCCATGGCGATGACCCGCTCGTTCAACGCCAGAGCCCGTTCCCGGCTCCCGTTCATGACCTCCAGTTGCTTCTTGGATCTCTCCGTGGCCACGGCCGCCGCCATCTTCGCGGCGCCCGCCTTGTAGACTTCCCTGGTCTGCTTCAAGGCTTCGTGGGCCGCTTCCCGGTCGGCGGCATTGGGGGCCAGCAGGATCTGCTGCACGAACTGCTGGATGTTGTCCGTGGCGGCTCCCAGCTCTCCCGCCTGGATGGCCCGCTCCATGTTCCCGTTGAGCTTTGCCAGCAGGTCGTTCCGCTTGGTACCCAGGACGAAGTCAGTGCCGGACAGCAGCACCAGCAGGGCCAGGATCACCCCGAAACTGAGGGCCAGACGTTTTCCGATGGTCAGATTCTTGAGCATGGTGACCCCTTCCCACCCCTCTTCGTCCGAACATGACTGGCGGGTAAATAACGTTTCGGGGGGGCCGCGTCCCCCTGAAAAGCAGGCGCCCCGCGGGTGCGGGGCGCTGATGCGATTCCAGTCCGGTGGAACCTGGAGGCTTGCGGGCTAGCCTACGATCCGCTTCATCCACCCGTGGCTTTCCTGGCTGAGGCCATGCTGCATGTTGAGCAGGGTCTCGCGAAGCTTCGCGGCCACGGGGCCGGTCTCGCCGTTGTGCATGGTCCAGTTGCCGTGGCGGGATTTCACGTGGCCCACGGGGGTGATGACGGCGGCAGTGCCGCAGGCGAAGGCCTCGGTCATGCGGCCCTCCTGAATGGCGGTGCGCCACTCGTCCACGGTGATCTTGCGTTCCTCGGCACGGTAGCCCAGCTCCCGCGCGATCTGCAGCAGGCTATCGCGGGTGATGCCCGGCAGCAGGGTGCCCGTGAGTTCCGGGGTCACGACCACGGCCTCGCCCTTCTCCTGGTAGACGAAAAAGATGTTCATGCCGCCCATTTCTTCGATGTACTTCCGGTGCACGGCGTCCAGCCACACCACCTGGTCGCAGCCCTCGCCCTGCGCCTGGCGCTGGGCCACGAGGCTGGCGGCGTAGTTGCCCGCGCACTTCGCGAAGCCGGTGCCACCCGGCGCCGCGCGCACATAGTCATCGGAGATCCACACGGTCACAGGCTTCACGCCGGCGGGGAAGTAGGCGCCGCTGGGGCTGGCCAGGAGGATGAAGAGGTACTCGTTGCTGGGGCGCACGCCCAGGGCGGCTTCCGTGGCGATCATGAGGGGGCGCAGGTAGAGGCTCTCGCCCACGGCACCGGGCACCCAAGCCTGGTCCTGGGTGATCAGGGCTTTCGCGGCCTCGAGGAAGATGGCCTCCGGCAGCTCGGGCATGGCCAGGCGGGTCGCGGAGTTGTTGAAGCGCCGCGCATTGGCTTCGGGGCGGAAGCAGGCGATGGCACCATCCGGCTGCTTGTAGGCCTTGAAGCCTTCGAAGATGGCCTGGCCATAGTGCAACACCGAGGCGGCGGGATCCATGGCGATGGGACCGTAGGCCTGCAGCAAGCCCCGACCCCAGCCCTCACCCTCCTTGTAGGGGACCACCACCATGTGGTCCGTAAAGATGCGACCAAAGCCCGGATTGGTCATGCGCTTGGCCCGCTCTTCGGGGCTGGCGGCCTGGGCGGAGGGGCGGATCTCGATCATGGGGTTGGTCATGGTGGGACTCATAGGAACTCCTATCAAAGAGGGTGAGGATCGGATCCGACCCGATGCACCAGATGGCCCAGTCGGGCGATGGCCTCTCGGGTGGTCACGGGGTCGTGGGTGGAGAAGTTCAGGCGCAGGCAGTTGGTGCCCCGGCCATCGGCAAAGAAGAGGGGGCCCGGCGCGAAGCCGAGGCCGTGCTGCAGAGCGTCCCGGTGCAGGTCCAGGGCCGAGAAATCCTCCGGCATCACCACCCAGAGGTGCATGCCGCCCTTGGGCTCCGAGACCTGGGTGCCAGAGGGAAAATGCTCGGCCAGGGCCTCCACCATCGCGTCCCGGCGCTCCTTGAGGGCGCGCCGCAGCCGGGCCAGGTGGCGGCGGAAGCCGCCGTTATCGAGGAAGCGCGCCACCACGGCCTGCATGAGGGGCGGCTGGGCGATGGTCTGCACTTCCTGAATGGGCGCCATGCGCCGCAGCAGGTCGTCCTTCGCGATGAGGTAGCCGAGGCGCAGGCCCGCCGCCAGGGACTTGGAGAAGCTGCCCAGGTGGATGACATGGTCGGCGCCCTCCAGCCGGCGGAAGGGCGGCAAGGAATTGCCGGAGAAGCGCAGGTCGCCGTAGGCCGAGTCGGTCACCAGGATCACGCCGTGGGCCCGGGTCAGGGCCAGCACCCGCTCCCGGCGAGCCTTGGACTGGGTCATGCCGGTGGGATTGTGGAAGCTGGGCACCGTGAAGAGCAGCTTCGCTTCGCTGCGCTGCAGGGCAGAGGCCAGGCGATCGGGGTCCAGGCCCTGGCGATCGACGGGCACGGGCACGGCCTCGCGACCCAGGGCGCGGATGAGAGCCAGGATGCCCACGTAGCAGGGGCTTTCCACCAGCACCCGGTCCCCGGGCACCGTGAAGGATTCCAGCGCCAGAGCCAGACCCGACTGGGCCCCCGGCAACGTTCGAATGCCCCAGCCCTCGTCGATGGGCTCGCCTTCGGAGGCCAGCCAGCGGCCCACGGCCTCCAGGTAGGGCACGAAGCCCGCAGGCGGGGAGTAGACCCAGGCCTCAGAGCCAAGGTCCTTCAGCACCTGGGCCGTGAGCCGCCGCAGCTGCTCGCCGGGCAGGAGGTCGGAGGGGATGAACCCGGCGGAGAAGCTCACCAGGTGGCTGTCCTGGGCCCGTTCCAGGGTTTCCCCCAGCCACGAACCCAGCTCGCCGTCGTGCACCAGCAAAGGCGAGCCCTCGAAGGGGAACTCGCTGGTGGCCCGCAGGCCCGGGGCCTCCGGCAGGCGCGGCGCCACGAAGCTGCCCCGGCCCTGGACGGTCTGGATCCAGCCCGTGCGCTTCAGCCCGGCGATGGCCTTCAGTACCGTCAGGCGGTGCACGCCCCAGCGCTGGGCCAGCTCCGGCACTGCAGGCAGACGGGTGCCCGGCCGCCACTCGCCCTGTTGGATAAGACCACGAAGCCGCCGCTGCAGTTGCAGATACAGGGGGCTGGACGCGCCTGGGTCGAGGGTGGGATCGAGAGTCATCCCCTACAGGATCGACCTGAAAGGCCCCCATTGCCAAGAAACGAAATGAATAGGACAGCCCAGAACAGACCGTCCCGGCCCCAGGGATACAGTTCGTAATAATCCCAGACCACCCCAGACCGATTTCAGGCTTCAACCGACCTCGTCCTCGGGCATCCATACTGGTGCACCGGAGGTTTCATGCGCACCCTTCCCCTGTCCGCCGCCCTGCTCTCCCTGGCCCTGCTTTGGGCCTGCGGCAGCTACCACGTGACCTACGACTACGACGTGACCGCTTCGTACGGCCGGTACAAGACCTTCGATTACTACACTTCCAAGAAGGGCACCGGCGGCACCACCAGCCTCATGGATAAGCGGGTACGGGCCGCCGTGGAGCAGGAACTGCGGGCCAAGGGCTTCATGATGGAGACCAAGGCCGATCCGGATTTCCTGGTGACCTACTACCCCATCGTGAAGAACCGGAAGGTTCGCACGACGGTGCGCTCCGGCTGGGGCTGGGGCTACCGGCCATTCTACGGCGGCGTGGGCGTGAGCAGCAGCCAGGTGCGCAACTACAAGGAAGGCACCATCGTCATCGAGATCGTGGATTTCAAGGCCAACCAGATGATCTGGCAGGGCGCCGCCGCAGGCGCCCTCACGGGTCTGGAGAACCCCGAGGACGCCAACGAAGTGGTGCCCAAGGCCGTCCGGGACATCCTGGCCAAGTTTCCGCCGAAGTGAATGCAGGCCGACCTATGGAAACTCAGGTCGACACGGGGAAGAAGCCGCCGATCGGGGCCCAGTTGTCATGGAGGCCTGACCACTCGGAACCCTCGTGCCACCAGGCTGTGTAGACGCGGCCATCGTTGCCGGTGACGAACAGATCGAGATGATTCGTCTCGCGGGCAACTGCCGTCACGGTCGAACCAGGCGGGAAAAAGCCGCCGATGGGTGCCCAGTTGTCGTGAACGCCCGACCATTGCTGCCCCTCATGCCACCACGAGGTATAGACGCGACCGTCGTTGCCGACGACGAACAGGTCGAGGTGGTTCGACATGCGGGCCACCGCGGTGACCGTGGCCCCGATCGGGAAGAACCCGCCGATGGGCGCCCAGTTGTTGTTGATGCCTGACCACAATGAGCCCTCGTGCCACCACGAGGTGTAGACGCGACCGTCGTTGCCGATCACAAACAGGTCCAGCTGGTCGCTGGCCCGGGCCACCGCGCTGACGGTCGCGCCCGCCGGGAAGAAGCCCCCGATCGGAGCCCAGTTGTCATTGATGCCGGACCACTGCTGACCCTGGTGCCACCAGGACGTGTAGACACGACCATCACTACCGATCACGAACAGGTCGAGGTGGTTCGCCATGCGGGCTACCGCGTTCACCGATGCGCCGACGGGGAAGAACCCGCCGATCGAAGCCCAGCTGTCGTTGATACCCGACCAGATCGAGCCTTCGTGCCACCACGAGGTGTACACCCGACCATCGTTGCCGACGACGAACAGATCCAGCTGGTCGGTCATGCGGGCTACAACGTTCACCCGGGCCCCGACGGGGAAGAAGCCGCCGATGGGAGCCCAGTTGTCGTTGGCGCCAGACCATGGCTGGCCCTCATGCCACCAGGACGTGTAGATCCGCCCATCATAGCCGACCACGAACAGGTCCAGGTGGTTCGACATGCGAGCCACCGCGCTGACGGTCGCGCCGACCGGGAAGAAGCCCCCGATGGGAGACCAGTTGTTGTTGAGGCCAGACCAAGTCGAGCCCTCGTGCCACCACGACGTGTAGACGCGGCCATCGTTCCCGGTGACGAAGAGGTCTAGCTGGCCAGACATCCGAGCCACCGGACTGACTTCGGCGGCTAGGCTGGTGGGGATGATGCAGGCGTTGTGCCGGCGCGACCAGTAGCCCTCGACCCATACCCCACGCACGAAGCCCTGGCGCGAGTTGCAGAGGTCGCCGATCTCGCTGCCATCGCTGTTGACGTACCAGCCGTCGCCTTCGGGATCGCTACAGGTCTCGGCCAGTTCATGGCCGAAAACCCGGGTGATGGTGTTCAGGCTGCCGAACCCAACCCAGGCGACCCAGGAGGTATCCCAGTCGAAGGGGAAGTCATAGTCGTGGGGCCAGCTGTGGGCGCCGAGGGCCCCGCCGGGCTTGTAGCTGGTACCCGGTGGCATGAAGAAGCAGTAGAAGTTTCGGCCTCCGGGTTCGTCTGGCTCGGGGAAGACGCTGGCGTCGATCATGTTCCAGAGCGCATCGCCGACATCGCCATCATCGAAGTTGGTGGGTGGACCGGGTGACACGAGCGTCACCGCACCCTTGAAGCTCGGACGGGCGGCCCCGTACTGCTTCAGCTGACTGAAGTAGGGACCGGCGATAAGTCCGCTGAGAGCGGCCACCACCTGGGCCCGCAGGGCGCTGTTGGCTGGGGTGTTCCAGGCCGAACCCCAGAACACCAGTTCCACTGGCACGCCCGACGCGATGGCACCACCATGGTTGACGACGTTCGTGTCAGTGGTGCCGGCGTTGGCCGGGAAGAGTAGATCCTGGGTGGAGGTGGACACCGATCGCACCGCCCCGGCCCGCGAAAATGTGAACAGGGTTTCCACTTCAGGCACGATGCCAACCCGCTTCACGCCGGCATCCTTGGCACGGGCCTTCAGCTTGGGCAGAGACACCTGCACCGTGACCGACGCATAGGGGTCCTCCAATCCCACAAGTTTGTTCGTTGTCGTGGCCTCGGGCCGATCGATCAGGTCGACCGCTTGCGTGTTTCCCGCCTGGCGTGCTTTGGTTGACATATCAGGGCACCTCCCCAAGAAAGGGAAAGCACTCGCCATGCCACTCAGATTGAATATTTAAGAATAATCATTCATAGAATTACTGCATTCAGCTTCAGCCCACCTGGGTTCATCAGGACCCACGGTCCGCTCCCACAGAAACCTCGAGAGGCTTCGAGCCATTTGACATTCATGGCTTTACTGCATGTGGGTCGATTTTGGCCCAACCCCTTGCCCACCCATCGTCATGGAGGTCGGCGGTTCGAGGGAGCCCCTGAATGGACTCTGTTCATGTGTCGATTCATCCAGATTCACCTGACAATCCTGTCCACGCAGGCACCGATACTGGCCCAGGGGCCTCCATCCAGGTGATCGGTTCGCTAGGCTGAGTCCAAGGAAGCCCCCATGCCCGAGGCGATGGCGTTCTGG
The DNA here is from genome assembly GCA_025363715.1 of Holophagaceae bacterium. GTDB lineage: Bacteria > Acidobacteriota > Holophagae > Holophagales > Holophagaceae > Geothrix. The sequence goes on along the minus strand of JANYLR010000095.1, from coordinate 29,053 downwards.
CCGATGGCGCGTCGGCAGCCCTGGGCCAGGTCCAGCAGCTCCTGCGCGCTAAGCCCGAGCTGCCCAGGCGCCAGCTCGTCCAGCACCTCCCCGGGGTACCCGACCCCCTTGAACCCAAGGCTGTAGGCCAGCGCATCGGCAGCATGGATGACGGTGTTCAGGCCCCGGTCGATGCCCGCGGGCGCCTTCGCCAGCTCGTGATGCCAGCGGCAGGCCTCGATGACGGCCAGGGGCAGCTGCCACCGCTCCGCCACAAGCTTGCCGATGTCGCAGTGGTTGCAGCTCAGCAGGGTGCGCTCGTCCTCGGGGGTGCCGAAGGTCCACCAGTCCGACTCGGGCATGTTCTCGGCGAAGAAGTCGCCGATGGCCAGCTGACCGATGTCGTGCAGCAGCCCGGCGGTGAAGGCCAGGTCCGCCGAGGGGAGGTCGATGCGCTGGGCGATGGCTTCCCCGAGGGTGGCCACGGCGATGCAGTGGATCCAGAACTTCCCGGCGCTGATGCCATAGCCCGGCAGACGCGCAGGCAGGGTGCGGCGCAGCGAAGTGCCCACCGCCAGCTCTAGCAGCCGGTGGAGGCCGACCCGCTCGATGGCTTCCTCCAGGGAGGCGATGGGGGCCGCCCCGGGCTCCAGGAGTCGATGGGCCGCCTGGATCAGGTTCGCGGTGAGCACCGGATCGAACTTCACAGTCTGCTCAAAGGCCGCCGGGTCCAGGTCCCCGCCCTTGAGGAACGGCGCCAGTCGGGCGACGACTTCGGGAGCGACGGGCAGGGTCTCAAAGCCCCTGAGGATCACGTGCGCGGGCAGCATCGAGGCTCCGGAAACCGCGGCAGGTCTGGGTCAAGGGCCGATTCGCGGGGGGTCATGGGCTGGAATCAAGAGCATTCAGTCCCATTGATGATAGTTCGGTCACCCATCCACCGGGTCATCGGTCCTTCACGAAGGGGCTGAAATTGGTGTCTTCATCGAAGACATCCACGCCTTCTTCGCGCTTGAGGAAGGCCACCGCGGCGTAGGTGAGGGGCGTCACGGCGGCTTCGTAGAGCACCTTGAACAAGTAGCCGCTACCCGCCATCACGAGGATGGTCTTCACCGGCAGGGTGAAGGCGAAGAGGCCGAAGGTCACCACCAGGCTATCCACCGCTTGCCCTGCCACCGTACTGCCGACGGTACGGGTCCAGAGCCAGCGCCCCCCGGTCCAGAGCTTCATCCTCGCCATGACGTAGCTGTTGACGAATTCTCCGACCCAGAAGGCCGCCAGGCTGGCCAGGATGCCCCTGGTCGTGTTCCCGAAGACGATCTCGAAGGCCCGCTGGTTCTCCTTGGGCCAATCCGGTGCGGCCGGCAGCCAGACCATGAACAGCGCGAAAAAGCCCATCAGCACATTGGCCAGAAAGGCGATCCAGATGGCCCGGCGGGACCCGCCATAGCCGTACACTTCCGTGAAGATGTCGCTGAAGATGTAGGTGATGGGGAAGAGCAGCTGAGCGCCACTGAAGATGAAGGGCCCGATCTGCGTGGGCTTGGGGCCCATGAGGTTGCTGATGAGCAGCAGTACCACGTAGACGTGGACCAGCAATTCGTAGTGCCGGAAGCCTGCCAGGCGCTGGTCCCGCCCCGTGATTTTCTGCAGCAGGGTTTTCAAGTCACCTCCTGGGGTTGAAAGTCCCAGGGTACTTTAACGGCCTATCTTCGTGGCGCAGAGCCTGGTCAAGGGGGTACGATCACCGATCGAGCGTTGCCACGATGATCCGAAAGGGCCCGCGATGAGAATGTCCCTGTGCCATCCCTGTGCAGTCCTCGCCCTGCTCGCTTCACCAGCCTTGGAGGCCCAGGAGCTTTCACCGCGCATGGGCTTGACGGGTTATTTCATGAACCCGACTGATACGGCGGCCAAGCTCTATGGCTCCGGATGGAAGGTCGCCCTCACCGTTCATGTCCGGAGGGAATCGCCGATCGAGGGGCGGGTTCGCTTCGAATTCGGCGAATTCCATGAAGGTACGGACAGGATCGAGTCACCCTACACGGGCGCCCGCTATCAGGCCCAGACCCGCCTGGTGGGCTACGATTGGCTCTTTCCGCTCGGCCAGAAACGCGAGACCGGCGTGGATTTCATCCTCGGTATCGGAGGGGCGCACTGGTTCCGCCAGAAGAGGTCGTTCAGTCTCCCCGGGAGCCCCTTCCCGACCAATGACACCCACTCGGAAGATGAACTGGCCTTCGCGGGCACGGTGGGGTTCCGGGTCCGCATCGCCAGAAATGTGGAGCTTGAGATCCACCAGGTCCTCACGAGCCTCCCCGGAAGTGAACGGGACTTCAAGGACGCGGAACTCAGCCACACCGCCTTTGGGGTGGGTCTGAGGTTCTGACGGCCACGGTGGACCAAGAAATCCTGGTCAGCCCCCTTCCCGGCTGATCGGCAAGGGTTCCGGCGCTAAGCTGGGGATTCCATCAAGGAGGACCCCATGGCCCAGATCACCCTCAAAGGCAATCCCATCCACACCTCCGGCGACCTACCGAAGGTCGGCGCCGTGGCCCCGGCCTACACCCTGGTGCGCACGGATCTTTCCGAGATCTCGGGCAAGGACCTGGCCGGCCAGCGGGTGGTGCTGAACATCTTTCCCAGCATCGACACCCCCACCTGCGCCGCCAGCGTGCGCAAGTTCAATGCCCGGGCCAACGAGAAGCCCAACACGACCGTGCTCTGTATCAGCGCCGACCTGCCCTTCGCCCAGAAGCGCTTCTGTGGCGCGGAAGGCCTGGACAACGTGGTGCCCGCCTCCAATTTCCGCAGCGCGGACTTCGGCCAGGCCTACGGCGTGACCCTGGTGGACGGCCCCCTGAAGGGCCTCCTGGCCCGGGCCGTGGTCGTAGTGGATGGGGCCGGCAAGGTGGTCCACATCGAGCTGGTGCCCGAGATCGCCCAGGAACCGGACTACAACGCCGCGCTGGCGGTACTTTAGTCAATTCGAGAACAAAAGCGGAACACAGAGGACAGGGGAGGACACAGAGAAGTGCCTCCATGCGATAGCTTTCACGGATACTTGAAGGCCGCGCTTTCCAAAGGGAAGCCGGCCTTTTTGCCCTTCCTTTCGCGATCCATCTTTTTCTCTGTGTCCTCTGTGGGAATTCTGTGCCCTCTGTGTTCCTGTTTTCCTGAGATCCCGGAGTTAATCCCTCAACCGATGCGGTCCATCTTCCGCAGCTCGGGCACCTTCCAAGTGGTGAAGGCCACCACCAGCAGGGTCATGCAGCCGCCGAAGACCACCGAGGGCACCAGCCCCAGGAGCCGTGCCGCCAGGCCGCTTTCGAAGGCGCCGATCTCGTTGCTGGAGCCAATGAAGACCTGGTTGACCGATGAGACTCGACCCAGCATGTGCTCGGGGGTGAGGGACTGGAGGAGGGTGGCGCGCAGAACCACACTGACATTGTCCACCGCGCCGCTGGCGGCCAGCAGCAGCAGGCTCAACACGAAGCTCTGGCTCAAGGCGAACGCGATCGTGAACACCCCGAAGGCGGCGACACAGATCAGGAGAGTGCGCCCGGCCCGGCGCAGGGTCGGCAGGTGGGCCATGGTAAGCCCCATGAGCACCGAACCGACCGCTGGGGCGGCGCGCAGCATGCCTAGCCCCTGGGGCCCCGTCTTCAGGATCTCCTTGGCAAAAACGGGCAGCACCGCCACGGCTCCGCCGAACAGCACAGCGAACAGGTCGAGGCTGATGGCACCCAGCAGCAACCGCTGGGAGAAGACGAAGCGGAGGCCTTCTCCCAGGCTCGCGAAGATGGAGCCTTCCGGGGGCCGGACCGCCTTCGGTGTGTAGCGGGTGGGGAACAAACCAGCGAACCCCACCAGCAGCAGGGTCAGCACGATGGCGTGGGCCGCGATGGGGCCGCGCCAGGCATAGACGAGGCCACCCAGGGCCGGACCGAGAACCATGCCTCCATGGAAGACGGCGACCCGCCAGGTGGAGCCGTTCGCATAGAGTTCCTTGGGCAGCAGATCCGTACCCAGGGCCACGTTGGCCGGACGGTAGAAGGCCCGCACGATGCCCGTGAGGAAGATGATGCCGTAGATGGGCGCCACGGCCTTGCCCAGCGGACCGGACAGGGAGCGCCAGGTGAAGAGCAGGAGGAGGGCCGAGCAGGCGGCCAGGCTCAGGGCGGACATCATGCAGAGCCGCAGCCGGTTCATCCGGTCGGCCGCATGGCCGCCGAAGAGGGCCACCGCCAGGAAGGGAAGCGCCTCTGATAGCCCGATGAGACCAAGCGCCAGCGGATCCCCAGTGCGGTCATAGACCTGCCAAGCCACCACCACGCCCTGCATCTGGAGCCCCAGGGTGATGAGCCCCATGGAGCCGATGAACCAGCGGTAGTCCGGGTTCCGAAGCGCGGCGTAGGGGTCGTGCGGTGTGGCTTTCGACTCATCCATTTCGATACCGATCCGTCTTCATGAGAAAAGGAATGCCTTCTTACCACGAAGACAGGAAGACCACGAAACAATACAAGAACAGCAGGATATTGCTTTTCTTCGTGGTCTTCCTGTCTTCGTGGTGAATCATTTTCTACAGAAATTTCGCTGGAATCACTCGTAACGAAGAGCGTCAATCACATCCAGGTTCGCCGCCTTCAGGGCCGGCAGGAAGCCCGCCACCACGCCCACCAGGCCGCTGAACCCCAGGCCCAGCACCACGGCCCAGGTCTCGGTGACCGCAGGCACATGGAAGTATTGGAGGAGGGCGATGGCGCCCATGGCGAGGCCCACGCCGATGAGCCCGCCAAAGAAGGCCAGGACGATGGCCTCGACGAGGAACTGCCAGAGGATGTTCCGCTGGGTGGCCCCCAGGGCCCGGCGCACGCCGATCTCCCGGGTGCGCTCGGTGACGCTCACTAGCATGATGTTGGAGATGCCGATGCCGCCCACCACCAGGGAGATGCTGGCCGCCACGGCGAGCAGCGCCGTGAGGATGCCCGCCTGCTGGGTCTGCATCTGCACGATGTCATCCTGCTTGCGGATCTGGAAGGGGTTGTCGTCCTTGGGGGCCACCTTCATCCGCTGGCGCAGCAGGGCCGTTACTTCCGCTTCGGCCAGCTCGGCCTTGCCTTCCTGGGCGCTCAGCATGATCTGCTGGATCTTGTCGCGCCCCATGATCTTGCGCATCACGGTGGTATAGGGGGCCACGATGAGGTCGTCCTGGTCCCCCCACATGCCCGCGCCCTTCTTCTCCAGCACGCCCACCACCTGGAAGGGCAGCGCGCCGATGCGCACAGTCTGCCCCACGGGGTCCTCCCCGTTGGGGAAGAGGCTGTCCTTCACGGTCGTGCCCAGCACGCACACCTTGGCCATGCCGCGGACCTCGGCATCCGTGAAGAACCGCCCGCCCTCCATCTCCCAGCCCCGGATCTGGAGGAAATTCGGATTCGAGCCCTGGATCGAGGTCACGTAGTTGCTGTTCTGGTAGATGACCGGCCGGGTGGTCCGGACCAGCTGGCTGGCCGCCACCACGCTGCTGCCGGCAAGCTCCTGCTCGATCAGGGGCACGTCGCTTTCCAGCAGGATGTCCGAGCTGCCCATGGCCGAGGGGCCGAACCGGTTGCTGCCCTGCCCCGGGAAGATCTGGAGCATGTTCGAGCCCATGTTCTGGATGAGGGCGATGGAGGCCCGCTTGGAGCCCTCGCCAATGCCGATCATGGCGATGACTGCGAGGACGCCGACGATGATGCCCAGCATGGTGAGGAAGGCCCGCATCTTGTTGCGGGTGATGGCAAACAACGCCAGCTTCAGGAACTCCGCAAAGGCCACGCTGCACCCCCCGGCTAGCGCCGTCCGCCACCGGGACCGCCCGGCGCGCCGCTAAGCGGTGCGGGGGAGCCGCCGGCCTGCTTGGTGCTTTCCACCCCCACCAGGACCTGCATACCTTCCGTGAGTCCTTCGCCCGTCACTTCGGTGAACTGGCCATCTGAAATGCCGGCCTTCACCACGATGGCCTTGGGCTTGCCGTTCTCCAGCACCCAGATGCGATCCTCCCGGCGGGCCACCATGCCGCCCTTGCTGCCGGTGCCGGTCTGGGCTCCCCCCGAGGGGCGTCCGCCGCCCATCACCACGGGCTGCCCCAGGCGCGGCCCCTCGGTCTTCTTGTCTTCCTTGATGAAGGCGGAGGGATTGAAGCGCAGCGCCGAATTCGGCACGCGCAGCACGTCGCGGACCTGGTTGGTGCTGATGGTGACGTTCGCCGTCATGCCGGATCGCAGGGCGAGGTTGCCCGTGAATTTGGGCCCCCCCAGCTGGCTGGCGCCCCCGGGAACGCGGGCCAGGGCCTTGGGGTCCCCCGCGGGGGCCGAGTTGGCCGAGGGCATCGCCTTCATCTCACCAGCCGCCTGACGCTCCTTGAAGCGCTTGAAGAAGTCCTGCTTGGTGGTGCCGGCAGGCAGCCGGTCCTTCATGCGCTCCCATGCTTTTTCAGGATCCGGAGCCCCTTCCCGACCCCCGCCCCGTCCGACTTCAGGGCCACGCCCCTGCCCTGGTTCACGAGGTGCAGGGGCCTTGGCCTCTTCTCCGGAACCCGGCAGCGGCTCATTGGGCACGATCATCTCCACCACGTAGTTCACGACGTTCTGGGTGGTGATGGGCTCCTGGCGCACCAGGCTCACGGCGGCGCTGAACTGCTTGTCCGGCAGGCTGTCCACGGTGAAGAGGGCCCGCTGGCCGACCTTGATCTCATCGATGTCGGATTCTCCGATGTTCACCTGGACCTTCATCTTGGAAAGGTCCTGGGCGATCTGGAAGAGGTTCGGCGTGCTGAAGCTGGCGGCCACGGTCTGGCCCACGTCCGCCAGGCGGGAGATGACCACCCCATCCACCGGGGCCGTGATGTTGCAGTAGTCCAGGCTGGCCTTGGCGCGGTCGAGTGCGGCCTTGGCGTTCTCCGTGCTGGCCACGGCCGTCTGGTAGGCCACCTGCTTGGCCTCCAGGTCCTGGTCCGCCAGCAGCTTCTCGGCGGCGAGGCGCTTGGCCCGCTCGTACTGGCGCCGGGCATCCTCCATATTCGTCCGGGCCCGGGCCAGTCCGGCTTCGGCATCCTTGAGCTGGGTCTCCCAGATGGTGGGATCGATCTGGGCGACGAGCTGGCCCTTCTTCACGATGCTGTTGTAGTCCACGTAGAGGGCCGAGATCACGCCGGACACCTGGGTGCCCACGGCCACCTGCACCACCGGGCTCACCGCCCCCGTGGCATTGATGCGCTGGGTGACATTGCCTCGGTCGAGCTTGGCCGTGCGCCACTTGACCTCGTCCTTCGGCCGGTTCAGAAGGTAGATGGCGCCACCAGCCACCACGGCAAGGCCGATTCCGAGACCGATCCAGGTGTTCCGCTTCATGGTGCCGCGCTCCATCTCTATCAAGGGGCTGGTGGGGCCCAGCCATCAAGCTTCGCATAGCGATGTATGGACCACCACTCCGGGTTCCCGGTTGAATCCAAATTTCTGAAGGGGTTGGATCAGCGGAGCAGCCCGAGGCCATCCACCAGGGCCCGCCGGGTGAAGCCGTCCGCCAGGAAGGTCTGGAGGAAGCCGCCGGCCAGGACGATGGCGGCGGCCACCAGCACCGTCGCCCCCGCCAGGGGGGCATGGACAGTCGGGCGGTCAGAGGCCAGGCGTTCCGCCTCGGCACTGGGCGCCTGGAGGAAGAGGGCCACCAGGAAGCGCAGGTAGTAGTAGGCCGACACCAGGCTCGCCAGCACGCCCAGGATGGCCATGCCCACATGGCCCGTGCTGACCAGCTCTCGGAAGATCATGTACTTGCCGTAGAAGCCGCCCATGGGTGGGATCCCGGCCAGGCTCAGCATGAAAATCGCGGCGGCCACGCCCATGGCCGGGCGCTTCCAGCCCAGGCCCCGCAGGTCGTCAAAAGTCGTGTGCTCGCCCACCAGCCCGAAGGCCGTCAGCAGGCCAAAGGCGCCCATGTTCATGGCCAGGTAGATCACCAGGTAGTACAACATGCCGTTGTAGGCGGCGGGCGTGCCCGCCACGAAGGCCAGCAGCAGGTAGCCCGCGTGGCTGATGCTCGAGTAGGCCAGCATGCGCTTCACGTTGGTCTGCACCAGGGCGGTGAGGTTGCCGAGCACCAGGGTGGCCACGGCCAGCACGGCCACCACCGCCTGCAGCTTCACGCCCACCGCACTGAGCGGTGCCAGGCTACCGGGGAAGATGCGGAGCAGGGTGATGAAGGCCACGCCCTTGGTGGCCACGGACATGAAGCCCGCGATGGGATGGGGAGAGGCCTCGTAGGCATCCGGCGTCCACTGGTGGAAGGGCACGGCCGAGACCTTGAAGAGGAAGCCCAGCAGCAGCAGGGCGGCACCCGTGAGCACCAGGGGATCCAGAGCCAGGCCGTGGACCTTCAGCGTCAGGGCGGCGGCGGCCAGGTCGAGGCTGCCTCCCAAGCCGTAGATCAGCACGCCGCCCATGAGGAAGCAGCTGGAGGCCACGGCCCCGGTGAGAAAGTATTTCATGCCACCCTCGGCGCTTTCGGAGCGGGCGCGCACGGTGCCCACCAGGGCATAGAGGGGGATGCTGAAGAGCTCCAGGCCCAGGAACAGCAGGGCGAAGTGGGTGGTGGAGGCGAAGAGCATCATGCCCACCACGGAGAAGAGCAGCAGGGAAAGTGTCTCGCCCTTGACCCAACCCTCCTGGTGGAAGTGGTCCCAGCTCTGGAGGATGGTCATGGCGGCCGCCACCAGCAGGAAGATGCCGGTGAACTGAGCCAGGCGGTCCATGCGCAGCTGGAAGAAACTGGGCTGGGCGCCGGTCGTCCACAGGTCAGTCAGGTACCAGAAGCTGGCCGCCACGGCGAGCAGGGCCGTGCCGTACATCGCCCCGCGGATCCACTTGGCCGTAGCCTGGTCCTTGTCCAGGGACATCAGGGGAATCAGGCAGGCGCCAAAAGCCGGGATGAGCAGCGGCAAGAGGGCGGCCCACTGGCTGGGGGTGAGGTTCATCGGTGCACCTCCTGGGCCTCGGCATGGCCGGCGGGTTCGGCGTGTCCGTGACCCGCCGGCGCGGCTGGCGCCTCATGCACGGCGGGCTTCAGCACGAAGGTGCGGGGCGGAGGCGCCTTGGCTTCCAGCAGCAGGGCCGCCACGGGGGCTTCGCTCACGGCCACGAAGGTCTTGGGATGGACGCCCATCCACAGGATCAGCACCACGATGGGGAGCATGACGGCAACCTCACGGGCGTTCAGATCGCTGTGCAGATGGTGGGTGCCGCTGTCCTCGTCCTTGTTCTCGGGGCCCCAGAAGACCCGCTTGAACATCCAGAGCATGTAGACCGCGCCCAGCAGCACGCCGGAGGTGGCCAGGCAGGCGTAGAGGCGGCCCCAGCTGAAGCCCGAAAGGAAGGTGCCGTTCAGGATCCAGAACTCGCCCACAAACCCGTTCGTGAGGGGCAGCCCGATGGAGCTGAGGGTGACGATAAAGAAGAAGGCGGTGAACACGGGCATCTTCACGGCCACGCCGCCGAAGTCGGCGATCATGCGGGTGTGGGCCCGATCGTAGAGCATGCCCACCAGGAGGAAGAGCGCGCCGGTGCTGATGCCGTGGTTGAGCATCTGAAGCATGGCCCCCTGGGTGCCGATCACCGTGAAGGAGGCCAGCCCCAGCATCACGAAGCCCATGTGGCTCACGGAGGAGTAGGCCACCAGCTTCTTGATGTCGCGCTGCACCATGGCCACCAGCGCGCCGTAGACGATGGCGATGACGCTCAGGATGGCCAGGGGCTTGGCGTAGTGCATGGCCGCCTGGGGGAACATGGGAATGGCGAAGCGGATGAAGCCGTACCCACCCAGCTTCAGGAGCACGCCAGCGAGGATGACGGAACCGGCCGTGGGCGCCTGCACGTGGGCGTCCGGCAGCCAGGTGTGCAACGGGAAGAGCGGCACCTTGATGGCGAAGGCCACGGCGAAGGCCACGTAGAGCCAGCACTGGACGTTGAAGGGCAGCAAAGCAGCAGCCTGGCCCATGAGGACCGGGTTGAACCCCCCGGCCTTGTTGGCCAGATAGAGCAGGGCCACCAGCCAGAGCAGCGAGCCAGCCAGGGTGTAGAGGAAGAACTTGTTGGCGGCGTAGCGGCGCTCATCGCCACCCCAGACCCCGATCATGAAGTACATCGGGATCAGCATGGCTTCCCAGAACAGATAGAAGAAGAACAGGTCCTGGGCCATGAGGGCCCCCAGCATGCCGGTCTCCAGCATGAGGAAGAGGGCCGTGAAGGTGCCCATGCGGTCCTTGAGGCTGGTCCAGGTGCCCAGCATGGTCAGGGGCACCAGGAAGGTGGTCAGGAGCACCAGCCAGAGGTTGAGGCCGTCCACGGTGAGGGCGTAGTCCACGGGCAGGCCCACCAGGGTGAACCAGGCCGCCCGCTCGGCGAGGATGAAGCCGGCGCCGCGGTGGCCCAGTAGCCAGGCCAGACTGAAAACGAAGACCGCCAGGGCGCCCATGAGGCCCAGCATGCGGGCGAGGCGGCCCAGGTTGTGGGGCAGCGCCAGGAGCAGGAAGCCCAGAAGGGCCGGCGCAAAGACCAGGATGGTGAGTTGATGGGAGGTCAGCCAGGTCATCGCCCCACCTACTTCAGGAAGACATAGAGGAGGACCGCGGCGCCCAGGGCCATGCTGAGGGCGTAGTTCCGCACCCGGCCGGTCTGGAAGAGGGCGGTGAAGTCGCCGAAGACCCGGGTCAGGGCGCCGGGCAGGTTCACGCCCACGCCATCGATGAGGATCACGTCGAAGAGCTTCCACAGCACGTTGCCGAACCAGCGGATGGGCCGTAGCAGGTAGAGCTCCACGCCCTCATCCACGTAGTACTTGTTCAGCAGCAGGCGGTGGAGGAAGGGGAACTGCGCCGCCCGGGCCTCGGACACCGCCAGGCCGTCCTTGTAGCTGAAGTAGCCGAAAGCGGCGGAGCTGAGGCCGAGAATGGTGGACACGGAGGCCAGCCCCCAGGCCAGCTGGTGGCTGCCATGCTCGCGGTGGGCACCGTGCAACTGGCCAAAGGTGGTGGCGGGAGCCAGCCAAGTCTCGATGCGGAAGTCGCCGCCGAAGGCCTTGGGCCAGCCCAGCCAGACGGCCAGCACCGTGCCCACCGCCAGGAGCGCCAGGGGCAAGGTCATGGAAACCGGGCTTTCGTGGGCGTGGTCGAAGGCGTGGTGATCCCGGGGCTTGCCCAGGAAGGTCAGGGTGAAGAGGCGCAGCATGTAGAAGGCCGTGCAGCAGGCGGCGACCACGCCGATCACCCACAGGGCGGGGTTCTTGAGGTAGGCCAGGTAGAGGATCTCGTCCTTGCTGGCGAAGCCCGAGGTGCCGGGGAAGCCGATGATGGCCAGGGTGGCCACCAGCATGGTCCAGAAGGTGGCGGGCATCTTGGCCTTCAGGCCCCCCATCTTGAAGAGGTCCTGCTCGTGGTGCATGGCGTGGATCACGCTGCCGGCACCGAGGAAGAGGAGGGCCTTGAACCAGGCGTGGGTAAAGACATGAAAGAAGCCCGCCGCGAAGCCCGAGGCGCCCAGGCCCAGGAACATGTAGCCCAGCTGGGAGACGGTGGAGTAGGCCAGCACCTTCTTGATATCCCGCTGCACCAGGCCGATGGTGGCGGCGAAGAGGGCCGTGCCCGCGCCCACCCAGGCCACCACGTCCATGGTGATGGGCGCCAGGGTGAATACCGGGGCCAGGCGGCAGATCATGTAGATGCCGCTGGTGACCATGGTGGCCGCGTGGATGAGGGCGCTGACGGGGGTCGGGCCCGCCATGGCGTCCGGCAGCCAGAGGTAGAGGGGCAGCTGGGCGCTCTTGCCCGTGGCCCCGAAGAACAGCATCAGGGTGGCGAAGGTCAGGACGCCGAAGCCCACCTCGGGGGCCAGGTGGCCCGCCTGGGTGAGGATATCGGCGACGGTGAGGGTGCCGAAGGCGGCGAAGAGCACCATCATGCCGATGGCCACGCCCAGATCCCCCACTCTATTGGTGAGGAAGGCCTTGAGGCCCGCGTCCGGCGCGAAGTCCGTTTCGAAGAAGTAACCGATGAGCAGGTAGGAGCAGAGGCCCACCCCCTCCCACCCCACGAACATCAGCACCAGGCTGGAGCCCAGCACCAGGGTGAGCATGAAGAACACGAAGAGGTTCAGATAGCAGAAGAACCGCGCGTAACCCTCGTCCTCATGCATGTAGCCCACGGAGTAGAGGTGGATGAGGAAGCCGATGCCCGTGACCACCAGCATCATGGTGCCGCTGAGGGGATCGATGGCCAGGTCGAAGGGCACGCTCAGCGAGCCCGTGGCCATCCACTCGCCGTAGCCCAGTACCAGCCGGTGGCCGGGCATCCCCTTCATGGCCAGAAAGGCGGAAATGGCCAGCAGCAGGGCGCCGAACACCACCCCCAGACCCACGAAAGTGACGGCGCCCTTGCCGACGCGCTTGCCCAGTAGGCCATTGAAGGCCGAGCCCAGCAGGGGGAGGATCGGAATGAGCCAGTAGTACTTGTTCATCGCATCCTCACTGCTTCAGGCTCGCGGCCCGGTCCGAATCGGTGGTATCCCGATGGCGGTAGAGGCCGATGACCAGCGCCAGGCCGACGGCCGCTTCGCAGGCGGCCACGGCGATGATGAAGAGGTAGAACACCATGGCCTGGGCATCGCCACCCCGGAACCGCGCGAAGGCCAACAGGGCCACGTTGGCGGCGTTGAGCATGAGCTCGACGCCCATGAACTGCATGAGCAAGGTCCGGCGCAACAGCACCGTGGCTAACCCGATGGCGAACAAGAGGAGGGCCACCACCAGGTACCCCTGGAGGCCGCCTTGGAGGATCGCATCCATGCCGGTCATCACAGGTTCCTTTTCGTCAGCGCAACCGCGCCGATCATGGCCGCCAGCAGCAGCAGACCCACCACTTCGAAGCCCAGCAAGTGATCGGCGAATAGCGCGGCGCCCACGTTCTGCAGGGTCGTCGCCCGGGGCAGCGCGGCACCGTTGAGGTTGAGGGCCTTGACGCCGGACGAGGCCAGGACGAGCTTCACCGACCCGAGGGCCAGGGCCGCCACCAGGGCGAGGGAGACCCAGCGCTGGACGGGCCGGGAGGCCTCGGCCTTCTCCTCCTCGTGGCTGTTCAGCATCATGATCACGAAAAGCACCAGCACCATGATGGCGCCGGTGTAGACGATCACCTGGAGCGCGGCGGCCACGGGGTTGCCCAGGAGCACGAAGAGACCCGCCACGCCGAAGAAGGTGGCCACCATGCAGAGGCCCGCCACGATGACGTTCTTCTGCAGCAGCATGGCCAGGGCGCCCAGGAGCGTGATGAGGGCAAAGGTGATGAACATGGCCTCTCCTACATCACGATCGTGCGGCGGGGCACGGTGGGGGTGGGATCCTGGCTGATGCGGTCCTTGCCATCGGCCTTGGCGTAGGTGTTCATCAGATCCCACTTGCCGAACTGCATGGACAGGCGGTCATAGGCGGCCACCTCGTAGTCCTTGCGGAGCCAGATGGCGTCCTTGGGGCAGGCTTCCTCGCACATGCCGCAGTAGATGCAGCGCAGCATGTCGATCTTGAAAATGGCGGGCCGCTTCTCCTCGAAGCCCTGCGTGATGTTCAGGTCGCTGAACTCCTCAGCCTCGATGCTGATGCAGCGGGCCGGGCAGGCCTCCTGGCACATGAAGCAGGCCACGCACTTGATGGCCCCATCCTCGAAGCGCTTCAGCTCGTGGAGGCCACGATAGCCTTCGGGCATCTCCTTCTTCATCTCGGGGTACTGGATGGTGTAGCGCTTCGAGGTGGCGGTGAAGAGCTGCTTGATGAAGTGCTCGAAGGTGATGGCCATGCCCTTCATGACGGGCCACACGTAGGTGCGATCCAGCCAGCTCAGCTCGACTTTCTTGACGATGACGCCCATCGCTCCCCCCTCAGTGTCCCTGGCTCATGCGCCAGGCGTGGAAGACCAGGTTGCCCATGGACATGGGCAGCATCACCTTCCAGCCGAGGTGCATCAGCTGGTCGTAGCGGAAGCGGGGGACCGTCCAGCGGATCCAGACGAAGACCCAGGCGAAGAACACCAGCTTCACGAGGAAGCAGGCCACCGAAAGCATGACCGTGGGATCCTTCACGAAGGGCACCTGCCAGCCGCCGAAGTAGAGGGTGGCGATGAGGGCCGAGGCCGTCATCATGTGCGAGTACTCGGCCAGGGCCATCAGGCTGTACTTCATGCTGCCGAATTCCGTGTTGAAGCCCGCCACGATCTCGCTCTCGCCCTCGGCGAAATCGAAGGGGAGGCGGTTCGTCTCGGCGAAAAGGCAGGTGAAGAACACGATGAAACCGAGGGGCTGATGGACGATATTCCAGTTCCAGGGCAGGTGCCCCTGGGTGCCGATGATCTCGGAAGGATCGTAGCCGCCGGTGGTCATGAAGATGCTGACCACGGCCAGGCTCATGCCGATCTCGTAGCTCACCATGGCCGCCGAGGCCCGCATGCCGCCGAGGATGGACCACTTGTTGTTGCTCGACCAGGCCGCCACCAGCACGCCGTAGACCGCCATGCCGCCGATGGCCAGAGGGTAGAGCATGCCCATGCCGTTGCCGGGGTCCAGCACGGAGAGGTGATAGGAAACGCCGCCACTCACGAAGCTCTTGCCGAAGGGGATGATCGCGAAACCCATGAGGGCGGGCACGAAGGCCAGGAAGGGCGCCAGCCAGAAGAGTTTCCTGTTGGCGTCGGTGGGGATCAGGTCCTCTTTGAAGAACATCTTGATGCCGTCTGCCAGAATCTGGGCCAGGCCGATGATCCGGATCTTCCCGAAGAGCGCCGCGCGATTGGGCCCGATGCGGTCCTGGATCATGGCCGAGCCCCGGCGCTCGACCCAGGTGAAGATCGCCGCCAGCGACATGACGCCGGCAAAGACGATCACGACCTTGATCACCATCCAGAGGATGGCGGGCGTGAGATGCAGCAGGCTCGCAAACTTGTCCATGGGCGGCTTCCCGGCAGGGCCACCGCGGGGAGGCCCAACCCATCGAGCCTAGCAGAGCGCCGAGGCTGGGGGCATGCGACTTGGGTCACGGCCAGGGCTCGGGCGCGTTCGCGCCCAAGTTAGGAAAAGCCGGTTAGCCTTTGGCCTCAATCTTCGCCCAGCTGTCCTTCAGCCCCACCGTCCGGTTGAATACCAGTCGATCAGAAATGGAACCCGCATCCACTGCGAAGTAGCCCGTGCGCTCGAACTGGAAGCGCTCGCCCGGCAGGGCCTGGGCCAGGCTGGGCTCGATGCGGGCCTCGGCGATGACCTCGAGGCTCCCGGGATTCAGGAAGGCCTTCCAGTCCTGCCCCTCGGGCACGTCCATGGGGTCTTCCTGGGTGAAGAGCGCTTCGTAGAGCCGGACTTCGGCCTTCACCGCGTGGGATGCGCTGACCCAGTGGAGGGTGCCCTTGACCTTCCGCCCGTCCGGCGCGTTGCCACCCTTGCTGGCGGGATCCCACTCGCAGCGCAGCTCCACCACGTTCCCGGCACCGTCTTTAACGACCTCGCGGCAGGTAACGAGCGCGGCGCCGCGCAGGCGCACCTCGGCCCCCGGGGCCAGGCGGAACCACTTCTTGGGGGCCTCTTCGCGGAAGTCCTCCTGGTCGATGAACAACTCCTTCGTGAAGGGCAGCTTGCGGCTGCCCATGGAGGTGTCTTCGGGATGGTTGGGCAACTCGACTTCGAAAGCCTCGGCCTCAGCCATGTTGGTAATGACCACCTTGAGAGGGCGCAGCACAGCCATGCGGCGGGGAGCGCGCTTTTCCAGATCCTCACGGATGCAGAACTCCAGCAGACCCACGTCGGCCACCATGTCGCGCTTGGCCACGCCCACCTTGTCGGCGAAGGCCTGGATCGATTCGGGCGTGTAGCCGCGACGCCGCAGGCCACAGATGGTGGGCATGCGGGGATCGTCCCAGCCACTCACGATGCCATCCTGGACCAGCTGCAGCAGCCGGCGCTTGCTCATGACCGTGTAGGTGAGGTTCAGGCGAGCGAACTCGATTTGCCGCGGCAGGGGCCGCTGGAAGAACTTCCCGTCCACGTCCTGCGCCAGGAACCACTCGTAGAGTGGCCGATGGTCTTCGAATTCCAGGGTGCAGATGGAGTGCGTGATGGTCTCGATGGCGTCCGATACGCCATGCGCGTAGTCGTACATGGGATAGATGCACCAGGTATCGCCGGTGCGGTGGTGATGGGCGCGGCGGATGCGGTACATGAGCGGATCCCGCAGGTTCATGTTGCCGCTTTGCATATCGATCTTCGCCCGCAGCACCCGGGAGCCGTCGGCGAACTCGCCGGCCTTCATGCGCCGGAACAGATCCAGGCTCTCCTCCGGGCTGCGGTCCCGGGTGGGGCTCGCCTTCCCGGGAGTATGGAAGTTGCCGCGGTACTCGCGGATCTCCGCTTCGGACAGGTCGCAGACATAGGCCTTGCCCTGCTGGATCAGGTACTCCGCATAGTCGTACATGAAGGGGAAGTAGTCGGAGGCGTAGAACTCTCCCTTCCACTGGAAGCCCAGCCACTGGACGTCCTCGCGGATGGAGTCCACATACTCGACGTCCTCCTTCACGGGGTTGGTGTCGTCGAAGCGCAGGTTTGTGGCCCCGCCGTAGGCCTTCGCCAGCCCGAAATTCAGGCAGATGCTCTTGGCATGCCCGATGTGCAGGTAGCCGTTGGGCTCCGGTGGGAACCGTGTGAGCACACGACCGCCATGCTTCTCCGTGACGCGGTCCGCCTCCACGATCTCCTCGATGAAGTGAAGACTCTTGGGTTCGGGAATGGGCAATTCAGAGGACATCGGGGCTCACAGGATGCAAACCTTAAAGATACCCGGTGCCCTGCATTTCTAACAAAAGGCAATTGAAACCGCAGCTGACGCAGATTTCGCAGATAGGGCGCCGAAGGCCGGTCTTGCATCTGCGTCCATCCGCGACATCGGCGGTTAATTGTTTTTACATTTTAGGTTTCGAATTCCGCCTACCCCAGCCCCGCCGCCACCTGCGTCGCCCGCTCGATGCCGCGGGCTACGACGGAGCGGATGCGGCCGTCCTCCAGGACCATGAGACCGGCGATAGTGCAGCCGGCGGGGGTGGTGACCTCGTCCTTGAGGGCGGCCGGGTGGCGACCGGTCTCCAGCACCATGGCGGCGGCACCCAGGGTCATCTGGGCAGCCAATTCCACCGCCACGGCCCGGGGCAAACCGCACTGGACGCCGCCCTCGGCCAGGGATTCCAGGATGACGAACATGAAGGCCGGTCCGCTGGCACTGAGGCCCGTGACCGCATCCATGTGCTTCTCGTCCAGGTCCATGACCCGGCCCAGGGGCTCGAAGAGGGCCCGGGCGGTGGCCAACTGGGCCTCCGTCACTCCCTCCCCGGTCGCGAGGACGGTCATGCCCCGGCGGATGGAACAGGGCGTGTTGGGCATGGCCCGTACCAGGGGGGTGCCTCCGGGGGTGTGGGCCACGAGGAACTCGAGGGTCGTGCCCGCCGCGATGGAGACCACGAGGGGCCGGTGATCCAGGGCCCCGGAGGCCGTCAGGCCCGCCAGGAGACCCTTCAGCTCCTTGGGCTTCACGCAGAGCAGCACCACTTCGGCCTCTTTGGCCGCGATTTCCGCCTCTCGGGACAGCCGGATGCCCAGGGCCTCGGCCCGGGCCTTCGCGACAGCCGGGTGGATATCGACCGCATGGATGAGGTTGGCGGGATACCCCGAGGCCTCCACCAGACCGGCGCAGATGGCCTGGCCCATGGTGCCGAAGCCGAGAATGGCGAGCTTGGGATGGTGGCTCATGGGTGCTCCCTGACTCAAAGGCGTTTGGAGAAGTCTACTGGTCCCTGCCCTGCCCCAGGGTCCACCAGGCGCAGTCCGCCAGATCCGACACGACGAAGCCCTTGCGCAGTTCGGAAATGCGCTGGAACTGGGTATCAGCGAAGGTGTGGAACCCGGTGGTGATCTCGCCGGGGCCGGATTTCACCCCGAAGAAGAAGTCGGACTGCTGAAGACCGAGCCGGAGCACCGTCTCCTGGAGAGCCTCCCGGTGATCCAGCCCCTCGGGAATGCCCTGGATCACCTGGACCGTATCGTCCGCGATGATGGTGGGTGCGTAGGACGCTGTGCCCTGGTCTTCCAGCACGGCGAGGGTCATCTGGGTGAATTCCTTGAGATTCATCACAGCCACCGTTTCAATCTCTCGGCCACTTCTTCGCGCCCCACCAACATGAGCGTGTCGTAGATGCCGGGGCTCACGGGCTTGCCGCAGAGGGCCACGCGCAGGGCCTGGGCCAGGTCCTTGGTCTTGAGGCCGTGGCGTTCGAGGATGGAGGTGAAAGCGGCCTCCAGGGCATCGTGTGTGTAGTCCGCCAGCGCAGCCACTTCAGCCAGGGCGGGCTTGAGGGAGGGCGTCAGGAACTTCTCCACGGCCTTCTCGTCGAACGATTCCGGGCGCTCGAAGGCGAACCGCAACGCCTCGGCCATGTCAGTAAGGGACTTGCCCTTCTGGGTCGCGGTGATGGCCCTTTCCCTCCAAGCCGCAGGCTTGTTATCCCACAGCTCAGGCACGAAGGGCCTGAGATGCGGCTCCAGTTCCTGCCAGGGGGACCGCTGGATGAGCTTCTGGTTGATCCACTGCAGCTTGTCCATATCGAAGCGGGCGGCGCTTTTCTGGCAGTCCGCCAGATCGAAGAGCTGGATCATCTGCTCGTCGGTCAGCAACTCCTCCTCGGCGCTTTCCACCGCCCGGCCGTCGATCTTGGGGGTCCAGGAGAGCCGGGCCAGGGCCAGGCGCACGGCCGAGGGCAGCAGGCCCATGGCCTGGTACTCGGTGATGCTGGTGGCCCCGTGGCGCTTGCTCAGCTTGGCGCCGTCGGCGCCCAGGATCATGGGCACGTGGGCGAAGGCCGGCAGATCGTAGCCGAAGGCCTCGAAGAGGGGGATCTGCTTGGGCGTGTTGTTCAGGTGGTCGTCGCCGCGGATCACATGGGTCACTTCCATGTGGGTATCGTCCACCACCACGCAGAAATTGTAGGTGGGCACGCCAATCTGGCCGGGCCCGTCGCCGGTGCGGGCGATGATCCAGTCATCCAGGCTGTCCGCGGGAAAGCGGGTGTCACCCTTGATGAGATCGGCCACCAGGATGTCCCCGGTCTCCGGCATGCGGAAGCGGATGGCGGCGGGCTGGCTGGCGTCATGGCCCGCGTCGGCGCAGCCCTTCCCCCGGTCCATGCCCCGGTTGTACTGGAACACCTTGCCGGCCGTCTCGACGGTCTTCCGGCGCGCCTCGATGGTCTCCCGGGAGCAGCGGCAGCGGTAGGCCAGGCCCTTGTCCAGCAGCTCCTGGATCTTGGCCCGATAGAGCTCCATGCGCTGCATCTGACGGTAGGGGCCGTGGGGGCCCACCCACTGGCTGGGATCGCCCTGGACCGGACCCTCATCCCATTCCAGACCGCACCAGGCCATGCCCTCCTCGATGATGCGGATGTTGTCATCGGTGCTGCGGGAGAGGTCCGTGTCCTCGACGCGGAGGATGAAGCGGCCGCCG
Source organism: Holophagaceae bacterium (assembly GCA_025363715.1). GTDB lineage: Bacteria > Acidobacteriota > Holophagae > Holophagales > Holophagaceae > Geothrix. Next base: position 9,469 of record JANYLR010000095.1, on the reverse strand, counting down.
TGTTTCCGGGCGAAGAGCCAGCAGAACAATGCCGTCCGCACCCCCCCGATGTGGAGCATGCCGGTGGGCGAGGGGGCGAAACGGGTGACGACCTGGCGGGACATGGTGGGGCCTCGAGTACGAATACTCCAGTGTGCCCGAAACAGGCTTCAGGCTTCAGGCCTCAGGCTTCAGGAAAGAAGGGACCGTGGAGTTGTGATTGGCCGTTCTGAGAACCACGGCCCAAAAGGGGAAAAACGGTGGGGCCCCAGGCCGTCACCAAACGAACCTGAAGCCTGGAGCCTGGAGCCTGGAGCCCTACTTGATATACAACTTCAGCCTTATCTCAACGGGCGAGTCCCCGCTGAAGAGGCTGCGGTCCAGCACCACCGGGACTTCCACCACGCTGCTGTGGGGCATGTGGCTGGAATCGTGGGAGGCATGGCTGGAATCGAGCGGGATGTCGTCGATCTCCTCCAGCAGCTCACCGGAAGACAGCTCCTCCACCTCCAAGGGCTTGGTGGATTCCTTCACCGGCGGGGGGATGGGCGCCAGGGCGCCCAGCATGGTCGAGGGTTCTTCCACCACGCCGCCGCCGTACTTCTCCGCCAGGCTCTTCAGCACGAGCTTGGCCACGCCCGTGAGGGTCTCCCTGACTCCCTCGCCGCGCATGGCGACGGCCTCGAAAGTGGGGACGCCGAAGAGGTTGATCTCCCGGTTGAGGACCTCTACCGGTAGGGCATTGGGTGTGTCCCGCTTGTTCCACTGGATGACGTGGGGGATCTTCTCCAGCTCCCCGCCTTGATCCCGCAGGTTGACGATGAGGTTCTGGAAACTCTCCCGGTTGCTCTCCAGGGCCGGGGCCTGGGAATCGGCCACGAAGACCACGGCGTCCGCGCCGCGCAGCACCAGCTTGCGGGTGGCGTCATAGAAGACCTGGCCCGGCACAGTGTAGAGCTGGATCCGGGTCTTCATGCCCCGGATGGTGCCCAGTTCGATGGGCAGGAAATCGAAGAAGAGCGTTCGGTCCGTCTGGGTGGCCAGGGACAGCATCTTGCCCCGCCCATCGCCGGGCAGGGTGTCGTAGACGTGCTGGAGATTGGTGGTCTTCCCACACAGGCCAGGGCCGTAGTAGACGATCTTGGCCGTCAACTCCTTGGTGGCCGCGTTGAATAGCACCATGCCTGCACCTTGTCTCGTGGGGGAAGATTGGCGGGTCCGCCCCAGCCCGTCAAGAAAGAACCTGGGTCTCCGATCTACCATCAGGCAGTGGGGATGCGTTACACTTCGGCCCATCCCACCTCCCCGAGGGTATCCATGGCCAAACTGCTGGTGCACGAAAGCGCGGGCGTCCGAGAGTTCGAAATCATCGATAACGAGGTCCACATGGGGCGGGAGCTGGACAACACGCTTCGCCTGCCGGATCCCAGCATCAGCCGCCATCACTGCGTGATCCGCAAGGTGGGTGGAGGCTTCGAGATCCAGGACCTCCAGAGCAGCAATGGCGTGCTGGTGAATGGCAACCGGGTGCAGGCCTCGCCCCTGCGCGATGGCGACCGCATCACCCTGGGCCAGGTGCAGCTGACCTTCCAGGATCCACGGCCCGAGGCCCTTGCCACCGTGGCCATCAACGTCATGGATGCCCCTCCTCCCAGCGGCACGGTGCGCATGAGCGCCGATCAGCTGGCGGCCATCCATACGGGCAAACCCGCCATCGAACCGGCATCGGATACCAGCCCGGACCAGCTGGCCACCGGTCCCGTCCCAACTCCAGTGGCCCGGCCCATCCCCCCCGTGGCACCCGCCGCGGCCCCCAAGCCCACCCCGCCGGCGCCCCCTCCGTCCAGCGGTTTCATCCCGGACTTCCTGGCGGCCTACCTGCCACCCGTGCCCGACGACGCCCTGCCCACGGGGGAGCGCGGCGACTTCCTCACCCGGCTGGTAGCGGTGATCCTCGACGTGGTGCCCCTGCTCGGCCTCTACATCGTCGCCTTCATCCTCGCCTTCATCCCCTTCCTGGGTTGCCTCATCTTCCCCCTGGTGGGCCTGCTGGGCTTCGCCTACCAGTTCCTGCTCATCCCCTACTGCGAAAGCAACTACGGCGGCTCCTTCGGCAAGAAGATCATGAAGCTGCGCATTGTCCCCGAGGACAATCCCCAGGGGCGCATCGACTTGGGCACCGCCATCCTCCGCCGGGTGGGCCATATCCTCAATTTCGGCTTCCTCTACCTCCTCGTGCTCGGCGGCGAGCGCAAACACGTCGGCGACATGATCAGCAAATCGGTCTGCATCAAGGTCGACCGCTGATGGCGGCCTGACTTCGGGAACCGGCGCCCGCGAAAGCGGGCGCCTTCGTTTGGGAGGGACCCCCGTGATCCTCACCGGCAGGCAGATCCTCGCGGCGAAGGCCGAAGGGCGCCTTCGCATCGAACCCTGGCAGGAAGCCCAGCTCAATCCCAACAGCTACAACCTGCGCCTGGGGGAAGACCTGGCGGTCTACACGGACCACGAGCTGGACATGGCCCGGCCCAACGGCATCGAGTTCCTGAAGATCCCCTCCGAAGGGCTGTTGCTGCAGCCCGGCAAGCTCTACCTGGGCCGCACCCTGGAGTACACAGAAACCCTGGGCATGGTGCCCATGCTGGAGGGGCGCAGCAGCGTGGGCCGCCTGGGCCTCTTCGTCCACGTCACCGCTGGCTTCGGTGACATCGGCTTCTGCGGCTATTGGACCCTGGAGATCAGCTGCATCCAGCCCGTGCGGATCTATGCCGGCGTGGCCATCTGCCAAATCTTCTACCACACCGTCAGCGGCGACTACGACAGCTACGACTCCGGCAAGTACCAGCGCAATTCCGGCATCCAGCCCTCCATGCTGTGGAAGGACTTCATCAAGGAATAGCCATGCCAGGCCAGTTTAGCCCTGTGCGCTCATCAGCTTGTTGAACCCCGCCACCTTGACCCACCAGACGATGAAGCAGACTAGGCCGGCGGGCCCGGCCAGCAGGTTGACGACCGGGATCAGGCCGCAGCAGTTGGCGATGCAGGCGATGAGGCCGATGGTGTAGCCCGCGTCGTCCACGCTCTTGCCGTTCTCGGTGGCCCAGCTCTTGATGGATTCGGAGACATTCTTCACGACGAAGAAGTGCCACACGAGGTTGAAGAGCGGGATGAGCATCAGCCAGACCATGGCCGGCTGCATCTTCTGGTGGCTCGGGCCAGCCAGATTCAAGGCCTTCTGCATGGACAGGATGTAGAAGATGACCACAGCGAGGGCGGCGCACGCGATCAGCAGGCCGAAGATCAGGCATCCTCCGCCGAGCATCGCGGCCAGGGCATTGGAATCGGCTTGGGACATAGAGCCTCCGGGAACGGCCGATATCCCGCCTGGGACGCGGCCTGGGAACGTGGGGACAGCAGACTGAGGGCTGCGCAAGTCTAGTCGGGGCGGAGATTCTGCACAAGATATGGACAGTGGTTCCATTCCCGGTGTTGGCGGGACGGCCGGTCCGGTCAGGGGGTGCTGGCCATCTGGCCCACGCCATTGATGAAGATCATCTTCATGATCCAAAGCGTGTACCCCACGAAGCCGATGATTCCCAGCACCCGGGCGATCCGGGTGCGGCGCTCACCACCCTTATCCATCTTCCCCGCGGCCATGGCCTTCAGGTCGTTGCTGCCCATGATCCAGGTGACGAGTCCCAGGATGAAGGTGGGGGAGGGCACTAGGCTCAGGAGGCCGAAGGCCAGGAGCAGCGCACCCCGGGGGTGTCTGGTGAAATCGGTTCGCTGGGCATCGTTCAAGGCTGGCTCCGGCAGGGGACCGGCCGGGTGCGTTCGGCGATCGCGGCTCAGGTCAGTGTACGGGCTTGCCCTCCGGGATGCCTAGTGGACCCTACAACGGCCCATGCACTGCCGTCGGGGTGTCCTGGGTCCACAGCACCTCGAAGGGCCGCACCTCCTGCTCGATGCCCTTGAGGGAAAAGGCGCCCAGCTGCCGCAGGCCGCCCTGGCCAACGAGCTCGGCAGTGCGGGGCCCCACCACGATCTGGCCCGGCCTCGCCACGGAGCTCTCCAGCCGCGAGGCCAGGTTCACGACGCTGCCCATGACCGTGTAATCCATGCGCTTCTCGCAGCCGATGTCACCGGCGAAGGCCTCGCCGCTGTTGATGCCGATGCGCATCTTCAGCTCGGGATAACCCTCCGGCCGGGCCGAGTTGAGGTCGTAGAGGGCCTCCTGCATGGCGATGGCCGCCTCGGTGGCGTGGCGCGCGTGGTCGGGATCGGGGTTAGGCGCGCCGAAGAAGGCCATGACCGCATCGCCGATGTACTTGTCGAGGGTGCCGCCCCGGCTGAAGATCGTGTCGGTCATGGCTTCGAAAATGCGGTTCAGGATGCCCGCCAGCACCAGGGGCTCCATGCCCTCGCTCATGCGGGTGAAGCCGGAGATGTCGGCGAAGAGTACGGTGATCTCGCAGCGCTGGGCCTGGAGCGCGGGGGCCTCCTTGTTCTGGCTGGATTTCAGGATCTGGTCCACCACCTGGGGGCTGTGGTACCGCTCCAGGCGCTGACGGAACTTGGCCTCGCGCTCGCGCTGGATGCCCACGGCGGCGAAGTTCGCCATGGCGCTGAGCAGGTGCTCGTCCTCCCGCTTGAAGCCGCCCTTGTTGAGGCTGGTCTCCAGGTAGATCACGCCGAAGGCCTTCTCCTCCACGATGAGAGGGGCGCAGAGGGCCGAGGTGATGCCGTGGATCTTGATGCTTTCCCCGGCGCTGAAGCGGGGATCCATGCGGGCGTCCGTGGTGAGGATGGCCACCCGGTTGTCCATGGCCGTGCGGGCGATGGTGCGGCTGATGGGGTTGGTGTGGACCCCCGGCTGCTCCTCCCAGATCAGCTCGGGTACCAGCTCGCCAGCCGCGTCGGCCAGCAGGATGAAGCCCCGCTGGCAGGGGATGTGCGCCGTCACCAGACCCATCACGGATTCGAGGAGTTCCGTCAGGCCCGCGGCCCGGAGCAGGGTCCCGGCCATGCTGGCCAGACGCTGGAACAGGGTGACGGCCTCGCCGGCGGGGTGCTGGCCGCTGGCCTGGGCCAGCATGGCCTCCAGGCTGGCGTGGGGCACCAGGATCGAGCCCGAGGCATCGAAGGCGCGGTCCTCCATCGAGATCCGGGAGATCACGGTCTTGGGCGCCAGGTTCAGGTTCAACCCGGCCACCAGCGTGGGAGGCGCGCCTTCCGGCACCCACATCACCATGGCCTCCCCCAGCAGCACCGGCTCGCCCGGGTGGAGTGGCGCCGGGTCGACGAGGGTCACGCCATTGAGCGAGGTGCCATTGAGGGACTTCATGTCCATGACCCAGGGTCGCCCCTCTTTGAGGAAGATCCGCGCATGGATCCGGCTCACGGCATTCGCCTGGATCTGGATGGTGGCCTGATCGCCCCGGCCAATGGTCAGACCCTCCTCCGTGAGGGTCACGGGATGCAAGGCACCGTCAACCTGCAGGGTGAGTTTCATGGGCAATCCGGGAGGATGTTGAGTTTAACATGCGTTGCTGACCTTATCGGCGCGCCGCGGTAACCTATGAGGTTCACCCCGCATGGGTGCGGAGCTGCGTTGACCAAAGTCGGATTCATGTCCCTGGGCTGTCCCAAGAACCTCGTGGATTCCGAGGTCATGCTGGGGCACCTGCGGCTCAAGGGCTACCAGATCACCCCCGTGCTGGCCGAGGCTCAGGTGCTGGTGGTGAACACCTGTGGCTTCATCGACGCCGCCAAGCAGGAGAGCATCGAGGCCATCCTCCAGGCGGCCGCCATGAAGCAGGACGGCGCCTGCGAGAAGCTCATCGTGGCGGGCTGCCTGGTCGAGCGGTACCGGGATGAATTGATGGCCGGGATGCCCGAGATCGACGCCTGCCTGGGCACCCGGGACATCGAGCAGATCGCCGAGGTCATCGGCGCCGGGGCCACCTTCGAGCTGAACCCCAATCCCGACTACCTCTACACCGAGGCCAGCCCGCGCATGCTCACTACCCCCAAGGCCAGCGCCTACCTGAAGATCAGCGAGGGCTGCGACCATGCCTGCGCCTTCTGTGTGATCCCCCAGCTCCGGGGCGCCCAGCGGAGCCGCAGCGTTGCCAGCGTGGTGGCCGAGGCCCGGAATCTGGTGACCCAGGGCGTGCTCGAGATCAGCCTGGTGGGCCAGGACACCACGGACTACGGCCGGGACTTCGGCGATCCGGATGCGCTCGAGAAGCTGGTCCGCGCCTTGGGCGCCGTCGAAGGCCTGCGCTGGTTCCGCATCCACTACGCCTACCCCAACCGCCTCACGGATGGCCTGCTGCACGCCATGGCCGAAACGCCCAACTGCGCCCGTTACCTGGACATGCCCCTGCAGCATGCCGATGCGGCCATCCTCAAGGCCATGGCCCGGGGTGGCAGCAAGGCCCAGTTCCTGAAGCTCATCGAGAAGGTGCGGCGCATTGTGCCGGGCATCGCCATCCGGTCCAACTTCATCGTGGGCTTTCCCGGGGAGGACGAGGCCGCCTTCGAGACCCTGAAGGCCTTCGTGCAGGAGGCCCGCTTCGAACACGTGGGCGTCTTCACCTACAGCCCCGAGGAGGGCACCTCCGCCTACGCCCTGGGCGATCCCATCCCCAAGCGCACCAAGGAGGCCCGCAAACGGCGCATCCTGGAGCTGCAGCAGAAGATCGCCCGGGAGAAGAACCAGGAGAAAGTGGGCCAGGTCATCGACGTGCTGGTGGAGGGCGCTCACGAGGAGACGGATCTCCTCGTCAAGGGCCGCCACCAGGGCCAGGCCCCGGATATAGATGGCAACGTGCTGCTGGTAGACGGTGCCCCGCAAGTGAACACCATCCAGCGGGTGCGCATCGTCAAGGCCCACGCCTACGACCTCATCGGCGAAGTGGAAGAGGGCGGACTCGAGGCCAGCACCGCGGCCTACGAAGCGTCCTTCCGCACCCGGAAACAGTCTTAGGCGGACCTGCCAGGAAAAAAGGTGGGAGGGCCCTAAACGGACCTGCGAAGGTCCTCGTAGGCATGGAATCCATCCCATCCCGGGGATCTTTCATGCGTCTGCTGGCTCTTCTCCTGGCCCTGCCCCTCCTGGCTTCCCAGGCCCCCAATCCGCCCCATGTGGCCATCCCGCGGCTGGCCCAGGCGCCCGCCATGACCCGGGACGCGGACCTCTCCACCTGGGAAGGGGCCCTGAAGATCACCGAATTCAGCATGATCATGCCGGACGACAAGGGGCAGAGCCGCTGGCCCACCGCGGTGCGGGTGGGCTGGGGCCCGGATGCGCTCTATGTCGCCTTCGAGACCACCGATCCCGAGCCCGAGAAGATCCACGCGGCCCGCCACATGCGGGACACCAACCAGGGGGACTTCGACTTCGTGGGCGTCGACCTCGACGCCTCGGGCAAGGGGCAGAGCGTCATCCGCTTCTTCGTGACCCCCCTCGGCGGCCAGATCGACGAGATCATGACCGACAGCGCGGGTGAGAACTCTTCCTACGACTGCCTCTGGGATTCCACGGGGGTGCGCACGCCCGGCGGCTACGTGGTGAAGATCCGCGTCCCCTACAGCAGCCTGCGCCGCATGCCCGGGGAGTGGGCCATGCGCTTCCTGCGCATCATCCCCCGGGAGCGCCGCTATGGCATCGCCTGGCCGAAGATGAGTAGGGATGTACAGTGCGACATCTGCCAGATGGCGCGGGTATCGGGCGCCCCAGTGGACAAGCCGGGCTCGCCCTTCCTGCTCATCCCCTTCGCCACGGCCAACCGCACCCAGTCCCTGGAGGCGGATCCCGGCACGCCGGCCAAGGCCCAGGCCCGGCTGGGTCTGGACCTGCGCTACGCCACCACGGCCCTCACCCTGGAGGGCACCTACCGGCCCGACTTCGCCACCGCGGACGCGGATGTGGACCCCCTGCAGATCAACAGCCGCTTCAAGGTCTTCTACCCCGAGCGGCGGCCCTTCTTCCTGGAGGGCATGGACCTGCTGGGCGTCCAGGGCGCCCAGCGCCAGTTCTTCAGCCGTTCCATCCAGAATCCCCTCTATGGCGTGAAGGCCTCGGGCCAGGCCGCCTTCGCCAGCTGGACGGTGCTCAACGGCAAGGATCTCGATGGCGGGCTGATGTTGGGGGCCAATGGCGCCGAAGGTGTGGACGGCCTCCCCACCCGCGACACGGCCGCCGCAGTGAAGTTCCAGACCGACGACCGGGGTTCGGGCATCTCTCTGCTGGGCACCGACAAGCTCCTGCTGGGCGGGCCCAGGCGGGCCGGCGGCCAGAGCGGCGGTCTCTATGTGGACCAGTACCTGGGCCACGAGTTCCACTTCATCGGCAGCGCCATGAACGCCACCTCGCACCTGCCCCAGGCCGACGGGACCCTGCAGTCCCAGCGGGGCACCTCCACCTCGGCCGAGCTGGACTGGAACACGCGGAACTGGATGGCCTGGGTCACCACCCAGACCACCAGTCCCGACCTGGTGCTGCTCTCGGGCTTCACCGACCTTCAGGGCTACCGCCGCGACAACGCCGGCCTGACCTGGCGCGAGAACTGGAACGAGGGGAGCCTGTCTTCCGCCAACGCCACCCTCCGTTGGCGGCGGCTCACCTGGTGGAACGGCGATCCCATGGACCGCGCCGTGGGGCTGGATGCCTGGATCGAGACCGCGGGCCGCCTCAGCTTCTTCTTCAACTGGGACGCAGCGGGCCGCACCTGGGCCCAGGATCGCGTCCAGAACGTGGCCGCCCGCTCCCTCCAGCTGGGGGGGAACTGGCGCCTCTACGCCCCCCTCCGCATGGGCTGGAACGCCACCCAGGCCCGCACCCTGGACCTGGACTCCGGGGATCCGGCCCGCTTCCGCTCGGCAGCCCTCTACCTCTACGGCACGGTCGGTTCCGTGTCCTACAACTTCACGGGCCAGCAGTCCGGGCTGGACCGGGAAGCCGACGGCCTGCGCCTCATCCGGGCCCGGGAGCTGGTCCTCACCGGCAGCTGGCAGTTCCCGTTCTTCCTCTACCTGAAGACCCAGGCCTTCGTCGTGCGCTACGACGGCACCGAGGCCGAGGGTGTCGACAAGTTCCTCAAGGCCTTCCTGGGCTGGCAGCCGAACGCCTTCACCAATGCCTACCTGGGCTGGTCCGGCCAGCGGCGGCGGGAGCCGGCGGCCGTCATCCCCACAGAGCGGATGGTGGAGCGGGGCCTCTTCGCCAAGTTCGCCTACGCCGTGCAGTTCTGAGGACTCCACGGCTCCTTTGGTCCTTGAAACAACCGAGCCGCGTGGAAGGATCGGCGATCCCTCGGGTCTGTTTTCAAAGTGGGGTGTGGCCGCGCACGGGGCGCCGCCCCTTGCCCGGCCACACCCTCTGCCCAGCGAAACGCCGGGCAGGAGCAGGCCCCTGCGGGGCCTGCGATAGGGAGAGGGGGACGGGGCCAGCCGCGCGCCCAGCTGCGTTAGCGGCCCTGGCTCG
>JANYLR010000088.1 GCA_025363715.1 Holophagaceae bacterium | reverse complement strand
GAAGGGCAAGGTCGTCATGTTCCTGGACGGCTGCCCGACCGGAGAGGTTTGGCAGGCGCCGAGCCTGGCGGAGAAATATGCTTCGCCCCGGCGCACGGACCGCTACGACAGTCGTCTGGCTCTGTTGGAAAAACTTGGGGCGAAGGCCGCCATCGCCCTGGAGGAGGGCCTGGAGCGCCGCATCGCCGAAGGGAAGGAACCCGTCCTGCCCACCTTCCTCGCGGCGACCGGTGTACCCACTTCCGGCGAGCCGCCCCTGGCCCGGATAGCCCTCACGCCAGAACTCCGCACCCTCTTGGAGGCCCAGCGCACGGGCACGGCCACCCTGGCCATCCGGGGCCAGGTGCGGGCCATCCGCGGCTACAACGTGCTCGGCAGGCTGGACGGCACCGATCCCCTGCTGCGCCAGGAGGCCATCCTGCTGGGCGCCCACATGGATCACCTGGGCCGGCCCCAGGGCGTGCTGCACCCGGGCGCGGACGACAATGGCTCCGGCGTCTCGGCCTTGCTGGAGATCGCCCGCGCGCTCGCCACGAGTCCCCTGCGGCCGCGACGCACCCTGCTCATCGCCTTCTGGACCGGCGAGGAGGAGGGCAAGTTCGGCTCGGGCCACTACACGAGACATCCCCGTTGGCCTTTGGCCGCCACCAAGGCCTACCTGAACCTCGACATGGTCGGCCATCCCTGGACAGCCGCAGAGCTTCAGACCCTGGTGGCGGAGGCGAAGGCACCGAAGGACTTCCTGGAGGGGCTCGATCCCGCCCATTTCGCTGAGCCGGGTCCCTCCTCGGCGCACCGGGAACTCGGCCCCATCCTGGCCCGGGCCGGACGCGGCACGGGCATGTCTCTGCACCTGGACTGGACCGACGGCAAGAACGGCGGCAGCGACTACCGCGACTTCGCCCGGCTGAACCTGCCCTTCGTCCGCTTCTTCGGGAGCTACTTCCCCGACTACCACAAGCCTGGCGACACCCTGGACAAATTGGATCCAGAGCAAGTGAAGTGCATGGCGAGGCTTGTTCTCGCCACCGCGTGGCTGCTGGCGGATCGCTAGGACGGTCGAGGCATCGTGTTGCAAAAGCATTTTGAAAGCGGAGGAAAGCGGAGTGGCTGAGGAAAGCGGAGAAAGAAAACCTGCATTTGCTTTTCTCCGCTCTCCTCCGCTCCTCCGCAAACCTCCGCTTATTGATGGCTTTTCTCAGGATTTTCAGTCAAAACACCACTTCCGCGTACCAGCCCCGGCTCACGATCTTCGTGCCATAGGGTTCCGACAGCTTCTGGAGGCGGGCGATGATCTCGGCGCCGCGCTTCGTGCCGGCCAGGCGCGGCACGCCGTAGAGGGGACCCTCGTCGTCGATGGTGACGGGCAGCAGCTGGATGTGCTTGAGTTTGCCCTGGTTCATGACCATGCGGACTAGCACGGTCTCCAGGACCTCGCGGGATTCCCGGCGGTCCCACACGGACACATTCGTGGGCCGGGGCATTTCGATATCACGCTGGTGGAGCAGGTCCGCGGGGATGCGGTCCGGCGTGCGGTACTGGTAGATGAAATCCCCCAGGCTGTAGAAGATGGGGCGCCCCTTGTAGATCTCGATGCCCCGCAGCACGTGGGGGCCGGTGCCCAGCACGATATCCGCGCCGGCCTCGATGGCGCGGTGGAACATGATCTCCTCGTTGGGAGGCGTCCTGTCCTGGATGCCATGGGCCCGGTGGTGGGTCACGTCGTGATTGTGCAGGGACACCAGCAGCAGGTCCGTCTTCCGGCGGGCCAGGAGGATATCGTCCTCCATGGTGGCCACGTCCGACTCCAGAGGGCCCTCCACCTTCTCCACCTTGCCGTCCTTCGCCACCAGAATCACGGCGGGATCGATAGTGGCAAGGGAAGGAGCGTTCGAATCCTTGCTGCGGTACTTGGCGGTCCAGTACCGCATGTAGGCGAGCAGCCCCACGGTGGTCTTGTAGCCCGCCAGTTCAGTCTTTCCAAGGGCGTGGGCCTCGGCCAGGGTGGTGCCAGCGCCCGCGTGGGTGATGTTGGCCTGATCCAGGGCCTGGAGGCACTCCTTCAGCCCCTCGGGCCCGAAATCCAGGGCGTGGTTATTGGCCTGGCTCACCAGGTTGATGCCCGTGCGGGCCAGCTCCCAGCGGAAGTCCCGAGGCGCGCGGAAGTTGTAGAAGGGCCGCTGGAGGTCGGGCCGGTCGTTGAGCGAGAACTCCATGTTTCCGTAGGCCACGTCGGCTTCCTGCAGGATCCGGAAGAGTCCTGCGCGTTCGGGGTCCTGGAGGTGCGTGATGGGCTGATTGAAGATCATATCGCCCACGGCGGTCACGATCAGATCGCCCGGCTCCTCCTTCAGCAGCTCGGTGATGCGCCCCGCCCAGTCAAGGCGCTCGGCGGGTTCCGGCGGATGGACCCGCCGCAGGTGGACGGCCCGGGAATCGTCCTTCCCGGGGCCAGTGGCGGTCTGGGCCACAGCGGGAGCCGCCAGGAACACCAGCAGGGCCGCGGCCAGCGGGAGGCTTCGATGGCTTCGGTCCGTCCTGCTCATAGGTCACTCCGATCACGGTGCTGAGGGTGTGCACAATTTTGTTTCATTTATGGATCATGCGCAAAGTTATTCGCGCAAATACCCGGGCGGGGCGCAGCGTCCTATCCTGGAGCCATGACCACCCATCCCGACTACTGGAACCAGCTCTACAAGGATGAAGGACGGCCCGGCTGGGACATGGACGGCGCCACGCCTCTGGTGCGGGAGCTGCTGGGGCTGGCCCTGCCCCTGGGCCTGCGGCCAGGCTGCGAGCTGGTGGTGCCCGGCTGCGGCTACGGCCACGATGCCGCCGAGTTGGAAGGCCACGGCTTCGCCGTCACGGGCCTGGATTTCGCGCCCCTGGCCATCCAGGGCGCCATGCACCGCTACGGCAACCGGGTGGCCTGGTCCCAGGGAGACTGGTTCGCCACCCACCTGGGCCCCTGGGACGCCATCTTCGACCACACCTGCTTCGTGGCCATGGATCCGGCCCGGCGGCCCGCTTACGTGGACGCCTGCGCCGGGCACCTCCGGTCCGGTGGCTTCTGGCTGGCCGCGCTCTTCCACCAGGTGAAGGGCGAGTCGGGCCCCCCTCACGCCATCCCCATGGAGGAGATGCGACGGCTGGCCGAGGCCCGGTTCGAGGTGCTGCACCTGGCGGCGGCCACCGAAAGCCACCCCCGCCGGGCGGGCCGGGAATACCTGATGGTGGCGCGGAACCGCTGAGCCGCACTGGCCCCGGCGTCAACTCTCCAGCTGGATCGCGGCCAGGGCTTTCATGACCTGATCCGCACAGGCCTGATAGCGTTCCCGGCCGGTCAGTTCCGGGGGCAGGCTGGAGACATCCACGGGCGGGCCGGCCACCACGGTGATCCGGCCGGGGCGGGGCCACTTCGCATCGCGGGGCCAGCATTCATGGGCCCCGAAAAGGCGCAGGGGCACCACGGGCACGTCGCCTTTGGCCAGGATGAAGCCGATGCCAGCCTCCGCGGACTGGAGGGTCCCATCGGGCGAGCGGGTGCCTTCGGGGAAGATGAGCACGCGGTTCCCCTCCTTGAGCAGCCTCAGGATGCGTTTCATGCTGGCGAGGTCGCCCTTGCCCAAATCCACGGGCAGGACCTGAATGCGGGGCAGCAGCCAGCCCAGGAAGCCCTTGAAGAGGGATTTGCGGCCCAGACAGTAGATGGGTTTCCGGAAGGCGATCGAGATCACCGGCGGGTCCAGATAGCTCACATGGTTGGCCACGAGGAGGGCGCCGCCCCGTTCGGGGATGAGCTCCCGGTGGAGGGTGCGGTGGCGGAAGAACAGGTGGCCAACGATGCGGCCCAGGGAGTGGGTGATCCAATAAATCATGGGAGTATTCCGGCGGTTTCCTTGAGGAGAGGGGGCCCGGGGCTGTTTGGGCAGGGCCTTCAGGATTTCATGCCCGGCCCTTTTCCGCGATCATGGATTCCTATGAGCACCCTGCGAACGATCCTGCGCTTCTTCTTCTCGGCCATCGGCCTCCTGTTGGCTTCGGCCATGGTGAGCGGGCTCCACCGGGGCACCTTCCTGGAGCTGC
>JANYLR010000066.1 GCA_025363715.1 Holophagaceae bacterium | reverse complement strand
TGAACATGCCCATGAATATAGGCCGTATTTAAGCATAAGCAAGAGCCTAAATGCATATTACATGGCTACGTTTTGGCATACACTTTGCACAAGACCCAACGCTGGCATGCATCCTCAGCGTTCTACGCTAAAAACTTCGGTTACGAGGTCGGAAAACACATGAGTCAATCCTCACCTTCAAAGGAAATAGATATCAAGCCGACCCCCAAATGACTCCCTACGACAAAAACGGGGCGCGATGCGCCCCGTTTTTGTCCTGACGAAAAGCCTATTTGAGGTCGATTTCGCGGCTGCGGCCCTGCTTCTCGAAGGCCGCGAACTGCTCGGCGAGGCTGGCCAGGGCTGGGCCCTGCTTCACTTCGACGAGCACCGTGCGCTTTTCCTCACCCTTGCCAAACTTGCTGTCGCCGACCGTCGGCTGGTAGGTGGGCGAAAGGGTCCATTCACCCGCGGCACCTTCGGGCGCCTTGGAAGCGGTGATATCACCGGCCTTGGCCAGGAGGCCGGCACCGGGCATTGCACCTAGGCGGCGCAGGTCCAGCCAGCCGAAGGCGGGATCCCTCAGCAGGTCCAGGTCGTCCTTGCCCAGCCAGGCCAGGAGATCATCGAGCGCCTTGGTCTGGACTGGATCGGCCTTGCGGCGGGTCTTCTTCTCACCCTTGATTTCAACTTCCTGAGGCGTGTTCTCGACCCAATCCTTGGCGCGCCGGACCCACAGGGCCGTGATGGCCTTCTGTTCCGAAAGCCCGTCGGGGGACTTGGGGCCCTTGGCGGCCTTGGCCTTCTTGCCCTTAGCCCCCTTGGAGGCCGCCACTTCGGGCTCCGCCCAGCTGGGGGCAGCGGCATCCACCTTGGCGTCGAAAAGCAGGCCCTTGAGCTTGGCCAACCGCGCTTCCAGACCCTTGGGGCCCGTCTTGGCGGCGGCCCGGGCCGCGGTCTGCAGCGACTTCCAGCTGCCTTCCAGCAGGAGCTTCTTCCCATCGGCGTCATAGAGGCCGTGGTTGGCGCGGAGCTTCAGCAGGTAGGCCTCCACCATCGGCAGGGCCGCCTGGGCCTTTTCAGGGATCTCAGCCTTGGCCTTCAGCAGGGCATCCAGAGCCTCGCGTGCTTCGAGGACCTTGGGGTGGCTCCGGTAGTAGCCCAGCTCGTGGGCCGAGAGGGCCGCGCGCTGCAGGGTATAGGCCAGCTTCCGCTGGCTGGGACGGAGCTGATCGAAGGGCTTGGCTTCGGGGACCGGGGCCGCGACGACCTTCACTTCCAGGGGCTGGGGCTCGGGGGCCGGGGACGGCACCGGGGTCGGCGCGGCTTCAGCCTTCACTTCCGTGGGCTTGGCCTCCGGCGCTGGGGCTGGGACAGGCGGGGGCGCAGGGGGGGGCGCCTGAGCCAGGAGGCCCGAGGCTAGGATGATGGCCATGACCCAGTGACGCTGCATAGATGACTCCTCGGTGAGGGTGCGGGATTGCCCCATTATGCAGCAGGGGGCAATCTCACGCCTCGATCGGAGTCTCTAGAAGGCGCTCGAGACCTTGCTTGAGCTGCTTTAGATCGAAAGGTTTACCTAGGTACGGCACCTGGCTGGCCTCGAGGAACTGGCGGGTCTTCGCATCGAAGGCATCGCCAGTCGTATAGAGGATCCGCTTCGTCATGATGGGCTGGTTGGCCTTCAACCAGTCGAATAGCTCCATGCCCGACAGACCCGGCATGCGGATGTCCGATACGATCAGGTCGAAGGTCCCGGCTACCAGTTTTTCGATGGCCTCGTCCCCCCGGGTGCTGGGGGTGGCTTCCACGCCCCAGGCGCCGAGGGCATCTACCAGGCATTCCAATAGAAAGGATTCATCATCCACGACCAGGGCACGGATGCCCCGGAGGCCTGCCGGGGTGATGGGAGCGGGTGAGGCCGCCGGGGCCGCTGAAGCCTTGCAGGGCAGGTCCAGCAAGAAGGCATTGCCGAGACCCTCCTGGCTGCGGGTACTGAGTCCACCCCCGTGCTGCCGGGCAATGATGTCGGCGATGGGCAGCCCGAGGGCTTCCGTGGTCGTGGCCTGGGCCGGATCGAACAGCTCGGCCTGCCGGCCCTCGCCCAGGGCCGGGCCCGTATCCTGGATCACCACCTGCAGGCTGTCGTTGGAAAGGCGAGTGGCCACCCGCAGGCGCTTCATGGGGCTCAGGGCCATGGATTGGAGGCCGTGGAGCAGGAGGTTGCTCAGAGCCTGGACCATGAGACCAGGATCGAGGTCTATTCCAGGCAGGGACGAATCCAGGTTCAATTCGATCGAAGCCCCCATCCGCTGAGCCTTGGCCTCCACCAAGGAGACGGCCTCCTGAACCAGCTGATTGACCTGGACCGAAAGGAGCCTGGGGCTGGGGGGATTCAGCACGGTCTGCAGGGGCTGCAGCAGGGCCTGGATGGAGTCCACGGCCTTCACCAGGCGCGCGGCCTGCTCGGCCTGGTGGGGGTCCATGGCGGATTCCGAAATCAGGCGGGCCTCCAGGAGCACGGGGGTGAGCCGGTTGGAAGCCTCATGGAAGAGGGACGGCACCAGCCGGCCCAGGGCCTCGTGCTTCTGGGAATGCACCAGGCGGTGCTCCAGGTCCTTCACTTCGGAGCTGTCCCGCACCAGGGCGGAGAAGGCCAGCACCCGGTCCTCGTTTCCTATCACCGGGGCATAGGTGATGAGGGCCGGGAAGGCGACTCCCCCCTTGCGCAATCGCGTGGTGGCCATGTCCCGGATTACCTGGCCACGGCCCATCTGCTGGGCCACCTGCTCCAGCTCGCCGAGCAGACTATCTGGCGTGAGCTGGGCCATGTTGCGTCCCACGATCTCGGGGCGGGAGTACCCAAAGATCCGCTCCGCAGCCATGTTCCAGGTCAGGATCTTTCCGTCTGACGAGTAGGAGATAACCGCCTCGCCGATGTTCTGTACCAGGCCTTCCAGGTACTTCCGGGTCTTCAGGTTGTCCTGGTTCGCCCGGTCCAGCTGGGTGTAGAGCTGGCTCATTTCCTCGTTCTTCTTCTCGAGGGAGTCCTTGACCTGCTTCAACTCAGAGTAGAGCCGGGCCGTCTCCATATTGGACTTGAGGGCGTCTTCCAGGAGTTCCTGGGCATCGGCGACCTTCCCGGGTAACAGGTCCGCCACGCTCACGTTGCTATGGCGAAGCACGGTCGTTTCCACCACGGGGGCCTGGCCCACTTCCTGGGGCGGCGGCAACTCCCGCATGCTGGAACGCACGTTGGACTCGATGAGGTTCAGCATTTCGTCGAAGTCTTTGATCTTCTTGTCGAGGTGATACTTTTTGAAGGTATAGCCGACGGTCTCGCGGGTGATGGACAAGAAGGTGTCCAGCACGCCATTGCCACGGTTCGCCACGGATTCGAAATAGGGCACGCTGCGAAAATTCAGCCGCCGGTTCATGACCCCCACCGCCATGACGTCCGGCAGGTCCCGCTTATTGTACTGGAGGACGAATGGGATCTGCTTGATGTTCAGGCGGTTGGCATTGAGGTTGTGATAGAGGTTCGACAGTGAATCCACGTTGTCCTGCATTTTGGCTTCGCTGGAATCCGCCACGAACACCACGCCGTCGGCCCCGCCCAGCACCACCCGGCGGCTGGCGTCGTACTGGACCTGGCCAGGCACCGTGTAGATCTGGAGGTGGATGGCGTTGCCGTAGATGTAGCCCAGGTTGATGGGCAGCAGATCGAAGAAGAGGGTGCGATCCTCCTGGGTGTTGACGGAGAACATCTCGCCTCGTTGCGTGTCCGAACACATGGCGTGGAGGGACTGCAGATTGGTTGTCTTGCCCGATAGCCCTGGCCCGTAATAGACCAGCTTCAGCAGAATCTCATTGGCACGGGTGTTGAACTGAACCATGGGTTCGCCAGAAAAATGATGAAAACCAGCCTACCACGGGGGGTCGTGGCAGGTGCCGTCTCCCCTCTCAACGGCAAGCCCCGTGCTAGCATGACCTTTTCCCATTTATTGAGGTTCCTGGCGCGATGACCGTCCCGACCCATGTCGCGATCATAATGGACGGCAACGGCCGCTGGGCGGCCCAGCGGGGTTGGCCTCGCATCAAGGGGCACAAGGCTGGCGTCCTGGCGGTGGAACACATCCTGCAAACGGCCTCGGAGGCGGGCATCCAGCACCTGAGCCTGTACGCCTTCTCCACCGAGAACTGGAAGCGACCGGCCCTGGAAGTGGGCGCCCTCATGGCTCTTCTCCGTATGTATCTGCGGATGTTCGTCCACCAGCTCGGCAAGCAGGGCATCCGCTTCCACCACCTGGGCGCCCTCGAAGGCATGCCGGCGGGCATCCAGGCGGATATCCAGACCCTGGAAAAGGCCACCGCCCAGAACACGGGCATGACCTTCCATCTCGCCGTGAACTACGGCTCCAGGCTGGAACTGGCTCAGGCCGCCCGGCGCTGCGTGGAGGAGAGCCTGCGACCCGAAGAAGTGGACGAGGCGGCCCTGGCCGCCCGGCTTTGGACCGCCGGCGTGCCCGATGTGGATCTGCTCATCCGCACCAGCGGGGAGCACCGCATTTCCAATTTCCTGCTCTGGCAGTCCGCCTACGCCGAACTCTACATGACCGACCTCCTGTGGCCGGACTTCGGCCCCGCGGAGTTGAAGGAAGCCCTTGAGGACTATGCCCAGCGCGAACGACGCTTCGGGGGGATCTGATGGAACGGACCACACCCAAGGTGGATACCAAGAACATGACCGTGCGCATCACGTCGGCCCTGGTGTTTGGCCTCTTCTTCTTCAGCCTGCTCTGGTTCGGGGATGCTCCCTGGGCCCCCTGGACCTACCTGGCGGTCATGGCCGGGGCGACCATCATGGGCGTGCGAGAAATGACCCTCATGGCAAGGGTTCGGGGTTTCAACCCCTCCCTGGTGACCGGCACCCTCGTGGCCCTGGGCATCATCGTTCACTTCTTCCTGGCCACCGGGAACCGGGATCCTCTGCCCCTGTGGCTGGTCTTCACCGGCGGCGCCCTCCTTATCCACTTCGGGGCCCTCTTCTTCGATCCGAAACTAGAGGAGGCCCTGCCCAGCCAGGCCATCACCTGGCTGGGGGCCCTCTACATGGGCTTCGGCCTGGGCTTCCAGTTGAAGCTGTTCATGCTGCACGGCACCCTGTCCAGAACCGGCAGTCGGCTGATCCTGGCCCTCTTCATCATCACGTGGTTTGGCGATACCGCCGCCTACTTCGTGGGCAGCTACTTCGGGCGCCGGAAGCTGGCCCCCAAGGTCAGCCCGAAGAAGAGCTGGGAGGGCGCCTTCGGCAACCTGCTGGGCAACTTGATCGGCGCCTTCTTGATGAAGGCCACGGTCTGCTCGGAGTGGTCCCTGGTGGATGTGGTGGCGCTGGCCCTGCTCCTGGGCACCGTGGGCCAGCTGGGTGACCTGGTGGAAAGCACCTGGAAGCGTAGTGCCGGAGTGAAGGATTCCAATGCCGGCGGGGTGGCCATTCCCGGCCATGGCGGCATGCTCGATCGCGTGGACAGCCTGGTCTTCGCCGCGCCCGTTCTGTTCGCCTATGTCCACTTTGTACATGGTTTTAACTGAAATCCACGAAGGCCGCTAAGGAAACGAATGGACACGAAAGAACTGCGTTTCAAGGACGAGGTATTTGCGATCGTCGGCGCG
The DNA here is from genome assembly GCA_025363715.1 of Holophagaceae bacterium. Taxonomy (GTDB): domain Bacteria; phylum Acidobacteriota; class Holophagae; order Holophagales; family Holophagaceae; genus Geothrix. Next base: position 13,211 of record JANYLR010000066.1, on the reverse strand, counting down.
GCCATGGAGGTTCACCGAGCTCTGGGTCCCGGGTTTCTTGAGGCGGTTCACGCCGAGGCCTTATCTAAAGAAATGGTCCCAAGTGGGATTCCGTTTGACCAAAAGGTACTCCTCCAGATTCGCTACAAAGGTGAACTCCTGAAGAAGACATACCGAGCCGACTTTGTGGCATTCGGCGCGATTCTGGTGGAAATCAAGGCCTCGGATGGACTAGGAGACGCAGATCGCGCCCAACTCTTGAATTACCTGAAGGCAACCGGGCACCCCGCCGGCGTGTCGCTGAACTTTGGTCACCACCCCAAGCTCGAATGGATCCGGATGGTCAACTAACATCCCGGTTCTTCGTGTCCTGATCCTTGTCTTTTCTTTGTGTCCTTCGTGGGGGTCCTTTTCGCATGCGTCACCTCGCCATCCTGGGTTCCACCGGGAGCATTGGCACCTCCACGCTTGAAGTGGTCAGGGCCCATCCTGAGCGGCTGTCGATCGTGGCCCTGGCGGCGGGGCGGAACCGCGACCTGCTGCAGTCCCAATGTGAAGCCTTCCACCCCCGCTGCGTATCCGTGGGGTCGAAAGAAGCTGCCGATTGGCTGCGCTCGAACCTCAGCTACCGACCCGAGTTGCACTGGGGCGATGAGGGCCTCCTGGCCTGTGCCCTCCATCCCGAGGTGAACACGGTGGTTGCGGCCATCGTGGGCAGCGCGGGACTGGCCAGTACCGAAGCCGCCCTCCGCGCCGGGCGACGGGTTTGCGTGGCCAACAAGGAATCCCTGGTGGTGGGCGGCGTCCTCATGCACGAAGCGGCCCTGGCGGGCGGCGGCGAGCTGCTGCCCGTGGACAGCGAGCACGCAGCCCTGCACCAGCTGCTGGACGGCCGCGATTCCACCACCATTCGTGAAGTCCGCATCACCGCCAGCGGCGGACCCTTCCGGGATTGGCCCCTGGCGCGCATCCAGACCGCCACCATCGCAGAGGCCCTGAACCATCCCACCTGGAAGATGGGCCCCAAGATCACCATCGATAGCGCCACGCTCATGAACAAGGGCCTGGAGGTCATCGAGGCCTCGGTACTCTTTGGCCTCACGGCCGATCAGGTGGCGGTCACCGTCCATCCCCAAAGCCAGGTGCACGCCATGGTGGGCTTCCATGACGGCAGCTACCAGCTGCAGGTCTGTGCCAACGATATGAAGCTGCCCATCCAGTACTGCCTACTGTACCCCGACAAGCAGCCCGGTCCCGTGGCGCCCTATCCCTGGGACGAGGCCCGCGCCTGGACCTTCGAGGCCCCGGATCTGGAGCGCTTCCCCTGCCTGGGGCTGGCCTTCCGGGCCCTCCGGGAGGGGGGCACAGCCCCGGCCCTGCTGAATGCCGCCAACGAGGTGGCCGTGGCCGCTTTCCTCCAGGGCCGCCTGGGCTTCTGGGACATTCAGGCCTGCAACCAGGAAATCCTGGACCGGATCCCTGCCACACCCCTGGGGTCCCTCGCCCAAGTGCTGGATGCGGATCGGGCCGCAAGGCGTCATGCTGAAGGTTGGGTCCAAACCCGGACCTGATCCTTTGGGTGTCCATGAACCGTTTTCGTCTCTCCCTGTCCTTCAGCTTTGCCCTGATCGCCGTCTTTGTCTTCGCGTTCAAGCTGCCCGGCGCGGGCTTTTGGGGCCCCATCCTCATGCTAGGTGGGTTGATCTTCCTGCATGAAGGCGGCCACTTCCTCGCGGCCAAGTACATGGGCATGCCCGTGGAGACCTTCTCCCTGGGTTTCGGCCCCCGCCTCTTCGGCTTCAAGTGGCGGGAAACGGATGTGCGCTTATCCGCCCTGCCTCTGGGCGGCTACGTCAAGCTGGCGGGCTTCAACCCCGAGGAGCCCGGCGCGGATGATCCCTACGGCTTCCTGCACCAGCCCTTCGGCAAGCGGATGCTCTTCTACAGCGGCGGCATCCTGGCGAACCTCGCCACCACCCTGATCCTGTTCACCTTCGTGGGGGCTGACCAATCCCGGGTCACCAAGATCCAGGAATCCTGGACCGTCATCGAAGTGGTACCCGGCGGAGCCGCCGAGCAAGGGGGCCTGAAGGTTGGGGACGAGCTGCGCGGCATCGGGGACATGAGCTTCCCGGCCTCCACATGGGAAGCCGCCGTGGCATACATCCAGACCCATCCCGGCCAGCCCGTGCCTTTCCGGATCACCCGGGAAGGTCGGCCGCTGGAGCTGCCCCTCACCCCCCGCCTCGACGGCGGCAAAGGACGACTGGGCTTCATGCCCGCCCCGATGGCCACGCCGCTGGAGCGCCGGGCCTACCGGCCCAACGACTTCCTGGTGGGCGGCCGCTACGCCTTGACGACCTCCTGGCGCATGAGCGGCCAGGTTTTCGGCTTCCTCAAAAAGCTCGTCACCTTCCAGGCCAAGAGCGCCGAAGTGGCAGGGCCCATCGGGATCATCCGCCAGGGCAGCCGGGCCGCTAAATCCGGCTGGGATGTCTTCCTGTTCATGACCGGCGCCATCAGCCTGCAGCTGGCCCTGCTCAACGCCCTGCCCATCCCCGCCCTGGATGGCGGCCACATGGCCCTGCTGGCCTTCGAAAAGCTGCGCCGCAAGGACCTGACCATCGAGCTCAAGGAGAAAATCCTCACCGGCGGCTTCCTGCTGCTGGCCTCGCTCATGGCCCTGGTGATCGTCATGGACCTGCTGAAGCTGAGGAAGTAGGGCCCACTCACAGCCCCAACAGCTCCTTGATCTTGGGCGTGGCGCTTCGGCTCACCTCCAGATCCGTGCCATCCCCCACCCGGACTGAGGCCCGACCCCCTTCCAGCGGCTTGAGTCCCAGGACCGCCTCCGGCCGCAGCAGCAGGTGGCGCTGGATCCGCACCAGCCCAGCGGCCGGGAAGGCCGTTTCCACATCGGCCAGGGTGGTCCAGGAGGTGCGATGGCGGCCTCCCGCCACCCAGGCCCAGACCACCTCCTCTTCCACCTCGAAATGGGTGGTGCGCTTCAAGTCGAGGAAGACATGGCCTTCGCCGGCCTTCACCGGGAACCGCTGGGACGGGGGCAAGGTCGCGTCCGTGCGCCGGGGCCCACCCTCCCGCAGCCGGGCCAGGGATTTCGCCAGGCGCTCGGCGGACACGGGTTTCAGGATGTAGTCCACGGCGGCGGCCTCAAAGGCCCGCACCGCATGCTCCGAATAGGCCGTCACGAACACCACGGGTGGGCAGTGGCGGCAGTCCGCCAGCTCGGCGGCCACCTCCAGACCCGTGGCCCCGGGCATCTGGATATCGAGGAAGAGGGCCTCGACCTCCTTCGGCTCCCGCAGCCAGGCCAGCACGGACGGCCCGTCCGCCAGCTCCGCCTTGACGTCGCAGCCGGCCTCCCTCAACAGCCTCGCCAACCGGGCCCGGGCCAGGGGCTCGTCATCCGCCAGGGCCACCCGCAGGAGCTTCATCGTCGCGACTCCAGCTGCTCCAAAATCACTTCGGCCACGGTAACCGATCCCTCGGACCCGAGGTGGAAGCTGGCCCCGGTGCCGTAGGCCAGCTTCAGGCGGGCCTCCAGGTTCTGCAGGCCGATTCCCTGGCCCGGAATCAGCCCCAGGGTCCGGCCGGTGTTCGTCACCCGCAGCCGCAGGCCGGAGCCCTCCCGCTGAAGGCTGATGGCCAGCTCCCCGCCTTCGGGAGCCGGAGCGAGGCCATGCTTCAGAGCATTCTCCACCAGGGGCTGGAGCAGGAAGGGCGGAGCCGCCACCCCATCCAGGCCGGGATCCCAGTCCCAGGAAACCCTCAAGCGGTGGCCCATCCGCAGGCCCTCCACCGCCAGGAAGCGCTGGACCAGGGCCCGCTCGTCCCCCAAGGGGGCCCGGGGGCGGTCTCCATGGCGGAGCAGGGCCCGGTACAGCTCGGACAGGTCGAGGATGGCCTGCTCCGCGGCCACGGGATCCAGGCGCACCAGCTCGGCCAGCCCATTGAGGGAATTGAACAGCACATGGGGGCTGAGCTGGCCGCGTAAGAGCACCCACTGGGCCTCCTCCAGCTTCGCCTCGGCCGCAGCCTTCTCCTCCTCGGTGATCACCGAGAAGGAAATGATGGCCCCAATGATGGTCATCAGAGGCAGGCCCACCATCATCTGCAGCAGCAGGACATTACCAAAGGTGGCCTTTACTCCCTGGGCCAGGCCCAGGGCCTCGGCTTTCAGGTTGGCGTGCCGGACCATGAACCAGCTCATGGCCGTCAAGGCGAGGACGAGCAGGGCATTGAAGGTGAGGGCCTGGGTCAGGCCTCGCCAGAAAGGCGCACGGCTGCGCTCGTCACCGCTCCAGCGCCAGGGCAGGGGGGTCAGGAACCCGTAAGTGAAGGAGATCAGGAAGGGCATCACCAGTGAATTCACGAGAGCCCCTGGATGCTTCATCTGCACCGAGACCGGAATGACGACGAACTGCAGCACCGTGAAGACCGCCGTGAACACAAGCACCACCACCCAGGGCGTCCGCTTTCGCAGGCGAGACCGGAAGTGCTGTTGAAGAGGACCGAGGCGCATGGGATCCAGCATGACCGGGGCCCAGGGATTCCGGGGAGAGGCCCCGGGCCAGACGGGCCTATCCACCCGCCGGTCAGCGGCTTGGCCTCGCCGAGCTGATCCTAGGAACACAAGGCTCCCCGGCGGCACCCAAGGATGCGACCCCGGAGCCCGCATGCGTCCCGCCCTTGCCCTTGCCCTGCTCACCGCCCTGACGCTCCCCGCCGCAGAAAGGAAGGTGCCCGTGTCCCTTTACGATCTCACCCTGAACAGCCTGGAGGGCAAGCCCCAGACCCTCGCCGCTTACAAGGGGAAGGTGGTGCTGGCCGTGAACGTGGCCAGCGAATGCGGCTACACACCGCAGTACGCAGGGCTCCAGCAGCTCTATGCCGGGATGAAAGACCGCGGCCTGGTGGTGCTGGGCTTCCCCTGCAACCAGTTCGGCGCCCAGGAACCCGGCAGTGCCGCCCAGATCGAGACCTTCTGCCAGAAGAACTACGGCGTGACCTTCCCGCTCTTCGAGAAGCTCGAGGTGAAGGGTCCCGGCAAGGCCCCCCTCTACCAGTTCCTCACCGCCAAGCACGGCGAGCCCGCCTGGAACTTCCACAAGTACCTGATCGGCAAGGACGGCCAAGTGCTTGCGGCCTTCCCCAGCAAGGTGGCCCCGGACAGCCCCGAGCTGAAAGCCGCCATCGAGGCCGCCCTCAAGTAACCATCGCCAATAGGCTGGTCGCAGAAGACGCGGAGGGGACACAGAAGACTCGAAAATAAATCCCGGTCTTTCTTCTGCGCCTTCCGCGTAGGTTTCGCGCTTTCCGCGACCAGCCTATTTGGTTGAAACCACGGCCGGCCGGGGCAGCTGCTGGATCTCGAGGTAGAGCTCCTTCACGCCGTTGATGAGGAACTGCATGGCCACGGCGGCCAGAATCAGGCCCATGAGCTTGTTCACCACGTTGGTGCCGAGGGCGCCCAGCCGGGAGAACACCGCCGGGGCCTTGCGCAGGAAGAGGTAGATGATCCAGGTGTTCAACAGGATGGCCGCCAGCACCACGCCGTACTCCAGCCAGCTGAGGCCGACGATCATGCCCATGACCGTCGAAATGGTGCCGGGGCCCGTTACCAGCGGGATGCCGAAAGGGATGATGGCGAAGTCCTCCGGCAGCTTGTTCCGGGCCTCGGCCTTTTCGCTTTCGCTGCTCCGCTCCCGGGGATCCTCGCCGTAGAGCATGCAGATGGCGCGATAGAGCACCAAGACCCCCCCCACGAAGCGCATGGCCAGAGCTGTAAAGCCGAAGAGGCTGAAGATGAACTGACCCACCAGGGCGAAGCCCAGCATGGCCGCCCCGGCGGTGAGCGAAGCCTTCCGGGCGCTGCGGCGCAGGGCCGACCGCTCCATCCCGGCGGTGGCGGTGGCGAAGATCGCCGCCGCGCTGATGGGATTCAGCACGGAGAACAGCGAGGTGGTCACACCAAGGGCGAAGGGCCAGGTGGGCAGGGGGCCAAGGTGGGGCATGGGGGAAGTCTACAGGCTGCCCCCCATTCCATTACCCTGAACCCATGCGCGACCTCAAATCCCTTCGTGAGCAGCACAAGCGGCGCCTGGCCTGGATGCCCTGGCTCTACTTCGCCCTCAAGGCCCGGCATCGCGAGTGGGCCGAGGCTTGGCAGGCGGAGGTGCAGGAGCGCCTCCTCGCCCAGGAGACCGTGCAGCTCGGGACGGGTTGCTTCATCGCGCCGGACGCCGCCATCTTCGGCGAGCCCGGCCGGGCTGTGGTCCTGGGTGACCGCTGCGCCATCGCCGCCCAGGCCTTCCTGCACGGACCCATGACCCTGGGGAACGATGTCAGCGTCAATGCCGGGGCCCGACTGGATGGCGGGCGCAAGGGCCTGGTGATCGGCGAGGGCACCCGCATCGCCAGCGGCGCCGCCCTCTACGCCTTCGATCACGGGCTGAAATCCGATCGGGCCATCAAGGACCAGCCCGTGCGCTCCCGGGGTATCCAGGTCGGCGTGGACGCCTGGATCGGCGCCAACGCGGGCATCACGGATGGTGTCCGTATCGGCGATCACGCGGTGGTGGCCATGGGCGCCGTGGTCACGAAGGATGTACCGGACTGGGCCATCGTGGCGGGGGTGCCGGCCATCATCGTGGGAGACCGCCGCCACAAGTAGGCGTGGAGTCCTGCCTCGTTGCGGCATTCGCACGTTGCATTTCAGGTGCGACCCGTTCCGTGGTCCGGCATCAAGCTATTGCAGACATTGAATTTCGATGCTTGGCACGGGTTGTGACATGGAGACTGGTGGGGCTGAAGACCTCCCGCCCCCTGAAGGAGCCACCATGCGAAGCCTGGCCCTGCTTGCCCTCGCGGCCCTCGCGGCCCTCCCCCTGTCGGCCCGCGACCACTGGCGTGACCGGCGCCCCGGGATCGTGGTCGAGGACTCCTGCCGCCCCGACTACCGCTGGGAAGCCCGGCGCTACGACGACCGGTGCTGGGATGACCGGTGGGAACGCCACGGCTACTACAGACGCCCGACCCGTCGCTACGACTGCGACGAGGACCGCTTCGTCTTGCGGCCCCTGCCGCGACTCCTGGCACCGCCCTTCGAGGGTCGGGTTGTGCTCCGGTTCCACTGAACAACCAGGATTCGACAGCCGCTGTCCAGGATCCCTCCGGACACTAAAGATGACTTCGATCCAATGCCCCCCAAAGTATTTCGCACCCAGGCCTTGACAATAGCGAATAAAACACGAATATTGGGTGAACGGGATAGATGGAGCCCCAATGCGGACCGACCTTCGCAGTTTCGGCTACAAATTCAGCGGCTACTTCATGGAATACGGCCCCATCGAGGCCGAGAGCCTGGATGGGGCCAAGGCCCAGCTCCGCCAACGTCTGGGCCTGAGCCGCCTGCCCCTGGGGATCCAGATCTGGGATCTGGCGGAGCGCCCGATCGCCCGTTGGCGGGTGGACATCGCCAGCTAAAGAGATTGTGCTGGTCGCGGAATACGCGAAAGATGCGCGGAAGGCGTGGAAGAGGGCTAACTGCCTGCTGAGAGCTCCTAGGCTGCCAAGGAAGACAGGGACGCCATCGTTGCGTGGTTCCCATCTTCTTCTGTGTTTTCCGCGTGGTTCCGTGACTTCCGCGACCAGCCAGTCCATCAACCTCGATGGGCCTTCCACCACGCCCGGCCCTCAGCCACATCCTGAGCGATCTGGGCCCTCAGTTCATCCACCGAGGCGAATTTCGCCTCGCCCCGGATGCGGTGGAGGAAGCGCACTTCCATGCGGGCCCCATAGAGGTCCTCTTCGAAGTCGGGCAGGTGGGTTTCCACCGTAAGGCGCTGGCCTTCGAAGGTGGGCTTTTCGCCCACGTTGGTCAGGCCCAGGTGCGAGCCCCCGTGGTGGGGCAGGACCGCCTCGGTCACATAGACACCGGAGGCCGGCAGCTGCTCCTGCTCCCAGGCCAGATTCGCGGTGGGGAAGCCCAGGTGGCGGCCCCGCCGATCCCCCTCCACCACCACGCCCGTGAGGGCATAGGGGTGACCCAGTAGCTGCGCCGCAGCTTCGGCATCGCCCAGATCCAGGGCCTCGCGGATCCGCGTGCTGGACAGCCGTCCGCCATCCGGCGCCCGCAGGGCCAAGGTATGGATCTGGCAGCCATGGTTCCGGCCCCAGGTCTCCAGGGTCTCCACGGTGCCGCTGCGGTCCCGGCCGAAGCAAAAGGCCCGGCCCACATGCACCTCCACCGGCGCCAGGATCTTGAGCATCCGGTCCAGGAATTCCTCCGGGCTCAGTTCGGAAAAAGCGCGGCTAAAGGGAATGACCCAGGCCAGGTCCATGGCCTCGGCCTCGAAGGCGGCCAGCCGCTGTTCCAAGGTCATGAGCAGCTTCGGCTTCCGCTGGGGGGCGACCACCAGGGCGGGGTGGGGGTCAAAGGTCACCACGGCGGCCCGCTGGCCCAGGGCCTTGGCCCGGCCCGCGGCCACCCGCAGCAGCTGCCGATGGCCGGCATGGACCCCATCGAAGGTACCCAGGGTCACCACGAAGGGACCCGAGGTCGGAGCCGTCTCGAGGGTGTGGCGCCAGACGTCCATCACGGCGTCCCGTCCTGCTCCGAGGGCCAGGCCAGGCTGGCGACCACACTGCCCGTGAGCACCGCCGCGATGACCAGGAGGCTGTACTGGACCGGGATCTTGAACCACTCGGCGATGCACATCTTCACGCCCACGAAGGCCAGCACCACGGCCAGGCCCGTCTTCAGGCGGTGGAAGCGATCCATCATCTTGGCCAGCAGGAAGTAGAGGCTGCGCAGGCCCAGGATGGCGAAGATGTTCGAGGTGTAGACCACGAAGGGGTCGCGGCTCACGGCCAGCACCGCCGGGATGGAATCCACGGCGAAGACCAGATCGGTCACCTCGATGGTGATGAGCACCAGCAGCATGGGCGTGGCGAAGCGCTTTCCCTCCCGAATGACCCAGAAGTGCTCATGGCCCCCGGTCGCGTCATAGGGGACAAGCCGCTTGAAGGCCCGCACCATGGGGTTCTGGGTGGGATCAGCCTCCCCTTCCTCCACCAGCAGCATCTTCACACCCGTGTAGACCAGGAAGCCGCCGAACACGTACATCATCCACTCGAAGCGATTCAGCAGGGCCGTGCCCGCCAGGATCATGGCGGCGCGCATGATGAGCGCCCCCAGCACGCCCCAGAAGAGCACCCGGTGCTGGTGCCGCAGGTCCACCTGAAAGCTGCGGAAGACCAGCACGAACACGAACAGGTTGTCCACGCTGAGGGACTTCTCCAGCACATAGCCTGTGAACCACTCCAGGCCCTTCTGGGTGCCCTCGGCCTGGAAGATCAGCCCGTTGAAGATGAGGGCCAGGGTGATCCAGACGGCGCTCCAGATGCCCGCCTCCCGCATGGAGGGGGCATGGATCCGCCGGTTGAAGACGCCCAGATCCAGGGCCAGCATGAGAAATACGAAGGCGTGGAATCCAGCCCAGGCCCACCAGGGCGCGGCTTGGAGCAGGGCATCGACCAAGGTTCCTCCAGACCCACCAGCTTAGCTGGGATGCCAAGGGTCTGACGCGGCCTCCCCCCAACGGTGAGGGGGCCCGGGTGGGGCCCCCTCGATCTTCCCTGCCGCCGCTGCTACTTGGTAGTCTGGGCGTCGTGCTTCTGCCGTTTGATCTGGCGGCTCGCCCGGTTCTGCTCCCGCTGAATCTTGCCCGCTTCCTGCTTGGTGACCTTGCCATCGGCCTCGGCCTTGACGATATCGCGATCGATCTTGGCCTCCTTGCGCTCGATGCGGGCGGTCTCCTTGGGGGTCAGGGAGCCGCTGGCCACGCCCTGGGCGATGCGCTTCTGCTGGCGATCCGCGCGCTTTTCCATTTTCTGTTCGCGCTTAGGGGTCACGGTCTGGGTGCCGGGAGCGGGGGTCTGGGCCATGAGGGAGGCGCCCAGGAGGAGCGATCCAGCAATGGCGGCGGCAATACGGCCTGCGTTCATGGGGGTTCCTTTCGGTGGGGGGCAACGGCCCCGAGGGTCTTAACTCACGTCCCATGCCAGATGGGTATCTGACTTGACCCCAAGACATCGCGAAAGGTTGAAGGGCGCCGCCGTGGAGACTTGCCACAAGGACGTCCAGGCCGGATGCAGGCTGCCTCGCGCAAGCGCACCCGAATCCCTCATCATGTCCCCATGAGCCTGCCCCGCCTGTTCCTGGATGCCCGGCCCGCCGCCGAGAACACCCCGGTCCCCCTGGGTCCGGAAGCCGCCCGGCACCTCAAGGCCCTGCGCCTGAAGCCCGGCGCGGCCCTGGAGCTGGTGCTGGGCGATCAGACCTGGACCGCCGACCTGGCGGAGCTGGACCGGGGCCGCGCCCTGGCCCGGCTCGTGGCACCTCTGGATGAGAACCGCGAACCACCCATCGTCCTCCAGGCCCTCCTGCCCCTGCCCGCTCTGCTCACCCTCTTTGATGAGCTGCTGCCGCCCCTGGTGGAGCTGGGCGTCACCCTCATCCAGCCGGTGGTCTACCAGCGCAGCGAATTCAATGGCCCCAAGACCGCCGCCCGCCTGGAGCGCTGGGCGCGGCTCATCCAGTCCGCCGCCGAACAAAGCCACCGCAGCCGCCTGCCGGAGCTGCGACCCCCCATGCCCTTTGCATCCCTGCTGACCTGGGAGACGCCCCAGAAGTGGGTGGCCTACGAGCTGGCTACGGGCCAGCTGAATCCCACGCTGCGGCGAGAGGCCCTGGCCTTCACCAGCGGCCCCGAGGGCGGCATCACTGATGAGGAATTCACCGCCCTCACGGCGGCCGGCTGGCAGCCCCTGAGCCTGGGCCGCAGCATCCTCCGGGCCGTCACCGCCCCCGTGGCCCTGCTGGGGGCCGTGCAGTTCGAGCTGGGGCGGATGCCCGCGCCCTGATTGCCGAGGTCCTCGCTAAGCTGAGGCCTTCCCTCGGAGTTCCCATGCGTGTCCTGCTGTGCGTCCTGGCCGCCGCTGGCCTGCTGGCCCAGACGGCCCCGCCTGGGCCCAAGGTGCAGGAGGCGCCCCTGCGGGCCCACCTGGCCTTCTTGGCGGATGATCTGCTGGAGGGCCGGGGTACGGGCCAGAGCGGGGCCGAGCTGACGGTGCGCTACCTGGAGACCCAGCTGCAGGTCCTGGGCCTGAAGCCCGCCAATGGCACGTCGTACCGCCAGCCCGTTTCCCTGCTGGGGCTGAAGACCCTGGAGGGCCAGAGCACGCTGAGTTTCATGGGCGGCGGGGCTTGCGCCACGCCTAAGTTCGGCACCGATATCGTGTTCGGCTCCGGCGTCGCCAAGGCCGGACAGACCTTCGACGCGCCGCTGCTCTTCGTGGGCTTCGGCATCGACGCGCCGGAGCAGGCTTGGGACGACTACAAGGGCCTGGATGCGCGCGGCAAGGTGCTGCTCATACTGGTGAATGAGCCCGCGCCCACGGCCAAGGAACCGGGCCTGTTCGATGGGCCGAACCTCAGCCTCTACGGCCGCTGGACCACCAAGTTCGAGGTGGCCGCCCGGCACGGCGCCGCCGGGGTGCTGCTGGTGCACACCACGCCTTCCGCCAGCTACGACTGGTCCGTGGTGCGGAACAGCTGGGTCAACGAGCGCTTCGCCCTGGCCAAGGGGCCCGCGGGCACGCCGCTGCAGGGCTGGGTGACCGAGGACCTGGCCCGGGCCCTGGTGCGCCAGGGCGGCCAGGACCTCGACGCCCTGCGGGCCCGGGCCCAGCGACGCGATTTCCAGCCCGTGGCTCTGGACCTGACCCTCAAGGGCACGCTCCGCGGCAGCGTCCGCACTGTGGCGCAGTTCAACGTGGCCGGTGTGGTGCCCGGCAGCGACCCCCTGTTGAAGGACGAGCTCCTGATCTACTCCGCCCACTGGGATCACCTGGGCCGGGGCGCGGCGCCGGCGGTGGATGCCCACCCGATCCACGGCGCGGGCCCGGACACCATCTACAACGGCGCCGTGGACAACGCCTCGGGCTGCGCGGCCCTGCTGGCCATGGCCCAGGCGGCCCGCCACACGCCCGCGAAGCGCAGCCAGATGTTCCTCTTCGTGTGCGCCGAGGAGCAGGGCCTGCTGGGCTCGAAGGCCTACGTCGCCGACCCCCTCTGGTCCCTGGCCAAGACCGCCGCGGACCTGAACCTGGATAGCCTCAACTTCGTGGCCCCCACCCGCGACATCGGCCTGCCCTTCGGCAGCCGCAGCACCCTGGGCGAGCTGGGCGCCAGCCTGGCGAAGGCTTCGGGCCTGAAGGTGGCGGCCTCGGGCCCCGACACCGCCGGGGGCTACTTCCGCTCGGATCACTTCAGCTTCGTGCAGGCCGGTGTGCCCGCCCTCTCCGTGGGCGGCGGCAGCGAGTACCTGGGCGCCGACCCGGCCGCGCTCCAGGCCCGGGCCGCCGCCTACGGCCGGCGCTACCACCAGGTCACCGACGAGTACGATCCGACCTGGGATCTGCGGGGCATGGTCCAGCAGGCCCAGTTCACCTTCGACCTGGGGCAGCTCGTGGCCAACGCGGCGACGAGGCCCGCCTTCAAGGCCGCGAAATAGGGAAACCCCCCGAAGCGAAGGAGGGTCCCCCCACGCCGGAGTCCTGCTAGCCTGGGCGCAATCCAACAGGGAATGAGCTTGGTTTAAGGAGTTCGTGGCTCCGGATGACGGCGGACATTGAAGGGATTCATCCGTGCCGAATTTCAATCCAACCGTTTAAGACGAACCGAACCATTTGCGGCAGTCTGTCTAAATACTAGATTTAACCTCTCCACCAAGGAGGCTCCGTGTCACTCATTGAGATTGCTGCCGTGATTGGTGCCCTTGCCTGGGTTCCGCCAATATTCACAACCATCCGCGCTTGGCTCACAAAACCTCAGATTCGAGTCATCACTCAGACAACTCCCGAAGTAGGCTTTTCCCCGCTTGGGCCAATACTCAATCTAAGAGTGGCACTCACCGTCACCCACAAGGATATTGTGGTTACCGGTATTCGCCTTCACCTAACGCATGATTCTGGAGAAAGAACATCCTTCTCATGGCAAGGAATTGTGGTTCCTTTCCATTTCAGGTGGGTAGGCCGTAGCCGGGCTTGCCTGCCAACAGGGATGATGGAGGGATGGATCCCAACGCCCTCTTCACTGTCGCACTCGGTCTGACGCCGCCATGGGAGGTCCGCGATTTGCGGTTCTC
>JANYLR010000041.1 GCA_025363715.1 Holophagaceae bacterium | reverse complement strand
GGACCCGAAGGGCGGGCCATCGGCCCGTTGCCGCCAGGCAATCCGCAGGCTGTCCATGGCCCCGGCGGCTCTCCGCAGCGGGTGGGTCGGAGCGATAACTCAGGCCACCAACTGTCTCAAAGTGCTTGACGCGTTCCGAAGCACGTGCGCAAAGTGCTTCCACTAATCCATGTCTAAGACCCATCCGCCCTGGTCAGCCAGTAGCCGGCCGACTTGGCCCTACCGGCTGTTTACGCGCGTCCCTGCCGGCATGCCTTCCGGGCCTGGGCTTCGCTGCGCGAAAGCCAATCGAGAGGAAGGATATAGGCAGGAGGATTTTCCATGGCCCGCACGAGCGCAGTCGACCGGATGGACACCCAGCTCGACCATCTACTGGCGGCACGCGGACAGCCAGTAGTCAGCCTCCAAGCCGACCTGAAGGGCCGCCAGGCGGAACTCTGGAAGCGTGCCGTGGCCGCCACCGATGGCCTCGGGGAAGTCGGCGGCCCTCTGGGTGCCGCAGACCTGATCGGGCTCCTCCTGTGCCATGGCGTGCCCATTCTTGAGGCGGCGTGTCAGCGGCAGCGGGAACGCAAGGCTGCCACCTTAACCACATCCGCACCCAGGAAGGCCGACTGACGTGGACCCTTTCTCTGCTTGGTCCGAAACCAAGGATCGCCCCAAAACCATTGCGGAACTGCTCCGCTATGGCCTGGAGCACCTCGCCTCCTCGGACGAAAGCGGCCCCCTGCCCCAGCATGCGCGTGGCTACCTCTCCCGGGACGGCCAGGTCTTGCCGCTGATCTGGAATCCGGACCTATGGCGTGAACTCGGTTGGACCCCTGATCCGGCACCGGTTCCCCCCGATCCGGAACCGGTTCCCCCCGGTCACGGGAAGGTGCCAACCCGCTTGTTGGCCAGGTTGGCGGAAGGTGAAGTAGGCGAAGATCTCGCCCGGCTCCCTTGGCTGAAGGGGGGTATTCACGCCCCCGTGGAACTCATCATCACCTTGCCCTCCGAAGTCAGCCAGCTCCTGGCCGGTCCGGGCAGCGAGCGTATCCAAGAGGCCATCCCCATCCTGGAGGCCATGGCCAAGGAGGCCCTTCGTCAACTCGAAGAGAGGGCGGTCCGGAAGCGTGTGAATGGGAAGGTCGAGTGGTCACATGCCAAGGTGCTTGCCTTGGTGTTCATTCACATCGAGAACAAAGCCGGTGAGCCCCACGTCCACGCCCATATCTGGGTCATGAAGGCGGCCCTCCGATCCGACGGGAAGTGGGGATCGGTCGATACGGCAGCCCATTGCCATGCGCTCCAGCACGGCGGGCGAGCGGCCCTGCGCAAGGTAATGACCGCTGAATTGGCCAAGCGTGGCGTGGACATCCACATCAAGCCTGGCTTGGCGCGGGACAACCCGGCAGGCCCCCACGGGGCCACGGTGAAGGACAGGATCTATGGCACCGAGATCCCGGCGGGTTCGGTCTTTCGCCAACGTCGCACCGACATCCTGGCCCACAAGGCGGCTCGGGCGGTTCTCGGACATTCGCCACTGACACGCCACCAAGGTGAATGGATCAGGCGCCATACGGCCAGGAAGTTGGCCGACTGCCCCATGCCATCAGGCCAGTACCGTCAAAGGTTTCGGAAGCGTTTGGAATGCATGGGGCTGGTTGAGGATGGTCGGCTCCTGGATCTGGATCGCCTGCAACAGAAGCTTCGTGATCAGGATGCCGCCCTCCATGAATCTGCTTCCCTTGTTCGGTTCCGCTACGGAACCGAACAAGGGAAGCAGATTCTTGCCGCCCTGACCACGACGCGAACCAGGCTGGCGGACTTCCTTGTGGGGTCCGCCCCGACCGGGCCTCCCCCAAGCGTGTTCAACCGGATCACCAGCACAGGCTTTTCCGCACCGAACGACCCACTCCTGCTCTGGCTGCAGCGCCAGGGCCTCTTCCCACAGAAAGGACAACATCATGCCCTCACGCCCTTCGGCCTCCAACGCCGCGAAAATTTCGCAGAAGACATTCGACCCGCTCTTCCTGGCACTGGTCCGGGTGTACGACCGGACCATGCGTCATCGGGTGACCCCTTTCTCCGTGCCGCAGGAGGGGATGGACCCTCTGATCCCGCTCGAGGAAATCCCGCAGACAGTGCATCACCCGGATCCCGAGGACAGGGTGATCTCCGTGGCGGACGTCTTCACAGACCTCGACCTGGAGGACCCAGCAGTGAAAGCAACCCAGGAGATGCTGTTGAAGGTCGAAAAAGCCCAGGAACGGATGGCACACGGCCTCGCCATCCAGCCGGAACTCGAACCCTTCAGCACCCTTCCCCTGGAGCACCGCGGGGATCGGCTCGTTCGCCAAGTGAGGGAGGTCATCTCCCTACAGCCAATATGGTCCGAGGTGACCACCACGAGCACGGACACCTTCACGGGGCAACGTTCCCCGCAGGTCACCCATCAGTCCAAAGTCCGAGACCTGCGCTGGAAAACCGACCAGCTCCTGGCCGGCAAGACGGTATGGCCCGCGGAACCGCTACTGGTCCTGGTCACCACGGACATCCAGACCTTCCTGCCAACCCTCGACGCCCCGGTGTTCCCGCTGTCCCCGTACCGGGCGGTGCAAAGAGAAGGCGGCGCGGACAGCCCCTGGGACCTGGAACGAGTCCCGGGTCCCGTCATTCCGCACCAGATGGCCATGGTCGAGCTGATGGGCCTGTTCTCGATGAACCACTTCTTCTTCGAGAACGCATGGCTGTGCCTCCACCCGAAGATCAGGAAGGACTGGCTGGAATCGGACATGCTCGGGGCCCAGAGGCAGATCATGGATCTCCTCGACCGGGCGTTGACACCCCCTGGTGGGCTGCCCCAGACCTGTTGGGTTCCAGGATGGGACTACTGAGCCCCAACAGCTCCCTCATGCATCAAGCCCGGGCCTGGGCTGCCAACCAGGCCCGGCGCCACGAATCCACGACCAAGGGGGGAAGCAAGACGCCGGTCCCTATTCGTCCGATGACACGGAAACGATGAGCTCGCCTCTCTGACCGATCCCTGGGCGGTCTGGGATCATGATCATCAGTCAACCCACCCTCATTCCGTCATGGCGGAGCACATGGAGTCGCCGGGTGGGGTGCGCAAAGCGAAGCGGCCTGCAAGGCGGAGGGCTCCCCCTGGGAGACCGCCTTGGAGGCTTGCGCTCCCCGCCGGGCGGCTCAACATCATGGCGGGATGGAATGAGGGACGCGTATCCGAGTCGAGGATCCCGATAACAGGAAGGAGCGTTGGGGCTCGCTCAACGCCTGGATCTTCCTGCTTGAACCTGACCTAAGCGCCTCAAGATGCCGAGGCGCTTAGGTCAGGTTTACACCACAGTTGTGAAGCTCACTATGTCATTCGACGTGGCCGACATCCTGACCGGCCACAAGCTGCCCGACATCCGCGAAATCTACGGCATCGACCCCCATGAGTCGCCCATCGTCATCCAGGCCAGCCAGGACGCGGCGGACTGGATCGCGGCAGCCATGGTAGGGGCGAAGGTAAAGGCCGGGGTGAGGGTGCCACACCTTGGCCGTCCTTCCGCTTCAGCGCTCCTTCAGCCACTTCGGATGGAATGCAGGATAAATCAGCCGAACCAAGCCAAAATGCGAATCATCGATTCGCCTTAAAGCAGCCCTGAATCTCCATTCAGTGCTGCGAGCGACCTCAGCGGTAATGCGGTCACCTGATCGGAGATGGCGTACTTACGGTCGCCGGGATAGACGATGGCCAGATGGTCCAGGGCCAGATCTGCCAAGGCAGTCTTGACGGATGCGGTCAATTTCGGTGCATCCACGCGCTTGCACTCGATGCCGATGCGTCGACCGTCCTGGACCAAGAGGAGATCGAGCTCTGCCCCCGCGTGCGTACCCCAGAAATAGGCCTCATCGGGATCCACGGCGGCCAGGATTTCCTCAACGGCATAGCCCTCCCAGGAAGCGCCGCTCTTGGGGTGGTGCTCCAGGTCCAGGGGCGTGTGAATCCCGAGGAGATGGTGCAGGAGCCCGGAATCCCGGAAGAACACCTTCGGCGCCTTCACTTGCCGCTTGCTGATGTTCGCGTGCCAGGGCTGGAGCGTGCGGATGAGGAAGGTGCCCTCCAGCAGGTCCAGGTAGCGACGCACGGTGGTCTCGCTCACCCCCAAGGCGCGCGCCGGCTCAGCCCCGTTCCAGACCTGACCGTGGTAGTGGGCCAGCATGCTCCAGAAGCGAAAGAAGGTCTGGGGGGGTAGACGCAGCCCGAACTGCGGCAGGTCCAGCTCCAGGAAGGTCCGGATGAAGTTCTTCCGCCAAGCGAAGCTGTCCTCGTCCGAGGCGGCCAAATAGGAGAGTGGGAAGCCACCTCGCAGCCAGTGGGTGGCCTGCGCGGGTGCGCCCACCTCCGACAGGTGGAAGCCACCCATGGTGATCAACTCCACACGACCTGCCAGCGACTCCGAAGCCCCCTTGATTACCTCTGGGGAAGCACTACCCAGGATGAGAAACCGGGCCGGAAGTGGGTTCCGGTCGGCCAGCACCCGCAGCACCTGGAAGAGCTGAGGGGCCCGCTGAATCTCATCGATCACCACCAATCCTTGAAGACCGGCCAGGGCCGTCATGGGCTCGCTGAGGCGAGCCAGACTCACGGGGTCCTCGAGGTCGAAGTAGGCCGGGTGGTCTGGCGGCAGGAAGAGACGCGCCAGGGTGGTCTTCCCGCACTGGCGAGGGCCAAGCAGGGCGACGATCCGACTGCGATCGAGGGCCGTCGAAATGCGCTGGTGAAGCTGAGGGCGAGGGAGGCTCATGAGTTCAATTTACATTGAAATTCGTGCTTTGTAAGTCTGTTTTTCAATGTATTTTTGCAACCAAGCACCTGAGGTCCCACCAAGGCCCCCTGCCCTAGCTAACGGATATAGGATCCTTTATTGCTATTATTTACGAAACAATACAGCAAGTCCTCGTAACCAGCCTCAAGACTCTGCCTCTTGGGCAGCACCTGAGCGGACCCGACTTGGAAAGCAGTGTCAGGGAGGACAGCCCGTGGGCCTCAAGCCCCCTCCCTGGCGATCCAGCACAGGAGGTTGACCAGGGCCATTTGCTCCACGGTTGAGCAGTGCACCGTCAATAGATCAGGGCTGGCCACCACCACCGCCAGGCACTGCGCGCGAGAGATGGCCACGTTGAGACGATTCTTTGAGAACAGGAAGCCGATGTCCCTTGGAAGATGCTCCTCGTTGGAGGTGGCCATGGACACGATCACCACCGGGGCCTCTTGGCCCTGGAACTTGTCGACCGTCCCTACCCTGGCACCAGGAGGAAGCACCTTACGCAGGAGGTTCACCTGCAAGTTGTAGGGAGCCACCACGAGAATGTCCTCGACTCCGACCCGGCGCTGCACACCATGCCGGTCTTGGAAGCCCTGCTGAAGGAGGCTCTGGTAGAGCCCCTTGATTCGATCCCCCTCCTCCTTGCTCCGCTGGCTATTCCCCTGATGGGTAGTGGGCAGGAAGCGAAGGCCAGACTCGGTCAGGATGGGATCCGCCCCCTCGGATAGCACAAGCTTCTGAA
>JANYLR010000022.1 GCA_025363715.1 Holophagaceae bacterium | reverse complement strand
GCAGTGGCCGCCGGGCGATGTGGTTCATCGTTCAAGGCCGCTAACGCAGCTGGGCGCGCGGCTGGCCCCGTCCCGAAGGGCAAGGGGCGGCGCCCGGCGCGATACTGCGTCAAGCTCCTCGTCAATAGTACCGCTATTGCCATCGTCGCTTTCCTTGTCTCGCTTGGGCGGCGCCCCTTGCGCGGCCACACCCCACTTTGAAAACAGACCCTAGAGCGCTTCTTCCTCAAAATCCAGCATGTGGCCGCTCTTGCGGGCCTTGGTCTTCAGGTAGCGCAGGTTGTGCGGATTGGAGGCCAGCTGGTGCCGCTCCCGCTCCACCTCGATCCCGGCGTTTTCCAGGGCGCCGATCTTCCTCGGGTTGTTGGTGAGCAGCTTCACCTTGGTGATGCCGAAGAACTTCAGCATCTCGACCGCACAGTCGTAGGTGCGGAGGTCGTCGGGGAAGCCTAGCGAATGATTGGCTTCCACCGTATCCATCCCCTGTTCCTGCAAGGCATAGGCCTTGAGCTTGTTCAGGAGGCCGATGCCGCGGCCCTCCTGGCGGAGGTAGAGCACCATGCCGCCGTGTTCGCCGATGTGGCGCAAGGCTTCTTCCAGCTGCTGGCGGCAGTCGCATTTCAGGCTGCCCAGCACGTCCCCGGTCCAACATTCGGAGTGGATGCGCACTGGGACCCGCCGACGGGCATCGATCTCGCCGCAAACGATAGCAATGTGTTCCTTGCCCGTGGCGTGCTCCAGGAAGCCATAGACCACAAACTTCCCGAAGATGGAGGGCACGTTCGCCTTGGCGATGAACGGCACTTTCTCAGCCTGCAGCTTGCAGAAAAGTTCGAGCTTGGGGGCGCTGCTGGGTTCTTTGGGCGACATGGCGTTCCGGGAGGAAGGTGCGGTCACCTCTTCGATGCCGCTCAAGGGAAATTGAAGTCTGATCTCAGGAGGTCCTCTCGGCAATCCCAATTCGTCTATAAATAAAATTAGACAATATTTATTTTGATTTGAGCAAGAACGGCTTCTTCTATTTGAAAAATAAAGGCTTCCAGGGGTTGGGACACCTTGGCACCGGAGGCCAATCGATGGCCGCCGCCACCAAATTGGCGGCAGACCGCGTTCACATCCACCCGCTCACGGGAACGCAGGCTGACCTTGGCCTGTCCATCCGCCGTTTCTGAAAACAGGGCTGCCACCTCGACTCCCCTCAGCTTGCGGGGCTCTTCCACCAATTCGTCCAGGTCTTCGTGGTTGGCACCGCAAGCCTCGAGGTCGGCCCTGGTCACGGATACATAGGCGAAGCGGCCTTCGTCCCGCAGCTGAAGCCCGTCCATGGCCCGGCCAAAGAGCCTGAGCTTGGCTGGCGTGGCGGTCTGGTAGAGGGCGTTGAAAGTCCGGGCGGGATGGACGCCCTGGGCGATGAGATCCGCTGCGGCGTGATGGATTTTCGGGGTGCTGTTGGAGTGTCGAAAGTTGCCCGTGTCGCTCACCAGCCCCGCGTAGAGGGCCTGGGCCATGACGGCGGGCAGGTGACCGCCGAGACGCGGGCGCACCAGATCGTAGACCAGCTCCGTGCTGGCGCTGGCCGTGGGATCCGTGAACTCCGCATCGAAGCCCTTCGGTTCGTCCTTCAGGTGATGGTCGAGACAGGCCCGGTCCGCCTTCGTGGTCTCGAAGACCGGGAACAGCGCCCCCATGCGGTGGGGCTCGGAGGCGTCGATGAGCAGCCAGGCATCGGGCCAGGTGGCGAGGTCCTGGTGGCTGCCACCGGGTTCGAAGGCCTCGATCCAGGCCAGGGGATCCAGGAAGCGCAGGTTCTCGGGCAGCGCCGGCGTCACCACGATCCGAGCCTCCTTGCCGCTGGACTTTAGATGGGCAGCCAGGGCGATGGCAGCCCCCACGCCATCCCCATCAGGGTTCTCATGGGTGGTGAGAAGGATCTTGGTGTGGCAGTCAAGAAAGGTGGCGAAACGATCCAGCATGAATCCGAGCCTCGGCTTCCAGGATAGCAGGGCCCAAGGTGCGACTTAGAGATGCTCCCGTTTACTCTCCAGGCTGCCGGGCTTGAAGGCCTTCAGCTCGTGCACCACCTCCGCCAGCATGGCCCGCTTGAGGGCATAGGGCAGGAAGGCGCTCTTGAAGCCCATGATGATGACTTCCTTGATCTCATCCAGATTGAAGCCCAGTTCCTCGTGGATGACCTGGAGTTCGCGGCTGACGGTGGTGTTGGTCACCATGCGGTTGTCCGTGTTCACGGTGACGCGCAGGCCCAAGTCGTAGAAGAGGCGGATGGGATGGTCGGCCATCTTCTTCACGGCCTTGGTCTGCACATTGCTGGAGGGGCAGCACTCCAGGGGGATGCGGTGATCATTCACATAGTTGAGCAGGTCGCCATCCTCGATGAGGCGGACCCCATGTCCGATGCGGTGGGCGCCGCACAGATGGATGGCCTGATGGATGCTCTCGGGCCCATAGGCCTCCCCGGCATGCAGGGTGCAGTTGATGTTGTTCTGCAGTACCCGACCGAAAGCATCCTTGTGGCGCTTGGCGGGAAAGTTCTCCTCGGCTCCGGCCAGGTCGTACCCCACCACGCCCTTGTTCTTGAAAGCCACGGTGAGGTCAGCCAAACGCAGGGAGATGTCCGGCGAGATATGACGCATGCCGCAGAGGATGACGCCGGTCCGGATGTTGTACTGGCGCTCGGCCTGGGCTAGGCCTTCCAGCACCGCCTGGACGATGGCGTGCAGGGTGAGCCCCTTCTGCTGGTGGAGGATGGGGCTGTAGCGGACTTCCATGTAGCGGACATTTTCCTTGGCCGCATCCTCCGCCAATTCGAAGGAAGTGCGCACCAGGCTGTCGTAGGTCTGCATCACAGAGAGCGTCACATCGAAGGCCCGGAGGTATTCCACCAGCGACTTGCAGTCGTCGCCCACCTCCACATAAGGCCGCAAGCCATCGATGGAATCGGCGGGCAGCTTCACCTTCTGCCCTTCCGCCAGTTCGAGGATGGTCGGAATGCGAAGGCTGCCGTCCAGATGGACGTGCAGATCCGTCTTCGGAAGGCACTGGAGATCCTGAAGCGTCAATTTGGCCATGGCCAAGACTACCGCCAAGCGCTCCACTGGACCATGAGGAGAAGGCTGCAAACCGTACACTGTGTCAAAACAAAGGCGCCCCGTCACAGGTCGGCGCGCAGCGCCCCCTAGATTCTCGCCACGCACGCGTGGCGAGGGGAACCCCCGGATGGCAAAGCGAGGAGCGGGCTCCGCCCGATCAGAGCGCGGGGGCCCGGGGGTGTGCGCGCAGCGCGGAACCCCCGGACAGAATCAATTACTTAACTGGCTCATCCGGTGGGCCAGCACCGAATCATCCGTGGCCTGGCCCTGGCAGGCCGTGCAGAGGCCGAAGATCTGATGGCTGTGGTGCATGGGCTTGAAGGCAAACTCCCGGCAGATCTGTTCCTGGAGTGCCTCCAGATCGGGCCGGAAGAACTCGATGATCGCATCGCAGTTCAGGCAGATGAGGTGATCATGGTGCTCGTTGCTGTGGACCGCCTCGTAGTGCGCATGCTGATCACCGAAACTGCTCTTCCGCACCAGACCGCACTGCACCAGCAGATCCAGGGTCCGGTAGACAGTGGCCCGGCTGACGGCCTTGCCCTTCTGCTTCAGGGCCATGTGCAGCTGGTCCGCATCGAAGTGGTGGGGCTGGCCGAAGACCTCTTCCACCAGTTCCAGGCGTTCACCGGTCAACTTCAATTGACGGGAACGCAAAAATGTTTCAAAGCGCTGCTGTTCCTCGGGGCGTTCCATCTTGGGCTTGCGCATGGGGATCCTCGGCGGGAAGTCTACCCGAATTGCTTCAGAATTCGTATTTTACAATGACAAATATCAAGGATATAATGGCAATTCCGTATACATAGTGGAGCCGCCATGGCCATCGTTGTTATCGAATCCCCCAATCTGTCTGCCGACCAGAAGGCCCGCGTCGGGGAAAGGGTGATCACGGCCCTGCAGCATGAAGGCATGGCCCCAGGGTCCGTGGTGGTGCTGTTCCAGCCTGAACGGGGGGACATCTACCTAGACGGATTGCTGGTCCAGGCCCAGATGGCCACGCCCACTCCGGTTTCCACGGTAGCGGCTCCAAAGGCCCCCGCGCCCACCCCGGAGCCGGCTCCAGCCTTCAAGACCAAGGCCCGCCGGTCCAAGCCGGAACTTGAGGATCTGAAGGGGCAGCTCATAAAGGCCCTCCAGGACAAAGGCTCCCTCAGCAGTTTCGAGGCCCAGGTCGAGCTGGACCTCAAGGAATGCGACTGGGCGCCTGCCACCCTGCGCCGCCTGTTCACGGAACTGGAAGACACCAAACTCATCGTCAAGAACGGCCAGAAACGGGGCACCAGGTATGTCTGGAAAGGCATCGCGAGCAACCCTCAGGCAGCGCCGGCCGTTAAGCTGGTGAAGGCCGAGGCTGAAGAAGGTTGATCCTGCCACACTCCTCCCATGGACTGGTTTGCCTGGGATTTCGATCATCCCGCCTACTTCACCATCTATGCGGACAAGGCTGCTGACGCGGCCCGGGAAGGCCCGGCCTTGGCCGCCCTGCTGGATCTTCCTCCGCGGAGCCGGATCCTGGACCTGCCCTGCGGCTGGGGGCGGCTGCATCCCCACCTTAGGGATCGGGGGTTTGAAGTCGTCGGTGGAGATCTCAGCCGCCTGAATCTGGTGAAGCATCGGGCCTGTCATCCAGCCCCTCTCGTTCGCTTGGATTTCCGGGCCCTGCCCTTCCACCCTTCCTGCGTCGATGGCGTGTTCTGCGCCTTCACAAGCTGGGGCTATTTCGCCAGCGAGACGGAGAACTTGCGTCAGTTGGCCGAATTTGCCCGGGTGCTCCGTCCAGGCGGAGTCCTGCTGCTGGATCTCGTGGGCCGCAGCTGCCTCCAAGCCTCGATGACCGAAGTGGACGGCCGGTGGATCGAGTTCGCGGAAGACGGCTACCAGGAACGAGCCAGCTGGAGCCTGGATGGCCGCCGGATCCTCACCGAGCGCACCTGCCAGGGGGCTTTCTTCCGCCACGACATCTGGATTCCGACCGATGCGGAAATTCGCGCCTTCCTCGGTGAGGCAGGCTTCAGCATTGGCCAGACATACGGAGGCCTGGATGGACGCCCATGGGAGGAAGCAGCGGAACGCTGGATCTACCGGGCCATTAAGAGTGCCTAACGGCGAACAGGTAGCTGCCCATGCCCAGCCCACACAACCCCAGGGCCCAGGGTAGGCCCAATCCTTGAACGAGGGCCCCGCCCACCAGAGGGCCGAGCATGAGGCCCACCGAGTAGGCCAGATTCAGGATCGAGAAGGCTGACGCGAAGCTCTGGCTGCCCTGCCGTTCCACCTGGTCGGCCACGGCCGGACTGCAGGGGCTCATGATGAAACTGGCCGTGGCGCCCAGACCCATCATGGCCAGCACCACCATCCAGGCCTTAGGCAGCAGGACCGGCAGGGGCAGCAGGATCACGATCAGCACCAGCCCCATACGAAGCACCCGCAGCCGTCCGATGCGGTCCGAGAGCCGGCCGATGAGCGGCGAGGTGAAGGTGTGAGCCAGAGCCGTGGCGGCGAAACACAGCCCGATCCGAGAGGGACTGAGGCCCAAGCGGTGATCCAGGTCCAGTGGCAGGGTGGATTCCAACAGGGCCCAGAGGGCCGAGCCCAGGGCCATGGCCCCGGCGAACAGCCGGATGACGGGGTTGGCCAGCAAGTGCCGGAGGGGCAGGCGAGGCCCCCGTACCTGCACCTCTTCCGGCAGCAGGAACGCCCGACCGGCCGCATCCAGGGCCACCAGCCCCGCCCCGAGGAGAAAAGGGGCCGAGGGCCCCACATGCTGATCCAGCAGTCCAGAGAGGGGCGGACCGATGAGCACGCCCAGGTTGGCCGCGGCGAAGGCCGTGCCCATGGCCTTGCCTCGGGACTCCGAGGGGAAGTGATCCGCCAGCAGGGCCATGCCCGGCAGCCAGGTGGCGGATCCCGCGATGCCCTGGAGGAACCGAGCTGTCACCAGCAGCCAGTACTGTTTCGAAACCGCGAACACGAGCGTGGTCACCGCCAACCCGACTAGGCCCCAGAGCATGACCGACTTCCGGCCATGCCGGTCCGTCAGGATGGCCACGGGGAAGGTCGCCAGCAGGAGGGCCACCGCGTAGCTGCCAAACAGGATCCCCACCTGCATGGGATTGAGGGCCAGGTCCCGGGCGTACCTCGGCAGCAGCGGCACCAGCAGGTAGTAGAGGAGCATGTCCACGTGGAAGGCCAGAGCCGTCACGAGGAGCGCGGCGGTGGGAGCTGCGGGTCGGCGCATTCCCCACTATCGCAGGCGGGGATCAGCCCCGGGCCATCTCGACCTTCGGATAGGCGGCGCGGAAACCGCAGGCCTCGTAGGAGCGCTGACTGGCGGTTCCCGGGGCCGTGGAGGCGCAGGCCAGGTCGCAACCCCGCTCCCGGGCCAAGGCCAGACGGGAGCGGATGAGCGCCTTCTGCAGGCCCTGGCCACGGAAGCGTGGCAGGACACTGCTACCCGACAGGAGCGCCACCCCATCGACGATCCCCAGCATGCCGCCGCCGGCAGGCTGGCCGTCCACAAAGGCTAGAAAACCCCAGGCATCCTGTACCTCCAGCGAAACACGGAAGGGTGGATCGAGATCCGGCCAGTCATCCCGTTCCATGAAACCGGCGCACACGACCTGGTTGTACAGGTCCGATTCAGGGGGCATGGCCAGGCGGATCCAATCAACAGGTGGTGCGGGTTCGATCAGGGCCAGCTGTCGCACCCAGAGCTGCTGGAACTGGTGCAGCCGATAGCCGCGTACCGCCAGCCGGGCCCAGAGGGAGGCCTCGGCGCCGGGGCTCAGCTCCAGGACAGTCGGGGTGCCCAGGAAGGCCTCCACGGCAGCCAGGTCGATGTCTGACAGGGGCTCGGTCAGTCCGAGGGCCTGGTTGAGCGGGTGAGCCTCCCCGCGGAAGTGGGCGAAGCCGCCGCCCACCGGCCGGCTGCGGCCCCCAGCCGCCTGGTTGAAGCGTTCATTTTGGAGGGCCTGGGCGCGCTCGAGACGACGCACCAGGGCCAGGAAATCCTGTGACATGGGAAACTCCGAGTGTTTAAGGCAGGGCCGACCGCGGCGGCGGTTCGGCGGTGAGGCTTCGTTGTTTCAGGCGAGACGCGGGACCTTTGCGCCAATTCCAGGCGCGACTCCTCGGCGATGTCGGAAGAAGATCAGAGGCCTACTCGGGAAACAAACCCAAGGCTACCCGAAGCAGCCCTCCGTCGAAAGAGCCTGACCATGGAGGCGCGCAACGCACCCTTAGCCCCTCGCAACGCATGCGTTGCGAGGGAACCCCCGGAGAATAGTAAGCACGGCCCCCTTTCGGGGGCCGCGGTGGACCGGTAAGCCGGGTTCTGTCGTGGGACGTCATTCCTCTGGGATGGATGTCGCCACCCACCTCGTGCGACCTACCCGCCGGCTCGGTCGGGTCAACCCTCGCCGCTTGCGCGGTACGCCGGCCTATTTGGTCTTGCTCCCTGGGGGGTTTGCC
>JANYLR010000021.1 GCA_025363715.1 Holophagaceae bacterium | reverse complement strand
GATGACCTTTGCGACCACGGCTGCCTCGGTCCGGCTCGGGACGCGAAAGGGGCGGCTCGACCGGTCCTGAAGGCCGGATCGCCCTTCCTTCCTGAACCGGGCCAGCCATTTGTAGGCGGTCCTAAGGCTTATGCCCGCCGCGTGAGCTGCCTGACTGACGGTCATCCCCTGACACCGGACACGCCGGATCAATAAAGCTCGACTCCTGGGGCAAGACTTTGCTGAACTGTGGAGGTTCATCCGGGTTGCCTCTGCGAAAGCTGGTGTGTGGTAACAACAGCTTCCCAGCTCAACCCGGATGAACAACCTCCTTGGCAGTTACACCTAGGTCACTTCGTCAGCGTGATCCCATCCAGCTGTCGCCCCTCGGCATCAAGTTGGCGCAGCTTCAGTGTGCGGCCATCCACGTCCAACACGGTGAAGGAGTGCTGGTCGGAAATGAAGGTCCGGGTCCAGGGCTGCCAGCTGGCCCTGGCGTCCGTCTGCCAGAGGTCATAGAGCTCCGCGCCGCCGGCGCCGGTGACGATGTGGATGGGTCCCTTCGCCCGGGTGATCGCCCTGCCGTCGTAGGCCTCGTCCACGGTGAACTCGCCCTCCACCGGCTTGCCGCGGAGCCCGGCCTTAGTGGGCTTGAACCGGAGCGGCGCGGTGCGTTGGTAGTTGTGCACATGACCCGCCAGCACCAGGTCCACACCGTACTTTTCCAAGATCGGGCTGATGGGCCGCATCCACTGATCGTCGAAGTGGGCCCGGGAACTCTGGAAGAGGGGGTGGTGCAGGGCCACGATGCGCCAGGTGGCGGTCTTCGCGGCCTTCAGATCCGCTTCCAGCCAGACCTTCAGGGCGGGACTCTCCCAGTCCGTGTAGACATTGGAATCCAGCACCGTCCAGTGGACCTTCCCATAGTCGAAGCTGAAGCTGGCCATGCGGGGGAAGGCGGCGCCAGAGGCCGCCACCACCGCGTCGTGCACGCCAAGGATCACGGGCGCGGCGTTCTTGTCCCCCGCCTTCAGCGCCGGACCGTTCAGGGGCTGGGACCAGTAGGCGAAATAGGCGGCGGCATCCGGATGCTTGGAGAAGGGCACGTCGTGGTTGCCGGGCACGCCCAGGAAGGGCACCCGGCGCATCAGAGGCACGGCCTCGCTGTTGTAGCAGGAGAAGAACACCGACCGGTACTCGGCGGCGCGGCCCCGGCCGTAGACCAGATCGCCCGTGATGAAGACCGCGTCCGGATGTTGGGCCTGGATGGCCTGCGCGATAGCCGCCTGCCTTTTCGAGCCGTCCGCCGCGTCCCCGAACACGATCATGCGATGGGCACCGGGCTTGCGAGCCTGGGCTTCGGCCTCGAACACCACGGCGTCGTTCTGCTTCACGCGATAGGGCATGGCCGCGCCGGGCGCCAGGTCGCGGAGGGTGACGCGGTAGATGCGATGGGCGGGCAGCGGTGGAACGTCGAGGTGGCGGAAGCTGGGGGCGGTCTGGGGGATCCAGCCCTTCCCGCCGCGCACTTCGACAGTCCAGGCGGCGTCGCGGTCCTCCGCGTGCCACAGCAGGTCCAGCCGCTCGTTCCGGGCGGGCCGGGGCGCATCACCCAGCTGCAGGTAGGGCTTTACCAGGAAGGCCTCCTGGGATTGCAGGAGGATGGTCAGGAGAGCCAGGAGCAGACTGCGCATGCACCCAGGGTAGGGTCTTGCCTTTGGTCCAGCAGACCCTATCTTCCAGTCACCAACCTTTGGGTAGGTGGCCCCGAAGCGGGAGGTCCCATGGCGAAGACCCTTGCATCCCTGATCCCTAGCGTGGAGCAGCGCGAGACCGGCTGGGTCCAGCTGCAGGAGCGCCTGGCCCATGCTCACCGGCCGCCCGTGCATCCCTCCGTCACCATCTCCCGGGAGTACGGCTGCGAAGGCTACCCCCTGGCGGAGCGCCTGGAGGCCCTCCTGGGCGAGGCCACGGGCCAGCCCTGGACCATCTTCGACAAGGTCCTGGTGGACAAGGTGGCTACGGACGAGCACCTCTCGCGCCAGCTCCTCCACCACCTGGGCGATGAGAGCCACGCCCAGGATGTGCTGCGCACCCACTTCGGCTTTCTCACCCACCAGGACGCCTACGCCAAGCTGGTGAAGCACCTGGTCCAGATCGCCAGCGCCGGCTGCGCCATCCTCGTGGGCCGGGGCGGGGCCGTGGCCTGCCAGGACCTGAAGAGCTGCTTCCATGTCCGCCTGGTGGGCAGCTTCGCGTTCCGCGCGGCCACCATGGCCCGGCGCCTGGACATCTCCCTGCCCAAGGCGGAGGAGCTGGTGCACACCCAGTCGAAGCTGCGGGAGAAGTTCATCAGCGACTGCCTGCACGCGGACATCACGGATCCCCGCTGGTACGACGCCGTGTTCAGCAACGAGCGCCAGAGCATCGACACCATCGCCCAGGCCTGCCTGCACCTGGTCCTCAGCGGCTGGCCCGGCCAGGAGAGTCCGCTACCCACTTCCGCCCACGCCATCTTGGGTCGTCGCTGAAGTACATCTTTTCCCTGCTCCAAAAACGGGCGCCTCGGGCGCCTTTTTTTGGAGATAGGAACGGCAAACAATGGAAGACCACCCCTTAGAGGTCGTAACAAAACCCGACGAGGCCGCGATGAAGCCAGGCGGGATGCCCCGCAAGGAAGGGCCCGCAGGGCAACGTGGTTCGTTGTTCAAGGGCGCTGACGCCGCGGGGCGCCCGCCTAGCTTCATCCCTCCGGGCGGGGGGCGGCGGGCGTCGCCATGCTTCGTCAGGCTCGTTTCGCGTAGTACCCGCTACGCTGCCACTCACCTTCCTCGCCTGGCTCGCCTGGCACCCCTCGCGCGGCGCCGTGGGGTTTTGTTACGACCTCTTAACGCAGACCCACTACCAGGGCCACGCCGAGCGTGAGCAGCGCCACGGCCGCCAGCTTCCGCCCGTTGAGGGGCTCGCCGAAAACGAAGCGGCCCAGGAGCACCGCGCTGGCCATGCCCGTGCCGCGCTTGACCACCTCGATGAAGCCAACGGGTGCCACACGGAAAGCCTCGATCTGCACCGCCAGGGCCTCGGCACCGATCACCACCGCCAGGCCCGCCAGCAGGGGCCGGGAAGCCAGGGGCCGCGCGGCCTGCAGGAAGGCCCGGACCTGCCCGCGCAGCGCGGTCCAGAGCAGCATGAGGACGGCCACCGCCGTCGTGACCACCGAGGCGTACCAGGCCCCTGCTCCCCGATTCACGGCCGTCTGATCCAGCACGCTGGTGCAGCTCCACAGGAAGGCCACGATCAGCATGCGGCGCACCCCGGGTTCCCGCAGGGTGGAACCCAATCCGCCCCAGGGCCCCGAGCCCAGGCGCAGCACCCCGGCCCCCAGCATCACCAGGGCGGCGCCCGCGTACTGCGCGAGTCCAGGCGCCTGGCCCCGGAAGAGCCAGGCCAGGGTGGTGGAGATCACCGGCGTGAAGCTCAGCAGCGGGATCAGCAGACTCATCGGGGCCAGACGCAGGGCGTCCAGGAAGAGCACCACGGCCACGCCATTGAGCACCGCGGAGGCCGCCAGGGGACCCAGGCAGGCGGCGGGCAGGCCGAAGGGCTCACGGGTGGCGGCCCAGAGGGCCAGGAGCGGGGCCTGGATCAGGGACAGCAGCAGGCCCAGGTAGACGGGCGACACCTCCCGGGCCAGCCGCTTGCGCAGGGCATCGAAGAGTGCCCAGGCCAAGGCCCCGACGAGGGTCAGGGCCAGGCCGATCCCGGTGATGGGCATCGCCTAATGCGCGCCGAGAGTCGACAGCAGGTGAGAGCCCTGGACGTAGCAGGTCTTGTGGGTGATGTGATGTTCGAACTCGTGGCGGAACTTCTGCAGGGCCGAATCCACGGGGCCACAGGCGGCGTCGCCCAGGGGGCACAGCGTCCTCATGCCGATGCGGGGCGTGAGGCTGGCGATGAGGTCCAGATCCTCCATACGCCCTTCCCCATGCTCGATGCGGTGGAGGATCATCTCCAGCCAGTTGCAGCCTTCGCGGCAGGGGGTGCACTGGCCACAGCTTTCGTGGGCGTAGAACTTGATAAGGCGCAGCGTCACCTGCACCATGCAGACGCTCTCGTCCATGACGATGAGGCCGCCGGACCCCCCCATGGAACCCCGGGCCTTCAGGTTGTCGAAGTCCATGGGGACGTCGAAGTCCTTCTCGTCCAGCATGGGGCAGCTGGAGCCGCCGGGGATGATGGCCTTGATCTTCTTGCCGGTGCTGGAGCCGCCGCAGAGCTCTTCCACCAGGAAGTTCATGGGCGTGCCCATGGGCAGCTCGTAGATGCCGGGGCGCTTCACATGGCCGCTCACGCCGAAGATGCGCGTGCCGCTGTTCTTCGGCGAGCCGATCTTGGCGTACTCGGCGCCGCCCATGCGGAGGATGGGGGGCACGGCGGCGAGCGTTTCCACATTGTTGACGGTGGTGGGCTGGCCGAAGGCGCCCTTGGCCGCCGGGAAGGGCGGCTTGACGCGGGGTTCGCCGCGGCGGCCTTCCAGCGAATTGAGCAGGGCCGTCTCCTCGCCGCAGATGTAGGCGCCGGCGCCACGATACACGAGGATGTCGTAGTCCCAGCCGGTGCCGAGGATGTTCTTGCCCAGGTAGCCGGCGTCCCGGGCCTGCTGGATGGCGGCTTCGAGCTTCTCGATGAGCCAGAGGAACTCGCCACGGATGTAGACATAGCCCATGGCACACTGCATGGCCCAGCCGCCGATGATCATGCCTTCGATGAGCTGGTGCGGGTTGTACTCCAGGATGACGCGGTCCTTGAAGGTGCCGGGTTCGCCTTCGTCACCGTTGCAGACCAGGTAGCGGGTGAGCTTCCGGTCCGCCGTGTCCTTGGGCATGAAGGACCATTTGAGGCCCGCGGGGAAGCCCGCGCCACCCCGGCCCCGGAGGCCGCTGGCCTTGACTTCTTCGGTGACGGCCACGGGTTCCATCTTGAGCGCGGCCTTCATGGCCACATAGCCCTCGTGCCTCTGCTCGTAGTTCTTCAGGTGCCAGTTGTCCAGGTCGCCCGCGCCCCGGAGCATGAGGTTCGGGAACTTCTCGGAGCCGAAGCCGGGGAAGGTGTAGGTGTGGTGATCGGGCTTGGTGCGGATGGCGGCCATGGTCTTCCCCCTCACTCAGCCCAGGGGCGGTAGTCGCCCCGCTTGCAGGCTTCCATCACCTCCACCAGCTTCTGCTCGTCCACCAGCTCGTCGTAAACGTCCTGGTTCACCTGGACGCAGGGCGCCACGCCGCAGCCTGCCAGGCACTCCACCTCCTCCACGCTCCACATGCCGTCGGGGCTGGGGCCCTGCCCGGGCTTCACGCCCGTCCTTTCGCAGACCTTCTCCAGCAGCTGGGCGGCACCGCGCAGGGCGCAGCTGATGTTGGTACAGACAGAGAAGTGGAACTTTCCCACGGGCTTCTTCTGGAACATGGTGTAGAAGGTGGCCACGCCGAAGACATGCCCCTCGGGAATGCCGATGGCCCTGGCCACGGCCTTCATGGCCGCCAGACTCACGAAGCCGAACTCGCGCTGGGCGATGTAGAGGGCCGGCAGGGTGGCCGCCAGCTTGTCGGGGTACTGGGCCATGATGGCCTGGATCTCGGCCACCGCCTCGGGGCTGAACTCCTTCCGTTCGGATTCCGGAAGCCGCTGGCCCGGGGCCAGAACTTCCTTCGAGGTTTCGGGTGACTGGGGGTGGTTCATGGGCGCGCTCGCATGAGGGCACAGTGTAGAACGCCTAACCAGGCCTCACAATGCCGCGATGAAGCCAGGCAGGATGCACCGCAGATATCAGTTCGTCTCGCGTATCGCCGCAGGCGATACGCGAGAAGGAAGGGCCCGCAGGGCAACGTGGTTCGTTGTTCAAAGGTGACAGGGGGCCTCCGGTTAAACCCGGTGCCCCCCATCACGTCCAATTCCGGACAGACCTTACAGGTCGCAGTGGCTTCCGTCGCAGAAGGGGGCCGTCTTGGTGTGCTTGCACTGGCAGAGGGCCAGCTTCCCGGCTTCCTTGACTTCCACCTTCAGCGGACGCAGTTCGCAGACCTTGTGGGCGCCGTCGCAGAAGGGCTGCTTGGCGCTCAGGCCACAGGCGCACCAGAAGTAGGTTCCAGGCTCCAGATCCAGCACCGCTGGGGCCTTCGCGGCGACTTTCGGATAGCCTTCGCTCATTGACTCCTCCTTGTCTTACTTCCCGGCTTCGATGTTCAGGCTGATGGCCACATCATCGCCCAGGATGCCGGGGCCGTACTTGATGCCGAAGTCATTGCGGTTGATGGTCAGGGCGCCATCCACGAAACCCGCCACCACGGTGCCCGGCTTCATGCCCGGCTGGGTGCCCGCGTTGGTGATGGGAAAGGTGATGCGCTTGGTGACGCCGCGCAGGGTGAAGTCGCCCGTGACCTCCAGCTTGCCCTTGGCGACTTCCTTCACGGAGGTGCTCTTGAAGGTGAGGGCGGGGAACTTCTCCACATCGAAGAAATCGGCGGACTTCAGGTGCTTGTCCCGACCTTCGTTGTCCGTGTTGATGCTGGTGGCCTCGATGCTGACCTCCACACTGGACTTGCTGTAGTCCGCCGGGTCCACCTTGATGGTGCCGCTGAATTTCGTGAAGCGGCCGCTGACCTTGGCCAGCAGGTGGCGGACCTTGAAGCTGACCTCGCTGTGGACCGGATCGATCTTGTAGGTGTCCTGGGCCAGGGCCGGCAGGGCCGCCAGGGCGAGCCCGGCGAGAAGGGTGCGGAAGGGGTGACGCATGGGTCCTCCATCAAATTAGGTGTTTCACCATGCATTTCAGTCTAGGCCCAAATTCGAGAGTTGCAACACCTTTTTTGAAAATTCTGTCATTCTTGTCCTTGCAGGAGCCCCCATGCACATCCGCGAGGAACTTCAGATCACCAAGCCCCTGGAACCGGGGCACGAGGTGGCCCTGGCCCTCCTGCTCACCCGGGAGTACGTGGCCCGCCTCTTCGATGAGTGCCTCTACGAGCCCGAGGGCCTTTCGGACCAGCAGTTCAACGTGCTGCGCATCCTCAAGGGGGGCCCCAAGGATGGCTACTTGGTGAAAGACATCCGCTGCCGCATGATCTACCGCTTCGCGGACGTGCCCCGGCTGGTGAACCGCCTGGAGGCCCGGGGCTTGGTCAAGCGCTGCGAAAACCCCGCCGACCGCCGGGGCAGCCGCGTGCAGATCACCCCCAAGGGCCTGGCCCTGGAGGCGAAGATGCACGGGCGCCACCAGGCCCTCTGCCAGCAGGTGGACCGCTGCCTCAACCCTGAGGAGCGCGAAACCCTCCTGGGCATTCTGGAGCGGCTGCGGAATGACCATCGGGGGCAGCTGGAGGCGCTGCGGAAGGGGTGATCTCCCCTGCCCAGGCCAGCCCGGGCGCCACCCTCCCAGGCCAGCGGCCCAGATCCGCAGGGCCGCAGGATTCCCCGGGTCGCTACCCTGGAGCATGTCCACACCCGATTCCACCGCGCCCCGGGAAGGCCTTCCCTTCCCCTCCGCATCTGCGGTCTCCGCCGCCACGCCTCCGGAGATCGCCCTCTGCCTGGAGCTGGGCCAGGCCTTCCAGGCCTTCGGCATTCCCGCCCACCGCTTCGAGGAAGCTCTGTCCCGCATCTCGGCGCGGCTGGGCCTCGACGGCCAGTTCTTCGCCCTGCCCACGGCGTTCTTCGCGTCCCTTACCCACGGGGACCACCACTGGACCTTCATCCAGCGCAGCCCCGCGGGGGATGCGAACCTGTCCAAGCTGTCGGACCTGCAGGAGGCCACCGACGCCCTCATTGACGGCCGCCTCTCGACGCCCGAGGCCCGGGACCGGGTGCGAGAAATCCTCGCCGCCCCCGACCAGTGGAGCCTCCTCCTGACCGTGCTCTGCTTCGGACTGGGTTCGGCCCCGGCGGCCATGTTCTTCGGGGGTGGCTGGCGGGAGATGCTGCTGACGGCGGTGTTGGGGACCCTGGTGGGTATGACGGCGGCGCTGCTCGGGCGAAAGGCCGGCTTCTCGCGGCTGGTCCATCCCGTGGCGGGCACCCTGGTGGGCTTCCTGGCCCTGGCTGCCGCCAATCGGTTTCCCCACGTCTCCCCGCAGGTTCTCACGGTGGCGGGCCTCATCGTCCTGGTGCCGGGCCTGCGCCTGGTGGTGTCCATGAACGAGTTGGCCACAGCCAACCTGGTGGCAGGAACGGCCCGCCTGATGGACACGGTCATGATCTTCCTGTCCCTGGGATTCGGCGTGGCCCTGGGCCAGCGGCTGGCCGCTCCCCTGATGGAGCAGGCCCTGCAGGGCGCCCCCCTGCCCCTGCCCGCCTGGACCATCCTGCCCACCCTGCTGATGGCCGCAGCGGCCTTCGTGGTGATCTTCAAGGCACGCCTCTCGGACCTGCCCTGGATCTTCGCCGCCTGCGTGCTGGCCTTCTACGGCTCACGGCAGGGCTCGGCCTACCTCGGGCCCCAGTTCGGCGTGGGCCTCGGCGCCTTCGCCCTCGGGCTGGCCAGCAACCTCTTCACGCGCTTCCGACGACGCCCCTCTGTGGTGACCTTGCTACCGGGCCTCATGGTGCTAGTGCCCGGCGGCCTCGGCTTCAAGGGCCTCGAGTTCATCATTCAGAAGCAGCTGGTCATGGGCCTCGACACGGCCTTCCAGGCCCTCTTCGTGGCCATCGCCCTGCTCACCGGGCTGCTGCTGGCCCATGCGGCCGTGCAGCCCCGCACCGCGCTGTAGCGGGTTCCCGCCGGCCCTTGGAGACCACGCCAAGGTTGAACCGCCAGGAGGCCCGGGGCCCGGTGAAACGCTGCGAGAACCCCGCCGACCGCCGGGATAGCCGCATGCAGATCACCCCAAGGGCCTGGCCCTGGAGGCGAAGATGTGCGGGCGCCACCAGGCCCTGTGCCAGCAGGTGGATCGCGCCCTCAGTGCCGAGGAGCGCGAGACCCTCCTGGGGATCCTGGAGCAGCTGCGGAATGACCACCGGGGGCAGTTGGAGGCCATCCAGAGGGGGTGAGGGGCAGCAACCTCAGCCAGCCCTGGCATGTGGCTCGCGCCACCAGCTTCGTAGTTTTCGAACCTATATGGCGTCGTTATCTAGGGTGGATAACATGGCGCTGGGCACACTCACATTCAAGGAAGCAAGGACAGAACCCAAGAAAGGTCAGGCTTCACCATTGCTTATCGGCCACGAGGAATAAGTTGGGCCATCTGGCGAATTGTTTGAATTGCCAGTATTTATAGATTCCTATTGAAGTCGAGGTATGCTCTCCCAACGATTCGAGCTAATGATTTCCTGCAGAAAGCCGTAAGCTTGTGTATTGGAGGAGACCATGCCGAAGCTGCTGCGCCGCCTTCTTGGGAAACCCCAGCGACGAGCCTTCATCCAGGGTGCTGGCAGCGTCCTCGACCTGGGTGCTGCGGGTGGCCGATCTCAGGTGATGATTTTCCACGCCAAGCCTGCCGAACAGTCCGTTCGCGAAGCCTGGAAGCAGGTTTTCGCCACTGAGACTGGGCGAAAGTAGTGGCCAAAAAACACCAAGTCAGGCAGGCCATGCCTCAGAGCCGTGCGGTTCCCGTTCATGGGACACCGATGAGCAAGGTGCAGAGTGTCCAATGGCAAGGGCCGGTGCCACCTCCACAGGCACTGGAGGCCTTTGGCAACATCGACCCCTCTTTCCCTGAGCGAATGATGCGGATGGCTGAACAGGCCGCTGAGCATCAGCGCGCCATGGAAGCCGACGCGATGGAACAGCAGAAGGAAGAATTGAAGGGGGCACGTGAGTCCAAACAACGAGGCCAGTGGTTCGCTGCCGGACTCGCCCTTTTCTTCGGCCTTGTGGGC
The DNA here is from genome assembly GCA_025363715.1 of Holophagaceae bacterium. Lineage (GTDB taxonomy): Bacteria > Acidobacteriota > Holophagae > Holophagales > Holophagaceae > Geothrix. Next base: position 20,517 of record JANYLR010000021.1, on the reverse strand, counting down.
GGTTTCGTGTGCTACCTCGGACACCCCACGGCGGGTGCCACGATCATCACCGGGACGGTCGTCAGCCTCGCTGCGGTGTACTTGATTGGCAAACGCGCGGATCACTGATCCCAGCCCTCGGCGGCTCGAAGCTGCGCCAGCGGTCGTCCCTGCTTCGGCATGACTCGGCACATCCTGTGCCTCGCCCCTTCGGGGCCATGCGCTTCGTGCACGGTCGGCCTCCCTCCGCCTATCGCACGCGATGCGTGCTCCCGTTCGGCTTCGCCTCACGGAGGCGGAGCCTCCCTGCTGCGGCATGACTCGGCCCATCCTGGGCCTCGCCCCTTCGGGGTCATGCACTTCGCGCACGGTCGGCCTACGCTCCTGCTTCGGCCTCATAGCACCCAAGCCGGCAGCGGGCTACGCCCGCTCGCCGTCCTCGGCGCGTCAGCGATCAAGCTCACCCGCGATGATATTCATTGCGCCGAGGACGGCTACCGCATCGGCAATCAACCCGCCCTTCACTTGCTCTTCGAAGCTGCTGAAGATGGGGAGGCAGGGGGGGCGGACGCGGATGCGGTAGGGGTTCTTGCCGCCGTCGCTGACGATGTAGAAGCCCAGCTCGCCGTTGGCGGCTTCGGTGGCGCTGTAGACCTCGCCCACGGGCATGTCCATGCCGTGCATGATGAGCTTGAAGTGATGGATGAGGCTTTCCATCCGGGTGTAGACCTTTTCCTTGGACGGCAGGGCGATCTTGGGATCGTCGATCATGACCGGGCCCGGCTCCAGGCGGTCCAGCACCTGCCGGATGATGCGCAGGCTCTGGCGCATCTCCTCGGTGCGCACCAGGTAGCGATCGAACACGTCGCCGGTGGTGCCGATGGGGATATCAAAGTCGTAGGTCTCGTAGCCCAGGTAGGGCTGAGCCTTGCGCAGATCCTGGGGCACGCCCGCGGCGCGCAGGCAGGGGCCGGAGTAGCCCCAGTTCACGGCATCCTCGGCGCTGATGGCGCCGACGCCCTTGGTGCGGTCGTGCCAGATGGGATTGTGCGAAAGCAGGTTCTCCATCTCCTGGAGGCTCGCCTCGCACTCCACCAGGAAGCGCTCAGTGAGGGGCACGAAGCCTTCCGGGATGTCCCGGAACAGCCCGCCGATGCGGGTGAAGCTGGTGTGGAGGCGCTGGCCGGCGGCCATCTCGAAGAGGTCGTAGATGGTCTCCCGCTGCCGGAAGAGATAGAGGAAGGCCGTGAAGGCGCCGATGTCCACGGCGTTCACGCCCACGCAGACCAGGTGGTCGGCGATGCGGGCCAGCTCGGAGACCAGCACCCGGATCTGCTGGGCGCGTTTGGGGATCTCGATGCCCAGGAGCTTCTCCACCGCCGTGGTGTAGCCCACGTTGTTCATGATGGAGCTGCAGTAGTTGAGCCGGTCCGTCAGGGGGATGAACTGCTGGTAGCTGAGGTTCTCGCCTAGCTTTTCCACGCCCCGGTGGAGATAGCCCATTTCGGGCGTGGCCTTGGTGATGGTCTCGCCCTGCAGCTCCAGCACGATGCGCAGCGTGCCGTGGGTGGTGGGGTGCGAGGGGCCCATGTTGACGATCATGCGATCGCCATCCAGCTGCTGCCGGGAGAGGGCGAGGGAGTCCATGGTCATGCTCCACCCCGCTCGCCGTTGTTGAAGGGCGCGGTGCAGCCTTCCATGCAGAAGACGTCGCCGCCATCCAGGGGGAAGTCCTTGCGCAGGGCATGGCCGGGGAAGTCGTCCCAGGTGAGCAGGCGTCGCAGATCCGGGTGGCCCTCGAAGCGGATGCCGAAGAGGTCGAATACTTCGCGCTCGAACCAGTTGGCGGTCTTGAAGGTGCCCGTGAGGCTGGGAACGGAAGCGCCATCGGCCACGGGGACCTTCACGCGCAGCCGCTCCTGGCTGGCGAGGTTGAGCCAGTGGTAGACGACATCGAAGCGCTGCTCACGCTCCGGCCAGTCCACGGCCGTGATATCCACCAGGAACTGGAAGCCTTCGCGGTGAAGCAGGGCCACCACGGCCAGGAGGTTCTCCCGGGCGATGACGATGGTCTGGTCGCCCCGAAAGTCGTGCCGGTCGGTGACGGTGCCGGGCAGCTGTGCGTCGATGTGCTCGATGATCATGTCGGCCTCAGCTAGAAAATCGTGCCCACGCCGCGCTCGCCCGCATCCATCAGCATCTCGCGGATGGTCTGCTGGCTGGTGAGCCCCTTCTCCGCCTGGAGGGCATCCTGCCGGGCCAGGCTTTCGTAGAAGCGCGCGATGTGGTCCTTGCGCATGGAGAGCGATTCCTTCTCGATCTGCTCCTGCAGCTTCATCACGCCGTAGATGATGCTTTCGGGCCGGGGCGGGCAGCCCGGCACATAGACATCCACCGGGATGATCCGGTCCACGCCCTGCAGGGTCGCGTAGGTGCGGTACATGCCGCCCGAGCTGGCGCAGACGCCCACGCTGATCACCCACTTGGGCTCGGCCATCTGGGCGTAGATGGTGCGCAGCACCGGGGCCATCTTGTTGGTGATGGTGCCCAGGATCAGCATCATGTCGCTCTGGCGCGGACTGAAGCGCATGGCCTCGGCGCCGAAGCGGCTGAGGTCGTACTTCGACGACATCATGCTCATGAACTCGATGGCGCAGCAGGCCACGCCGAAGGGCATGGGCCAGAGGCTGTTCTTGCGGCCCCAGTTGACCACCGCGTCCAGGCGGGTGGTCATCACGGCATCGTTGATGTCCAGCTCCGCCATCTCAGCGCTCCCACTCGAAGGCGCCCTTGCCCCAGGCATAGATGAAGCCCACCAACAGGGTGGCCATGAAGCTCAGCATGGCGGCGAAGGTCCAGAGGGCGTGCTTGTAGTTCGCCGCCCAGGGCAGGAGGAAGGCCGCTTCCACGTCGAACAGGATGAAGAGCATGGCCGTCAGGTAGAACTTCACGGAGTACTTGTGCCGGGCGCCAGTCTGGACGGGTGGCACGCCGCACTCGTAGACCCGCAGCTTGGCCTCCTGGGGATTGTTCGGCTTCAGCATGGGCAGCACCCAGCCCGACAGCACCAGGATGGCGATGGCCGTCACGGCGGCGACCAGCAGGAGGATCAGGACCGACAGGAAGGGCGATGCGGGATTGGCCATGGCGCTCTCGGGCGGAGGATTCCGCGAGGGTCCAGCTTAGCGCCCTTTGATTGGCGGTTGGCCATGTCAAGATCACAAGGGACCGAGGGCATTGGAGCCCTGGGATAAAATTGGCCTTCACCCTAAATCTGCCGGGAAACCCATGAGCGACCTCAAGCTGCGCGTCAAACTGATGATCATCGAGCGCCTCAAGCTCGAAGGCATGACCCCGGACCAGATCGAAGACGATGCCCCCCTCTTCGGCGACGGCCTGGGACTGGATTCCATCGACGCCCTGGAGCTGGTACTGGGCATCGAGCAGGTCTTCGGCGTGAAGATCGAGGACGAGGCCGCCGGCCTGAAGGCCTTCAAATCCGTCCAATCGCTGACAGACTTCATCGCCGAGCACGCCAAGTAGCCGAAGGCGACCGATGACTGATATCCCGGCCCACCTGCCGCACCGCTACCCCTTCCTGCTGGTGGACCGAGTGCTGGAGCGGGTGCCAGGCGTTCGCGTCGTTGCGGAGAAGCTGGTCACCTTCGGCGAATCCTACCTGCAGGGCCACTTCGAAGGGCGCCCCCTGGTGCCCGGCGTGCTGCTGCTGGAGATGCTGGCCCAGGCCGGGGGCTTCCTGGAGGCCGAGTCCCTGCATGGCGCCGCCATCTTCCTGGCGGGCGTGCAAGACGCCCGCTTCAAGGCCCCCGCCCTGCCCGGTGACCGGCTGCGGCTGGAGGTCCAGGCCGAAGGCAGCTTCGCGGGGATGATGAAGCTCAAGGGCACCGTGAGCTGCGAGGGCCGCGAGCTCTGCACTGCGATCCTGCTGGTGAAGCGCCTATGAACCACCCCCCCCACCGCGTGGTCATCACGGGTCTCGGCCTGGTGTCCTCTTTGGCCCTGGACCGGGAGGGGACCTGGTCCGCCATGCTGGCCGGAAGGGATGGCCTGGGGCCCCTGACCCGCCTGCACCTGCCCCTGGAACCCGCCCAGATCGCCGGGCAAGTGGCCATGGAGGCGGCAAAACACCAAACCCTCTGTGAACTCATGGCCCTGCGGGCTCTGGAAGAGGCCCTGGACGGCCTCCCGCTGAGGGGCGATCCCGAGCGCATCGGCGTCTTCCAGGGGGCCGGCACCAGCGGCCTCCCCGTGGCCGAGGCCTACCTGGAGGAGCGCCTGGCCGGACGGCGCGGTCAGGCCGTGGAGCCCGTCTACCAGAGTCCCAGCACGGTCACCGATGCCCTGGCTCAGCGTCTGGGCGCCACGGGCCCCCGGGGCACCATCATGAACGCCTGCTCATCGAGCCTGCTGGCCATCGGCCAGGCCTGGGAGCGGCTGGTCGCCGGCGAGCTCGACCTCGCCGTGGCCGGGGGCGCCGAAAGCCTCTGCCGCACCACGTACGGCGGCTTCTCCTGCCTCAAGGCCGTGGATCCCCGGAAATGCCGCCCCTTCAGCCGGGACCGGGCGGGCCTGAACCTGGGCGAAGGCGCCGTGCAACTGGTGCTGGAACCCCTGGACCGGGCGCAGGCCCGGGGCGCGGTGATCTACGCCGAAGTGCTGGGCTACGGCGCCAGCATGGACGCCCACCACCCCACCGCCCCCCATCCCGAGGGCGAGGGCGCGGCTCGGGCCCTAGTCATGGCCCTGCGCGTGGGTCACTGCGAAGCCACCGAGGTGGACCTGGTCTCCGCCCACGGCACCGCCACCCCCGCCAATGATGGCGCGGAATGCCTGGCCATCCGCCGGGCCCTGGGACCTGCTGCGGACGCGGTCTCCGTCACCAGCACCAAGAGCCAGTTCGGCCACACCCTGGGGGCCGCCGGGGCCTTCGGTGCCGCCGCCGCCATCCTGGCCCTGCGGGATCAGGTCGTCAGTCCCACCCTGCGTCTCGACGAGCCCGATCCGGTGTGCGACTTGGACTGCACCGCGAGGGAGGCGAAAGCACGACGCGTGCGCGCCGCGCTGGTGAATGCGTTCGCGTTCGGGGGCAACAACGTGTGCCTGCTGCTTCGACGATGGGAGGGAAAATGAACCTCGCAAGCGCCAAAGCCCGGCTGGTCACGGAAGACACGGAATTACACAGAGGACACGGAAGGGGGTGTGGCCCTCTCCGCACGGACCCGCCGAAGGCGGCTTCCGGCGCGGCCGGAAGTGATCCCGGGGGCGCCTTTGCCGCATCCCAAAAGCGCGGACCAGGCGCCCCCGGGGTCCAGCCCATGCTTTCGGAGCGGACGCCCCTACCCTTTTCCGTGCCTTCCAGCTATCTTCCGTGTCTTTCGCGAACAGCGCTTTTCTCTGTGTCCTCTGTGGTTCTCTGTGTCCTCTGTGCTCCAGCTTTTTCTGTCATTCCGGCGAGTCCTCGCTTCCTCGACTGTGAAGCCCCATGAGTCATCCGACCGACCTCGTCATCACGGGCCTGGGCCTGGTGCTGCCCTGCGGGGATGGCATCGAAGCCGCCCGCGTCAGCCTGGCTGCCAAGGTGCCCTGCTTCGCCGAGCTTCCCGCGGCCCTGGGCCTGGGCCGGGGCGCCGCCTGCACGGCCTTCCATCCCGCGGGCATCATCCCGCCCATGCAGCTGCGACGCCTGGACCGGCCCTCCCGCTTCGCCTGGGTGGCCGCGCACCAGGCCTTCCAGGACGCGGGGCTCAATCCCAAACTCATGGGGGAGCGCATCGCCGTGGCCGTGGGCACCCTCACCGGCGGCAGCGAGGCCAGCGAGGCCTTCATGCGGCCCTACCTCCAGCGCGGGCCTGAGGGCGCCTCTCCACTCGTGTTCCCCAACTGCGTGGCCAATGCCACCAGCGGCCATCTGGCCCTGGCCTTCAGCCTGAAAGGGCCCAGCGCCACCTTCGTGGACCGGGAGAACGCGGCCTTCGTGGCCCTGGAGCAGGCCGCCCGCTGGCTGCGGGCCGGCCTGGCGGAGGTGGCCCTGGTCATTGGCACCGATGGCCTCTTCCCCCTGCTGCTGGACGTCTGCCGGGGGTCCCGGATGCTGGACCGCCAGGGCGATCCCGAATTCGGCTCGGGCCGGGGCTTCCTGCCGGGAGAAGGGGCCCAGGCCTTCCTGCTGGAGACCCGCACCCACGCGGATACCCGGGGCGCGAAGCCCCGGGCCACCCTCCGCGCCCTGACCGCCCGGTCCTCGGCAGCGACAACCGAAGCCGAGCGTTCGGCGGCCCTGGCCGCGGCCGTCTCGGCCCTGGGCCCTGTAAGCCCGGACCGCCGCATCGGTGGCGGCAACGGCCTCGCCCGCCTCGATGCCATGGAAGCGGGCCTGGCCGCCACCCATCCGGACTGGCCCGCAGCCCTCCATCCCAAGCTCCTCTGGGGCGAATTCGGCGGCTCCGGCGCCCAGCTGCTGGCCGCGGCCCTGCTGGAAGGCGCCGACCGCGCCCTCGTCAGCGCCCCGGCCAGCAGCGGTGGTCAGTACGCAGCGCTGCTGGAAGGCGTTAGATTGGATCCACGATGAGCCAGCGCGACCAGATCAGCATCGCCAGCCAGTCCATCCTGTGGGTGGCAGGCGTGGGCGTGGGCCTGCTGACCCTCGCCTTCGTCCTCGGCGTGCAGGTGGGCAAGCAGAGCGCTGCCCTGCGGCGACCCCTGCAGAAGGGCGTGGAGGAGGAGCTGCGGGAACTGCCGGAACCCCTCCTGGATCAGCTCAAGCTCTTTGAGGGGGATGGACCGGACAAGCTTGTGCCCGCCCAGAAGGTGGATGCTGCTGGGCCCAAGGTCGACGCCAAACCCGAGGCCAAGCCCGAACCGAAGGCACCTGAAAAACCGGCCACCGAAGCCTGGACTCTGCAGCTGATCGCCACCGCCGAGGCCGCCGAAGCCAAGCGGGTGGCCGACAAAGCCAAGGCTGCGGGCTTTGCCACCAGCACGGTGAAAGAGAAGAACCAGTTCAAGGTGCGCCTCAGCAAGCCCGCCGACCGCGCCGCCATGGACAAGACTGGCGAGAAGCTCAAGAAGGCCGGGTTCAAGCCCTTCGCGGTGAAGATGGAGTAGATCAGGCCCCAGACTTCAGGCTCCAGGCTCCAGTGGCTTGGCGGCCTGCGGCCGCCAAGTAGGCTGCGCCCCGTGGGCGCAGTGCCTTTACTGAAGCCTGAGGCCTGAAGCCTGCATTACGGCTTCGGGTAAACGCGGATCCCCACCCACTTCTTAAGAATCACCTTTCCCGGCGCGAACCCCCGGGGCTTGCTGATGTCAGCGATGCGGGCCATGTGGACTTCCACCTTGCCGCCGTCCCGGGCCTTGCTGTGGTAGGCGGCCAACTCCGCGGCGCGTTCCAGGACGTGCCGCGGCAGCTCGCTCAGCTTGTCGGGATTGCGCAGCACCACGTGACTGCCGGGCACGCTGGCCACGTGGAACCAGAAGTCCAGGTTGTCGGCGACCTTGAAGGTGAGCTGGTCGTTCTCGGCGTCCCCCTTGCCGATGAGGACCTCGAAGCCGTCGACCATGACGCTGCGGAAGGCCACGCCCTTGCCATCCTTGCGTTTCCCTTCGCCCTGCATCCGCTTCGTCCCCTTGTCCTTTAGGGCGCCCTTCGCCGCGCCCTTCCCCTTCGTTTGTCGCGCAGGCGGCAGCTCCGGCGCAAGGGTTTCCGCTTCCACAGCAGCCCGCTTCAGCCAGGCGGCCCGCTCCCGGGCCAGCTCGGCCTCCAGTTCCGCGACTCGGGCCAGGCCCCGCTCCGCCTTCTTGGCGGCGGTGAACCAGGCCTGCACTGCGTCCTCGGCGGTGCTGCCCTCCGGCAGCGGCAGGCGCGTGCCATCCAGCAGCAGCGCCTCCCGGGTGGCGCCCTTCAGCCGGTAGAGCTCCGCCGACACCTGACGCGCGGCGTCCTTCAGCGGGAGCTGGGCCCCGTGCTTCGCCCGGTCCCTTTCCAGCGCCTGAGCGAGGCGATCCAGCCGCGCGGATTCCGTCTGGCGTCGCCGCTCCGCCGCGGCCTTGGCCGGGGCCAGAATGAGCGCCTCCGCCCGGGCCTCGGACCAGGCGCGATGCCGGGCCAGCAACTCGCCTTCCCCCTCCAGCACCTCGGCCTCATCTCCTGCCAGCGCGGCACCCAGGCGCCCGCCCCAGCGTTCGCGCCAGCGCACCATCGGCGGGGGATCCGAACTGGGTTGCGGCGCCGCCGCCGGAAAGGGGACGCCCAGGCCCAATCGGGGCACCTGCGTATCGAGGCCATCCACCCGAATGCCGGGCCGCCCGGGAATCGCCTGGAAGGCCAGCCTCAGCGTCTCCAGCCGACCGGTGATGGCGCGCCGCTGGAACAGCAGGCCCAGCCACCGCTCCCGAGGATCGCCCTCCACCGCCCGCAGTCTTGCGCCCTGGAACCATGGGCCCCAAAGCTTCGGGCTGTCCTTCGGCGCCTCGGCCTGCAGCCGCTTCCAGGCCGGATGCTCCGTGCCCAGCAGCCACAGTTCAGGTTGCGGCTGGAGCAGCAGAATCCAGCCTTCCTGCGCTTTGCGCCCCGCCCAGCGGAGGCCCAGGGCCCGGCTCGACGCCCAGATCGCGTCGACGGGCACCTCGCCCCGTTCGCGCAGCCAGGCACGGGATAGCGCGAGCAGCAGCGGCGCCTCCATACCTAGCCAAGCTTCTGGTTCAGATTCTCTGCCCTTGTCATATTCCGTTTCCAGCAGTCATGATGAGGTGTTCTCCCTGCCCCAGCATCCCACGGACCGGGCCGAGCCCGAGGGGTTCTGCAACCCATGCCGCTGTCTCGCACCATCCGCTAAATGGAACCAATGACGAATGTCGCGCCGAAGGGTCCCCAGTCGCTCCAGGTCCTCCTGGTGGATGACAATCCCATTCAGCTGAGCCTGCTGCGGCACCTCTTCCAGCGTCACGGCCACCTGACCATCGAAGCCCGGAACGGGGCCGAGGCCCTGATCCTGCTGGCCACGGAATACCCCGATGTGGTGGTGAGCGACTGCGTCATGCCCCTGCTGGACGGCTACCAGTTCTGCCGCCTGGTGAAGGATGACCGGGCCACGCGCCACCTGCCGGTCCTGCTGCTCACCGCGCAGGGCACGGGCCTCGCCCGCTTCTGGGCCAAGACTTGCGGCGCCGACCGCTTCCTGGTGAAGGGCCGCGACCTGGACCACGTGGTGGAAGTGGCCGCCGCCCTGGCGGCCCAGTCCGCCCGGCCGCGCACGGCCCACGCCGTGCCCAAGCTGGCCCAGGAGAACTTCGGCGTGGATGCCATCCAGCACCGGCTGGCCCAGGCCCTGGAGCAGCGCCTCATCGAGACAGCCCTGCGGGATTCAGTCGCGCGGCTCTACACCGCGGACCACGACACGCCCCGGCTCATCCAGGGCTTCATCGAGATCCTGCAGGAACTGATCCTCCCGGGCGCCCTGCTGGTGGCCTACCTCGGCGAGGAAGGCCTCTGGTGCAAGGGCGTGCACGGCTCCTCCGCCAGCCCCGAGGACCTGCTGGAGCTGGAGCAGGCGGTGGCCAAGCAGGGCCTCTTCCAGGCCGCGCCCAGCTGCCAGTGGCATCCGGCTTCCGATGACGACGAGCGCCGACGCACCCTCCGCGATCCGATCCTGCGGGTCTTCCCGGCTACCACGCCGGGCTACCCGGTGGTGGGTTCCCTGGCCTTCGTCACCGAACGCCGTTCCGCCGAGGACTACGAGCGCCTCTTCGAGATCGCCGCCGAGGAACTGGGCCGCCTGCTGAGCCTCGAGGATTCGCGTCTGCGCATCTACCACCAGGCCATCCGGGATCCGCTGACGGGCCTCTTCAACCGCAAGCACATCCTCGACATGCTGGGCATGGAGCTGGACCAGTGTGGGCGGTTCGGCCAGGGACTGTCCGTCATGCTGGTGGACCTGGACCACTTCAAGGCCGTCAACGACCGCTTCGGCCACGCCGTGGGCGACCAGGTGCTCAGCGTCCTAGCCCAGCGCATGGTCTTCGGGCTGCGCAAGGTGGATCAGCTGGGCCGCATCGGTGGCGAAGAGTTCCTGGCCTACTGTCCCCAGACGGATCTGGAGGGCGTCCGCGCCATGGCCGAGCGCCTCCGGGAATCGGTGGCTGTGGATCCCATTCCCGGCCTGCCGGCCAACGACCGGGTGACCCTGAGCATCGGCCTCGCCACCTGGGAAGCCGGGGACGATTCCATCGAGCGCATGCTCTCCCGCGCCGACAAGGCCCTCTACCGGGCCAAAGCCGAGGGCCGGAACCGCGTCGTCGGCTGAGGCCATCGACCAAGCGCTGGTCACGGAAGGCGCGGAAGCTGCGCGGAAGACACGGAAAAATGACTTTGAGGTGAGCGGAGCGCCATCTTCTGCGCCTTCTGTGAATTTCTGTGGCTTCCGCGACCACCAAGCTCTTGACAGCTCCGGAGGCTGGGTTGAAGATTCCATACGCATCCGTATGGAGTTGTCATGGAACCCCAGGCCCCCAAGGACCAACCCGGCTCGGAGGATCTCGCGGAGCGCGTGGCTCAGCTGGAGGCCCAGGTCGCCTGGCTGCTGCAGCGGCAGCAGGCGCCCGCGTCACAGGGCCAGGCCCCCACCCAGCCCCAGGCCCCCATCAGGCCCCGTCCAGTCATCCGGCCCGCCACCCCACGCAAGGAAATCTCACCGGTGGTCTGGATCGCGGGAATCGCGGCATCGATCTTCCTCTTCGGCGCCCTCTTCTTCTTCCGCTGGGCCATCCAGCAGGGCTGGGTGGGGGCGGAGCTGCGCTTCGTCCTGGGCCTGCTGGTGGGCGGCGCCATCGCCGCCTTCGCCGCGAAGCTGATCCTGGGCGACAGCCGCCGCCTGGGCGTGGCGCTGCTGCTGGCGGGCCTGGGCACCCTGCAGTTCACCTTCCGCGCCGGGGCCATGGAATACCACTTCTATGCCGCGCCCATGGGCCTGGCCGCCACGGCCCTCGTCACCCTGCTGGCGGGTGCTCTGGCCGCCCGGGGCCGCAGCGGCGGGGCACTTACTGTTTCGCTGGTCTCGGGCCTCGTGGCGCCCCTGGTGTTCAGCCAGGGCGGCCATCACGAAGTGGCCCTGGCCGTGTACCTGGCCGTGCTCATGGCCGCCACCCTGGCCGTGCCCTACCTGGCCCACGCGGGCGGGAGCTGGCATGGCGCCCGCTGGACGGCTCTGGTGGGCACCTGGCTGCTGCTCCTGCCCGCCTGCCTGGAAGTGGGCAAGGCAGACGCCTCCACCCTCGGTCTGCTCCTGATCCTCCACCTGCTGCTCGCGGGGCTCTGGGCCTGGCTGCCCCGCACCGAGGAGATCCCCGGCACGCCCACCGCCCTCTGGCTCGTGGCCTCCATCCTGGCCACCACGTACGGCTGGCTGGCCTGGAAGCACCTGGGGCTCGCGGTGGAGACCTTCGCCCTGCCGGTCATCGCCGCCGCCGCCCTGAACCTGCTGCTGGTGCAGCCGCTGCGCTCGCGCATGGAGGGCCGCCGGGCCGACTGGGGCCTGCTGGCCCTGGCCGCCGGGCACCTGGCCCTGGCGGTGCCCGTAGCCCTGGCCTGGCGCTGGGTGGGGCCCCTGTGGGGCGTCTTCGCCCTGGGCCTCGCCTGGGCTTCCCTGAAAGCGGAAGACAGTGACTTCGCCCAGGAGGCCACGGCCCTGCGCTGGCTGGCCGCCGCCCTGGCCCTGCTCACCACCCTGCGCTGGGCCTTCCACGGTCTGGACGGCTTTCTCTTCCGCAGCGGCGGCCTGACCCCCTTCCTCAACTCGGCTTTCGCGGAGGGGGCTCTGGCTTCCGCCGCGTGGTGGATGTTGACGCGACGAGGTGGACCGCTCGGAGTGATCGCCTTCCTGGCCCTGGAACTGACCGCCAACGTGACCCTGGCCTTCGAAGCGGCCCGGGTGGTGCAGTACTTCCAATCGCCGGCTCACAAAGGCTATGGCCTCTCCCGCGCGGCTTCCATCGCCATGACCCTGGTGTGGGCGCTCTCCGGGGCCTGGCAGTGGATGCACGGCCTCGGGCAGCGGGACGAAGCCCGCCGCGCCTTCATGTTCGCGGGCTATGCCTGGATGGGCCTGGCCAGCCTCAAGCTCATCGCCTCCGATTTGGATCGCGCCGACACCCCGCTGCGGGCCCTGGCCTTCCTGGGCGTGGGTGCCATCGGCATGGCCGCGGCCATCCTGGCGAACCGCAAGCGGGCCGGAGCAGCCTCATGAAGCGCGCCGCCCTGCTGCTCCTGTTGTTGCTGGCCGCCTGCGCCCGGGAGGACCGCGCTTCCCTCCAGCGCCGCCCCATCTCCCCGGCCCCGGCCAATGGCTGGGCGCGTCTGCCCCTGGATGCGGAGGCTCAACGTCGGCTCCAGGGCGCCTGGATCGGCGATGCCTCGGGTCGGAGCCTTCCCTTCCTGGAAGCCCGCGAAGGCCTCTGGGAAACCCGGTTGCTGCCGCTCGAAAACCTGCTCACAGGCAAGGACGAAGAGGGCCGGCCCACGGTGGAGTTCTCCCTGCGGCTGCCGGAGGGCTGGCGGGTGGGAGAACGCGAACACCTCAGGATCGAGCTCGACCTGGACGGCCGGGCCCCATGGGTGGCCCAGGTGCAGGCCGAGCGTCAGCGCGAGAGGGGCGGCTTCATCGCCTACGATCCGATATCGCCCCTGCACCTCTACGACCTGTCGCCTTCCGGCAATCGCCGCAGCCTGGACCTGCCCTGGGATGGCGAGCGCTATCGGCTGACCCTGCTGGCCTCCCAGGGCGAGGCCCCGCGGATCCGCGGCCTCTCCGCCCGCGCCGAAACCCGGCCCGAGGCCCTGGAAACCGAGCTGGCCATGGATGGCGTGCTCACACCCGAACCTGGCCGCCCCCGCACCTGGCGCCTCACCTTGCCGGACACCCAGCGGGTGGTGGGCCTCGACCTGCTGCTGGCGCCCCCCGTGGCGCCCCTGCGTCCGGACATTCGCCTTAGCGAAGGCCAAGAGGACTACCGGGATTCCTACTGCAACGACCTGGTGTGGAACCTGCCCGCCCTGAACACCAAGTCGAGTCGCATCGCCCTCTCGCCGATCCAGGCGAAGACCCTCACCTTCACCTTGCCCGAGGGGGCCACGCCCTTGCGCGTGCGGATCCTCGTGCGGCGGCAGACCCTGATCTTCCCGGCCGAAGCGGGGCAGGCCTATGCCCTGCACCTGGGCGGCGAAGCCAAGCCGGCCCCCGGCAGCCTGGGCGCCCTGCCCGCCCTGCGCGCCCTCACCGCCACCAGGCCCCTCAGCCTTGGCGCCGCTGAGCCTGATGACCAGGGCCTGCCCCGCCGTGAAGGCGCCGATCTGCGCGCCCGCCCCTGGATGCCCTGGATCGCCGGGCTGGCGCTGCTGATGCTGGGAGCGGCGGCCTGGCGGTTGTTGCAGACTGGCCCCAAACCGGACACGCCTGAATGACCTGAAGGCCCAGAAAATGTTCTCGATGCCGCCATCGGCACTATCGGGGTTTGCTTGGGGTCGGGCTCGGTTTCGGTGCAGCCAGACTTGGTCCGTCCGACTCGGGGCGGCCCGGACTTCCGGGCCCCTCGTCAACCTTGCTTTGCGGTTGATGGTCTAGCCCAGCTCCAACGAGGACTTGATTCCATGGGCCTTTGAGATTCCCCTTCACCCGACCATCTTGATCGAGAATGAATTGAAAGCGGGAGAGCTGTTCAAAGGTTTCCCCTGCCTGGGGAAGAGGCCATGGGTACGAGGGTTCCTGTTCAACCTTCCAGGTCACCGGATCGATTTCCAGCCAACGAAGTTCCATTGGAGAAGCGGCCCAGCGAGCAAGCATCTCTCGTGACGCAGCTTTGCCAGCCAGGCGGCCGATCTCCTTCGCGGCAGGAATCACCTCTGGGCTCCTGGTCGCCACCAGAAGGGTTCCCTTTTTGGTGGGCTGCATGGCAAGGAGGAAGTGGTCCAAAGCCCCGAGATGAGGAAGGTCTTCGGCCTTGAGATCGTGAAGGTTGAGCACTCGCTTGCACTGCCCGTCCACGACACTAAAAGCCCACAAAACGGCACTTTTCGAAGAAGCCAACACCACGTAGTCACCCACCGATGCGGGTGCCCACAGGCTTGGGTGAAGCCCAGGCATGGTTGCTTCGCAACTGAACCGGGGGCTTGGGGCTCCCGGCTCTCCTGCCACGGGAGCGGGGGCTTCCACACCCGGAGTCGCTACCCTCCTGGTGGCAAGGCCGGAGAAGGGTGAGGGCATGTCCACGATGGAGTCCAGCGCCATGCGACCTTCCTTCAGCCGGAATATCGCAGCAAAAGAGGCCTGCTCCTTGTCGAAAAAGCCCTCTGTCCAATTCAAAGCCAGGTAGCAGTCATCCGGTTTTTTTAGAGGGATTAGGAACAGTGGAATACCGCGGATGCCATCAATTTCTGCCACACGCTCCCAATCGGAGCCACGGTCGGTCAAATTCCTCCGATTGAGCCAGAGGCGTTCCTGATGCCCATCCATAGCAAAGGAAAGGGTAAAAATTGTTCCGTTGGAGATGCTCCAGCCATTCCCACCGCCAAGCGGGGTTGGAATCACTTCCTTTTGACCATTCAGAACCAGGGTCACCTGGCTACCAGGACTAAAAGGGAGGTGAGCCCAGCCGCCGCCCTCCAGCCATACGATTCTATCCGTGATCTTGGGCCGTCCCCGCCAGGCCTGGCCATTCAGTGGACGCAGACAACACAGAGCAAGAAGTAAAGCAACAACATGGAGAATGGGTTTCACGATGGCGCTCCTGCTATTGGTTGTCCTCGGCAGCACAGCCACAAATTAACTAAAACATCGAACGGGTTATTAGCCCATCGGGTCGTACGGGATGTCTATGCCCTTTCCGCCCTCCCCGCCCTCCCCGCCCTTGTCACAGGCAGCCACTTCCGCACATTTTTTAAAATAGCACTGGTAGGTCGGGGTGCGCGCGATGCAGTTCACATAGTTGCAGTTCGCAGCGTCGTAGCACGGGCCGTCGCCCGTGGGTGGGCATGGTACCTGGGCTGGCGACGAAACACAGCACCCAATCAATACAAGACCGAGTAGCCATTTGATTTGCATATGTTACACCTTGGTTGTTTTTGAAACATACCCCCCCCTGTTTGCTGTCAACCCCTTGTTCTCCGAAAAAGATCGGCGGATCACCTCCTCGGGTTCCTCAAGGCAACTCGGCCTTCGTCCGCAACTGCACCAGCGCCACGGCGGTGAGGATGACGGCCATGCCGAGGATCTCCCGGAGGCCGAACTTCTCGTGCAGGATCACACTGCCCAGCAGGACGGCCACGAGGGGGTTGAGGTAGGCGTAGGTGCCCATCTTGGCGGGGGGCCAAGCCTTGGCCAGGTAGATGTAGGCAGAGAAGGCGAGCAGCGAGCCGAAGAGGGCCAGGTAGGCCACGGCCCAGAGGGCCTTGTGCGTCAGGGGGCCCCGCAGGAACCCGCCCGTGAGCGGGGAAACCACCAGGCCGATGATCGCGGCCGTCAGCATCTGGATACCCACATTGGTCATGAGGCCGCCGCCATGGACGAAGTGCTTGCCGTGCAGGGTGCCCCAGGCCCAGATGAGGGGAGCCGCGACCATGGCCGCCAGGCCCCCCGGGTGGATGCGCAGGCCGCCACTGGGCCACACCAGCACGGCCACGCCGGCAATGCCCAGGGCGATGCCCGCCCAGCCCTTGGGTCCCAGGGGTTCCTTCGCCATGGAGAAGACCGCCAGCCAGAGGGGTACCAGGGCCGCCAGGACGGCGACGAGGCCCGTGGAGACATGCAATTCGGCGTAGGACACCAATGCATTCGAGCCGCCCAGCAGCAGGGCGCCCACCACCATGAGGTGCCCCGCCTCCCGCAGGGGCGGCCAGGACTCCCGGCGCAGCCGCCCCAACCCCAGAGCCAGGAGGGCGGCCACGGAGAACCGCGCCGCCACCATGCCGTAGGGGGTGAAGGACTGCAGGCCCAAGGCGATGAAGAAGTAGGTGGAACCCCAGACCACGGCCACCGTCAGGTAGGCCAGCCAGGCGAGCATCAGCGCGTCCGTGGCCCGGAGTTCACTTCTTGACCTTCTTCCCCTCCCGGTCGACGGGGAAGGGGCTCGGGCCCGCCTTCTCCCAGTGGGTTTCCAGCACCATCGTGGTCCGCGTGGTGACCATGGGCCCCAGGGCCCGGATGCGACGCAGGCGCTCGGCGATGCCGGCGGGGGTATCGGCCACGATCTTCAACAGCAGGGCATCGTCCCCGGCGATGGTGTGGGCCTCCAGGATGTCGGGTTCCTCCTCGAGCGCCTTGATGAAGCGCTGCTCGATGATCTCGTTGTTGTCCTTGTAGCGCACCGCCACGAAGGCCACGGTGGGCTTGTTCACGGAGGCGGGGCTCACCCGGGCCGCGTAGCCACCCAGCACCCCGTCCGCTTCCAGGCGCTTCACCCGGTCGATGATCGTGGGCCGGCTCACGCCCAGGCGCTCGGCCAACTCGGCGTGGCTCATGCGCCCCTCCTGCTGGAGCAGGGCCACCAGGCGCCGGTTCAGATCGTCTTCCATCAGCAGCTTCGCCATGAGGTGGCTCCGGACACAATGGGTTGAATGGGAATGATCGGTACCCTATTGGACACTATGGTAGCGGTTCGAACAAGACGGATGACAACACGTCAATGGGGTCAGTGCAGTTAAACTGGCAGTGAGGTAGCCATGGACTTCAACCGACCCTTCACCGACCAGAGCTTCTTCCTCATCGCGGGGCCCTGCGTCATCGAAAGCCGGGAGCACGCCCACTTCATGGCCAGTAGCCTGCGGGACCTGGCGGAGGCCCGGGGCATCCCCTTCATCTACAAGTCCAGCTTCGACAAGGCCAACCGCACCAGCGGCGGCAGCCACCGCGGGCCGGGCATGGCGGGCGGTCTCGACATCCTGGCCGAGGTGCGCAGCCGCTACGGCGTTCCCGTGCTCACCGATGTGCATGAAAGCGATCAGTGCGCCCCGGCGGCCCAAGCCGTGGACGTGCTGCAGATCCCCGCCTTCCTCTGCCGCCAGACGGATCTGCTGCTGGCCGCGGCCGCCACGGGCCGCACCGTGAACCTGAAGAAGGGGCAATTCCTCGCGCCGTGGGATCTCAAGCATGGCGTGGAAAAGCTGCAGTCCGTCCCCAGCCACGGCCCCGTCTGGGTGACCGAGCGCGGCTCCACCTTCGGCTACGGCCACCTGGTGGTGGATTTTCAGAGCTTCCCGCACCTGCGCAAGACCCGCTGCCCCGTCATCTTCGACGCCACCCACAGCGTGCAGAAACCCGGCGCCCTGGGCAACGCCACCGGCGGTGCCCGGGAGATGATCCCCACCCTGGCGCGGGCGGCGGCCACCTGCGTGGACGGCTTCTTCTTCGAAGTGCACGACTGCCCCGAGCAGGCCCACAGCGATGGCCCCAACGCCATGCACCTGGATCGCTTCGGTGCGCTGCTGGACCAGCTGCAGGCGCTCTGGCGCGCCGGCCGGGCCGCAGCCCAGCAAGACCCCGCGGGGCAGTGATGGCCGAAGCCCTGAAAGCAGGCCGCGGCCTGGAGCTGCGCCCGTTCAATTTCCGTGACGCGAAGGCCTTGTACGCCCTGGTGGAGGCCAACCGGGAGCGCCTGCGCCGCTGGCTGCCCTGGCCCGACGCCAACCGTAGCGTCCTGGATTCCCGGGCCTTCATCCTCCGGGTGCGGGCCCAGGACCGGGCGGGGCGGGGCCAGTCCTTTGGCCTCTGGTGGCGGGAGCGGCTGGTGGGCGTCGCGGGCTTCGTATGGATTGACCCCGCCAACGGCAGTGCCGCCCTTGGCTACTGGCTGGCTCAAGAGGCCGAAGGGCACGGCCTCATGACCGCCGCCGTGACCGCACTGATCCGCCACGGTTTTCGCACCCTCCAGCTCAATCGCATCGAGATCCGCGCCGGCGTCCGCAACCGCCGCAGCCGGGCCATTCCCGAGCGCCTGGGCTTCCGCCATGAGGGCACCCTGCGGCAGGTGGAGAAGCTGGCGGACCGGCACGTGGATCATGCCGTGTACGGGATGCTGGTGGAGGAATGGCGGTCTAGGCGAGCTTGAACTGCGAGGTCTGAAGCCGCAGGTCGTTGGCGATCCGGGCCAGTTCCTCGATGGTGCGGGAGACCTCGTGAATGGTTGAAGAGAGCTCGGTGGAGGCGCCCGCAGTCTGCTCGGAGATCTGGGTGGTGGTACCGACGGCGGACACCATCTCCTGACTGGCCTTGGACTGCTCTTCCATGGCCAGGGAGATGCCGCGGATGCGGTCCGTGTTCTCCCGGGTGGCCGCTTCTATGGAGCTGAGGCTGCGCCCCACGCTGCCCACGGACTCCACGCCCATGTCCACCCGCTCGCTGCTTTCGCCGATGAGTCCCGAGATTTCCTTGGCGGCGGTGGCGCTGCGCTCCGCCAACTTGCGGATCTCCTCGGCCACCACGGCGAAGCCCTTGCCCTGGGCCCCGGCCTTGGCGGCTTCGATGGCGGCATTTAGGGACAGCAGGTTGGTCTGCCTGGCGATATCGGCGATCACCCCCGTGATGCGGCCCACCTTGCCGGAGGATTCCTTGATGGCATCCATGGCGTGGTTGCTCTCCTTGGCGGCGGCACTGCCATGAGCCGTCATGGTCAGGGAACCGTCCGCGACCTTTTCGGCTTCGCCCGCGGCGGCGCGAACCTGCACGATGGAAGCGGACATCTGCTCCAGGGCCGAGGAGGACTGGATCATGGCTCCCCGCTGCCGCTCGGCATTCTGGCTCAGCTCCGCCGTGGTCTGGTTGATCTGCTCCGCCGTGGCGCTGAGCTCCTGGGTGGCGGAGGCCACCTGGTGCGAGGTCTGGGCCACCTGGGAGATGATGCCCCGCAGCTTGGCGACGAACTGGTTAAAGCCCTCACAGATGTCCCCGAGTTCGTCCTTGCCGGCGTACTCCAGCCGGTGGGTCAGGTCCCCCTGGCCCTGGCCCATATCCGTCACCAGGTGGGCAATGTCCTGGAGGGGTTTGCGAATGGATCCGATCAGCTTGGTCGCGAAGGCCCCCATGCTGGCGAAGGTGAGCAGGAGGATCGCCGACATGACGACCTGGCCCCGCTGGTTGGCGTCATCCATGTCCTTTATGACTCGGGTGATGTCCTGATCCTGCTTGGCGGCGTACGCCGTGATGGTGGCCTCCGCCTGGTGGGTGGCTAACTTGAACTCGCCGATGGCGCGGTTCGCCTCGGCCGGTGTCTTGATGGCTCCGGATCGGATCTGGCCCGCGACGCTGGCAAAGCCCTTGGCGTAGGCCTCCAGCTGACCGTTGATCTCGGCCAGGATCGCCAGATCCTTGGGCCCGGTCTCCAGCCGGGTGAGCTCGGTCATGCGCTTCTTTGCGTGCTCCCGAGCCTCGTCCCAGCTCTTCTGGTACTTGGCGATGGCGGCGGCGTCACCGACGTTCAGGAAGAGATCCTTTTCGTAGCGGCGCAGCATGTTGATGTTGGCCCGCATGCGCTGGGCATGCTCCACCAGCTTCGTATTGACCTCAATCACCCGGCGGCTCGAGCTCGTGATCGTGGCATTCATGTCGTAGCCCATGCCCCCCACGAAGGCCACCGCGACGGCGCACAGGCCGAAGCCCCACATCAGTTTTCGGCTGATCTTCATCGGCTACTCCAGACAGACAGGTCGTGAGTGGTAGTCACTATGGCCCCTATCGAATTTTTGTCATGGATAGGTAAATTCTGTACTGCCTGGGTCCGATCCAACGCTAAACCACCGTGCCTCCAGGCGGTAATCCACCCATGCGCCCAACCGTGTTCCTTTTATCCCTGGCCTTCCTGCCCCTGGCGGCCCAATCAGCCCTGGTCTCGATGATCCGGCAGCCCCGGGCCACGGCCGCGGAGTTCACCGTACCCATCACCGAACTGCAGGTGCGGGACCGTGGCGACTTCACCCACCTGCACCTGGGCATCGGCCTGGGAGTGCGCCACTGGGATGACGGCGGCAACGCCATCCGCTTCGTGGCCGATGCGAACGCCACCGCCAACTCCCTGTTCCTGGGCTTCGGCGCGGTGGTGGAAGTGCCCCCGGGCGAAGGCGCCTTCCTCGGCCCGCGGCTGCGGGTGGGCTGGGCCTTCCATCCCAGCTGGGCCCTCAGCCTGGAGGGCGAGCACCTGGAGCGGCCCTTCTCGCCCGGGCTGAGCGTACGGCGCCGCAGCAACATCGGCATCACCCTCACCGCACGGTTCTAGGGTTTGTTTTCAAAGTGGGGTGTGGCCGCGCAAGGGGCGCCGCCCAAGCGAGACAAGGAAAGCGACGGAGGCTCCGGCTCCACGAGCCGAAGGCGAGTGGGAGGCACGCGCAGCGTGCCGTTAGCTGGAGGCAATAGCGGTACTATTGACGAGGAGCTTGACGCAGTATCGCGCCGGGCGCCGCCCCTTGCCCTTCGGGACGGGGCCAGCCGCGCGCCCAGCTGCGTTAGCGGCCTTGAACGATGAACCACATCGCCCGGCGGCCACTGC